>PEAP01000033.1 GCA_002753665.1 Magnetococcales bacterium DC0425bin3
CCACCTGCCCCTTTCTGCAGCACCCGGGGGCCGGGCAGCTCGGCCAGGGCCCGGCCGATGCGGTCCACCTCCCAATGCAGCATGCGGTGATGCTCCTGCGCCTGCATCACAGCCCCTTCCAGATGATCCCGCTCCCGGGTGGACAGGACCGGGGCGCAACCGGCTTCCTCCAGGCGTACCGCCAGGCTGCCCAGCACCCGGGCCCGACGGGCCAGCCGCAGCACCCGATCCCGCTGTGCCACCGGCAGTGCGGGATAGAGCGTCGGCTCCCGAAATACCCGGGTCAGCAGGGCAATGGCCGCCGGTCCGGGATTCATGCCGCTCTCCCCCCGGCGGCCAGGGCGCTCATCCGCGCATCGATGGCGGTCACGGCCTCCTCCAGGTCGCCATAGGTCAGCTCCAGCAGGGCGCATTCGGCCACCAGACGGCGAATCGCCCGGAACCCCTGGGCGCCCTGCACCTCGTAGTTGAAGGCGTTGCGGGCCAGATGAATGAAGCCGTCCCGGGGCGACAGGCTGTGCCAGGCCAGGGCGGCACCGGCCTGGAACCGGGGCGAAATCATCGCCAGGGGGCGGGCGGTCTCCAGGGCCGCCGCCACGCTGGCGGGGGACGGTTGCAGGTGGGTGACGGTCCCCTTGCGGGTGTTTGGATAGACCGGCCCCAGCACCGCCCCGGGTGCAAAGGCACGGATGACCGGGATGGAGGCATTCTTCAAGGCCACGGGCCGCACCACCGGCTGCAGCCGACCATCGGCGGGGCGCAGCAGGGCGAACTCGTCCGACAGCAATCGCCAGCCGCGCAGAGCCAGGGCCGCGCACAGTGTGCTTTTGCCCGAACCAGGAGTGCCGGACAGCAGCACGGCCTGGTCGCCCCGGGCCATCACGCCGGAATGCAGGATCAGGAACTGGTTGGCCCGGGCGGCGATGCAGAGGTTCAGGCCCCACTCGAACAGCGGAAAGGCATGATCCAGGGGAAACGGCGCCAAAATCGAGAAGAAAGTCGACCCGCTGGCCCGGAAGAACACCTGGGGACGATACCAGCGCCGCAGCCCCCGACCGCGGTCGAGGCGGATGTGGAAATCGGCGATTTCTTCCCAGGGCGGCGACAGCAGCGGGTGGCTGCCGTAGAGGGTCAGCAGGGGGCGTTCCAGCTCCGGCACCGGGGCGTGCAGGTGAATGTGAAACGGCCCGCTGGCCCAGCGCAATCCCGGCCCCCGCAGGCGCCGGCGGACTTCACCCGGATCCAGATCACCCACCCGGGCGGGCCGGGGATCCGGATCACCCACCTGGGCAAGGACCACGTCCGCCTCACTTCCCCTCGAATATCATCGAGATTGCCAAAAAATGGAGGGATTCATCCAAACAGTCCCGGTCGTTCCCGTCATGATACAGGACGCTCAAGCGTTCCATCAGCGTCTCAGGACGCCGGCGCCTTCACGTCGGCCGGTGGATTCCAAGGCTTGATCCCGGCCAGAATGTCCCCCAACGCCGTCTTCGCCAGCTCGATCTCGTAATCGGCCTGAAGCCGCAGCCACCAGCCATCCGAAAGTCCGAAGAAACGGCACAAACGCAGATCGGTATCGGCGGTAATGCCCCGCTTGCCTGCGAGAATCTCGCCAATGCGCTGCGCGGGCACGCCGATCTCTTTTGCCAACCGGTAATTGCTCAGGCCCAGCGGCTTCAGGAATTCTTCCGCCAACATCTCTCCCGGCGAAACGGGTTGCAGTTTCCCGCCCATATCGGTCCCCGTCAGTGGTAGCCGACGATCTCCACATCTTCGACGTCCGTGCCGGTCCAAAGGAAGCAGATGCGGAAACGATCATTCACACGGATGCTCCACTGTCCTGCGCGATCACCCTTTAGCTGTTCGAGCCGGTTCCCAGGGGGGCACGCAGATCCTCGATACGTCGCGCCAAATCAAGCTGCTTGAGCTTACGCAATGCCGGATGTTCAATCGTCGCAAATCTGCTCACGCGCCGCAGCTCGAACAGGGCTCCGGTCTCGGCACATTTGAAGGTCTTGATTGCCATTCCTTAAAATAGTAACGCTGTACGTGATTACCGTCAAGCAATGCCATGCCACCTTCCCCCCCCTCCTGCCGCCTTACCCTTGGCACTGGACAGATTGTAATCTTCATGCTACATAAACCTTCATCAAGCAGCGCGAAGAGTACAAATGCCCACACCACACCATCCCCCCGCCGCCGTGCGGCGCGTCCTGCGCAAGCTGGGCGCGGATATCCAGGACGCCCGTCGTCGCCGGCGACTGCCCATGGCGGTGGTGGCCGAGCGTGCCTTCACGTCGCGTTCAACCCTCCAGAGAATCGAAGCCGGTGACGCCCATGTGGGCATCGGCATCTATGCCGCGGTTCTGCAGGCACTCGGCCTTCTCGATGGTCTGGGGGAGATCGCCGATATCAGCCGCGACAGCGTCGGCCAGGCCCTGGCCAGCGCCGAGCTGCCGAAACGGGTCCGCGGCAAACGCCCAGTGAGACCTCCGGACCATGACTGAGATCGAAGTCCACATCGATCTCGAAGGATGCACGCGCCCGGTGGGTTTGGCCCGGAGCCACAGAGTGCGCGGGAACGAGACCGTCGTCTTCGAGTACGCGCCCGAATGGCTCGCCGATCCGGATCGCTTTTCGATCGAACCCGCCCTTGCGCTGACCCGCGGTGGCTTTGCACCCCCGGCCGGTCGAGCCCTCTTCGGGTCCATCGGCGACTCGGCGCCCGACACCTGGGGACGTCGCCTCATGCAGCGCGCCGAACGGCGCCTGGCCGAGCGCGAGGGGCGCGCGGTCAGAACCCTCGCCGAAAGCGACTATCTTCTCGGCGTGGCGGACGAGACCCGTCTTGGTGCGCTCCGCTTGCGCCGGGCGGGCGAGGAGGTGTTCCAAGCCCCGATTCGCACCGGCGTCCCCGCCCTGATCGAACTCGGCCGTCTCCTCCAGGTCACCGAGCGCCTCCTTCGCGACGAGGAAACGGACACGGATCTGCAGCTCATCTTTGCACCGGGATCATCGCTCGGCGGCGCGCGCCCCAAGGCATCGGTCATCGATGGACACGGCCACCTCGCCATCGCAAAATTTCCGAAAGAAACCGACGACTACAGCATGGAGACCTGGGAAGAGATCGCGTTGCGGCTCGCCGAACGCGCCGGCATTGCAACGCCTTCCCACGCCTTGCTGCGCGTCGGCGGCAAGGCGGTATTCCTGTCGAGGCGTTTCGACCGGGCCGGCGCCACTCGCATCCCGTTCCTCTCCGCAATGGCGATGACGGGATCGAAGGACGGCGCGCGCGGCAGTTATCCCGAAATCGTCGATGCGCTCACCCGGCACGGCGCCCAGGCGAAGACCGACGCCCAGGCGCTCTACCGTCGTGTCGTTTTCAACGTGCTGATCTCGAATGTCGATGATCATCTCCGCAACCATGGCTTTCTTTGGCTCGGCAAGGCGGGCTGGTCGCTCTCCCCGGCCTATGATCTCAACCCCGTGCCGACCGACCTCAAGGCCCGGGTCCTGACGACGAACATCGATCTCGACGAGGGAACCTGCTCCATCGACCTGCTCGAGGCGGCTGCGGACTATTTCGGTCTCGGCCCCGCCCCGGCGCGCGCCATCATCAAAGAGGTCGCGACAGTGACCACGACCTGGAGGGAAACCGCGAAGAAGGCCGGCGCCCGGTCCGCCGAAATCAACCGCATGGCCAGCGCCTTCGAACATGACGATCTCCAACGGGCGCTCGTCTTATGACACTTATCGGATACCCTGCCGGCCTCCACCCTTCACCGATGGAAGCCGCTCCGCGGTTGCCACGATCACTCACTCCCACTCGATGGTTCCCGGTGGCTTGGAGGTGATGTCGTAGGCCACCCGGTTGACGCCGGACACTTCGTTGATGATGCGGTTGGCGATGCGGGACAGCAGTTCATAGGGCATGGGATACCAGGCGGCGGTCATGAAGTCCTTGGTTTCCACCGCCCGCAGGGCGATGACGTATTCATAGGTGCGGCCGTCGCCCATCACCCCCACGCTGCGCACCGGCAGAAAGACGGCAAAAGCCTGGCTGATGCGCTCGTAATGGCCCGAGGCATGGAGTTCCGCCATGTAGATGGCATCGGCCTGGCGCAACAAGTCGGCATATTCCGGCTTCACCTCGCCCAGGATCCGCACCCCCAGGCCGGGGCCGGGGAAGGGATGGCGGTAGAGCATGCGGTGGGGCAGCCCCAGCTCCTCCCCCACCTGGCGCACCTCGTCCTTGAACAGCTCCCGCAGGGGTTCCAGCAGGGCCAGGCCCATGTCCTCGGGCAGCCCGCCCACGTTGTGGTGGGACTTGATGGCTGTGGCCACCCCGGTCTTGGCGCCGGCGGATTCGATGACATCGGGATAGATGGTCCCCTGGGCCAGCCAGCGGGCGCCGTCGATCCGACGGGCCTCCCGCTCGAACACCCGGATGAAGGTATGGCCGATGATCCGGCGCTTGCGCTCCGGGTCCGTCACGCCGGCCAGGTTGGCCATGAACTCCTCCTGGGCATCGACCCGGATCACTTTCAGACCCATATGCTCGGCGAAGGTGGCCATCACCTCATCGCCCTCGTGGAGGCGCAGCAGGCCGTTGTCCACGAACACGCAGGTCAACTGGTCGCCAATGGCCCGATGCACCAGGGCGGCGGTCACCGAGCTGTCCACCCCGCCGGACAGCCCCAGAATGACCTGGTCACCGCCCACCGTGGCGCGCACATGGTCCACGGCCCAATCGATGAAATGGCCCGGAGTCCACAGCCCCTGGCAGGCGCACAGGCCCCGCACGAAGCGGTCGATGATGGACTCCCCCCGGGGAGTATGATTCACCTCGGGATGAAACTGCACCCCGTAGAGATGCCGCTCGGGGTCGAACATGGCCGCCACCGGGGCGTTGTCCGAACGGCCCGCCACCCGAAAGCCGGGCGGCAGGGCGGTGACATGGTCGCCGTGGCTCATCCACACCTGGGTGGGTGTCTCCTGGAAGAACTCCCGGAACAGCTCGCCACAGTCCGGCAGGCTGGTCACCAGGGCCGGGCCGTATTCGCGCCGGTTCGACGCCGCCACCGTGCCGCCGCAATGGCGGGCCATGAGCTGCATGCCGTAGCAGATGCCCAGGATGGGCACCCCCAGTCGGAACATCTCGGGCTCCAGCGCCGGCGCCCCGTCGGCATACACCGACTGATGCCCCCCCGAGAGGATGATGCCCCGGGGCGCAAAGGCGCGCATCGCGTCGAGGGTCATGGAATAGGGATGGATCTCGCAATAGACATGGGCCTCCCGCACCCGGCGGGCGATGAGCTGGGTGTATTGGGAGCCGAAGTCGAGAATGAGGATCTTTTCGCGGTGTCCGTCAACCGTCGCGGGGGGCGCCATGGGTCAATCCAGCCGGTAGTTGGGGGTCTCTTTGGTGATGGTGACATCGTGGACGTGGGATTCCCGCAGCCCGGCGCTGGTGATCTGCAGAAAGGACGGCTTGCTGCGCAGGGTTTCGATGTCGGCGCAGCCGGTGTAGCCCATGGCCGAGCGCAGCCCGCCCACCATCTGATGGATGATGGTGGCCACCGGCCCCTTGTAGGGCACCCGTCCCTCCACCCCCTCCGGAACCAGCTTCTCGTTGGCGGTGTCGCTCTGGAAGTAGCGGTCCTTGCTGCCCTTGGCCATGGCGGCGATGGAGCCCATGCCCCGGTAGGTCTTGTAGCTGCGGCCCTGGTAGATGAACACCTCTCCGGGGGCCTCGTCGGTGCCGGCGAACATCGACCCCAGCATGACGCTGGAGGCCCCGGCGGCGATGGCCTTGGCCACCTCGCCGGAAAACCGCACCCCGCCATCGGCGATGACCGGAATGTTCGACTTGTCGCCTTCCTGGGCGCAGTCGTGAACGGCGGTGATCTGGGGCACCCCCACCCCGGAGACGATGCGGGTGGTGCAGATGGAGCCGGGGCCGATGCCCACCTTGATGGCGTCGGCGCCGGCGTCGATCAGCGCCCGAGTGCCCTCGGCGGTGGCCACGTTGCCGGCGATCACCTGGGCCTCCGGGTGATGGGCCTTGATCCAGCGCAGCATGTTGATCACCCCCTGGCTGTGGCCATGGGCGGTATCCACCACCAGCACGTCGGCCTCGGCCTCCAGCAGGGCCTGCACCCGGCGCTGGTCCTCCCGGTTGACCCCCACGGCGGCCCCCACCCGCAGCCGGCCGGTGTCGTCCTTGCAGGCCTTGGGATAGGCCTGGGCCTTTTCGATGTCCTTGACGGTGATCAGGCCCACGCAGCGGAAGGCGTCGTCCACCACCAGCAGTTTCTCGATGCGGTGCTGGTGGAGCAGCCGCTGGGCTTCCATCATCTCCACCCCCACCCCCACGGTGACCAGGTTCTCCTTACGGGTCATCAGCTCGCCCACCAGCTGGTCCGGATCGGTGGCGAAGCGCACATCCCGGTTGGTGAGAATGCCCACCAGCCGACCGTCGGCCTCGGTGACCGGAATGCCGGAGATGTGATGGCTGGCCATGATCTCCCGGGCGTTGCGCAGGGTGGCGTCGGGTCGGATGGTCCAGGGATCCACCACCATGCCGGTGACGTAGCGTTTGACGGTACGCACCTCGTGGGCCTGTTCCCGCGCCGACATGTTCTTGTGAATAATGCCCAGGCCGCCTTCCAGGGCCATGGCAATGCCGGCCCGGGATTCGGTCACCGTGTCCATGGCGGCGGAAATCAGCGGAATGCTCAACCTGATCTTGGCGGTCAGACGGGTGCTGACATCCACATCCCGGGGCAGCACTTCGGAGTAGGCGGGCACCAGCAGGACATCGTCGAAGGTAAGGGCGGCCTTGTGGAATTTCATGGTGACTTCCCGCTCTGAAAGGGGGTTCGATCCGGAATATGCGTCAGCCCTTGAAGGCCTGGCAGACCAGGTACTGCTCTGGACTGCGGCCCCGGCTGGCCTTGGGTTTGACCACCTTGGTCCGGCCAAATCCCGTCTTGGCCTCCCGCACCAGGGTATGAAAACCGGGTCCCTGGAACAACTTGACCACCAGGCTGCCCCCGGGCCGCAGCACCCGGGCGGCGAACTGGCAGGCGTTTTCGGCCAACAGCTCACCCCGGGCCTGATCGGCGACCGCAATGCCGCTCATGTTGGGGGCCAAGTCGGAGAGGACCAGATCGGCGCCGCCGTCCAGCAGGGTGACGATGCGTTCGAGGGTATCCTGGTCCAGAAAGTCGCCCTGCATCACCGTCACCGTGGCGGCCACCGGGGCCATGGGCAACAGGTCCACCGCCACCACCCGGCCGGCCTTGCCCACCAGGGGGGCCACCACCTGGGTCCAGCCGCCGGGCGCGGCGCCCAGATCCACCACCCCCATCCCGGGGCCGATCAGGGGCGGACGCATGCTGGCCTGGATCTCCAGCAGCTTGTAGGCGGCCCGGGAGCGGTAACCATCCCGGGCGGCGGCCTGCACATAGGGATCCCGCCGGCGTTCCCGCAGCCATTCCTGACTGGAGGCCGACCGGCGCGGCATTCAGAAGCCGACTTCCAGGATTTCGTAGTGGCGCACGCCCCCCGGGGCCTGCACCTCCACCGAATCCCCCTCGCTCTTGCCGATCAGAGCCCGGGCCAGGGGGCTGGTGTAGCTGATTTTGCCCTGTTCCAGGTCGGCCTCCTCGGCGCCGACGATGGCATAGGTGGCCTGCTCGTCGGTCTGTTCGTCGGCTACGGTCACCTTGGCGCCGAAGACCACCCGGTCACCCTTCATCCGGCTGGTATCGATGATGTCCGCATTGGCGAGGATAGTCCCCAACTGCTGAATGCGACCCTCGTTGAAGGACTGCTGTTCCTTGGCGGCCTCGTACTCGGCGTTCTCGGACAGGTCGCCATGGGCCCGCGCCTCGGCGATGGCTTCGATGATCCTGGGCCGCTCCACGGACTTGCGCCGCTTCAGCTCGGCCTTGAGCATCTCGGCCCCTTCCTTGGTCAATGGAATTTTTTGCGCCATGAATCTCGTCCCGTCGGACAACCGGATTTCCGGTCACCCTGCATGGATGGGGGAAGTGTCCCAAAATCCTCCCGCCGTGGATACCGCTCCCGCGGCCGAACACGGGCAGACGCCACCGGCCCGGCCGGTTGTCGGCGTTGCCAAAGGCGGGCGACTCCCGCCCGGCCCTCTGGACTCCGGGAGGCTGGGATCAGCCGTTTCGATAATAGTCCTGCAATGCCTTGCATTGGAAGCCCGATTTTTCCATGGCGGCCATGGCCGCCACCGCGGCGGCCATGCCGGCCACCGTGGTGAAATAGGGAATGCGGCTCATCAGGGCGGTCCGGCGCAAGGTGAAGGAATTCGCCAGGGCCTGCTTGTTCTGGGTGGTATTGAAGACCAGGGCGATCTCGCCGTTCTTCATGCGGTCCACCACATGGGGCCGGCCCTCCACCACCTTGTTGACGATCTCCACCTCCAGCCCTTCACCCTTCAGGTGGGTGGCGGTGCCCCGGGTGGCGCACAGCCGGAAACCCAGGTCGATCAAGCGCCGGGCCGGCTGCACGATGGCCGGACGGTCCTCGACCTTCACGGAAATGAACACCCGCTTCTCCGGCCCCAGGGACCCGGGCCGGGGCAGGAACACCCCCGCGCCGTTCTGGGCCTTGGCGAAGGCCGCCCCGAAGCTGTCGGCCACCCCCATCACCTCGCCGGTGGATTTCATCTCCGGACCCAGCACGGTATCCACATTGGGAAATTTTTCGAAGGGAAACACCGCCTCCTTGACCGAAACATGGGCGGGACGCGGAATCTTGTCGATGCCCATGGCGGCCAGGGTCTCCCCGGCCATGGCCCGCGCGCCATACTTGGCCAAAGGCACGCCGGTGGCCTTGCTGACGAACGGCACCGTGCGCGAGGCCCGGGGATTGACCTCCAGAATGTAGACCACCGCGTCCTGGATGGCGAACTGGATGTTCATGAGCCCCTTGACCTGCAGGGCATCGGCCAGCAACAGGGTCTGGCGTTCGATTTCGTCGATCAACCGCTGGCTGATGGAATAGGGCGGCAGGGAACAGGCGCTGTCCCCGGAATGCACCCCCGCCTCCTCGATGTGTTCCATCACCCCACCGACCACCGCGGTGGTGCCGTCGGCCAGGCAGTCCACGTCGATCTCGATGGCGTTGCACAGGAAGTGGTCGATCAGCACCGGATGATCGGGCGAGGCGCGCACCGCGGTGCGCATGTAGCGGTCCAGATCGGTCTCGTCGTAGACGATCTCCATGGCCCGGCCGCCCAGCACATAGGAAGGACGCACCACCACCGGATATCCCACCCGGGCGGCCACCCGGATCGCCTCGGCTTCCGAGCGGGCCAGGCCGTTGGGCGGCTGGGTGAGTCCCAGCCGGATGAGCAGTTGCTGGAACCGTTCCCGGTCCTCGGCCATGTCGATGGCATCGGGAGTGGTGCCGATGATGGGCACCCCCGCCGCTTCCAGGGCGGTGGCCAGCTTGAGGGGCGTCTGCCCGCCGAGCTGGACGATCACCCCGTCGGGCTGCTCCACCGCCACGATGGCCAGCACGTCCTCCAGGGTGAGGGGCTCGAAATAGAGCCGGTCGGAGGTGTCGTAATCGGTGGAGACCGTCTCCGGGTTGCAGTTGACCATGATGGTCTCGTAACCCGCGTCCCGCAGGGCGAAGGAGGCATGGACGCAACAATAGTCGAACTCGATACCCTGCCCGATGCGGTTGGGACCGCCGCCCAGGATCATGATTTTCTTGCGGGTGGAGGGCGCGGCCTCGCATTCCTCCTCGTAGGTGGAATAGAGATAGGCGGTCTGGGCGGCGAACTCGGCGGCGCAGGTGTCCACCCGCTTGTAGACCGGCAACACGTTCATCGTCTGGCGGGCCGCCCGGACGGCATTGCCAGTACTGCCCAGCAGGCGTCCCAGGCGGTTGTCCGAAAAGCCCATCTCCTTGAGATTGCGCATTGCGGAGGCGGGCAGGCTCTCCAGGGAGCGGCCCCGCAGACTCTCCTCCACGTCCACGATGTTGCGGATCCGCTCCAGGAACCAGGGATCGATGGCGGTGGCGCGGAAGGCCTGCTCCAGGCTCCAGCTATGGCGAAACGCCTCGGCCAGGTAGAGGATCCGGTCCGGGCCGGCATGGTTCAATTCCTTGTGGATGCGCACCAGCCGGTCCTCCTCGGACAGGCCAGGATCCAACACTTCGTTCAGGCCGTCCAGGCCGGTCTCCAGGGAGCGCAGGGCCTTCTGGAACGATTCCTGAAAGGTGCGCCCGATGGCCATCACCTCGCCCACCGATTTCATCTGGGTGGTCAGAACCGGTTCCGCCTGGGGGAATTTCTCGAAGGTGAACCGAGGGATCTTGGTGACCACATAGTCGATGGTCGGTTCGAACGAGGCCGGGGTGACCCGGGTGATATCGTTCATGATCTCCGGCAGGGTGTAGCCCACCGCCAGCTTGGCCGCCACCTTGGCGATGGGAAAGCCGGTGGCCTTGGACGCCAGGGCCGAGGACCGGGACACCCGGGGATTCATCTCGATGATCACCAGACGCCCGGTGTCGGGATGGACCGCGAACTGCACGTTGGAGCCGCCGGTATCCACCCCGATTTCCCGCAGGACCCGGATGGAGGCGTCCCGCATCAGCTGGTATTCCTTGTCGGTCAGGGTCTGGGCCGGGGCGACGGTGATGGAGTCCCCGGTGTGGATCCCCATGGGGTCCAGGTTTTCGATGGAGCAGACGATGATGGCGTTGTCGGCCCGGTCCCGGACCACTTCCATCTCGAATTCCTTCCAGCCCAGCACCGACTCCTCCACCATCACCTCGGTGGTGGGAGAGGCATCGAGGCCCCGACGGACGATCTCCTCGAACTCTTCCAGGTTGTAGGCGACCCCTCCCCCGGTGCCCCCCAGGGTGAAGCTGGGACGGATGATGGCCGGAAATCCCACCGTTTCCAGCCCCGCCTTGGCCTCCTCCCACGAATGGGCGAAGGCGGACCGCGGCGTCTCCAGGCCGATTCGCGCCATGGCCAGCTTGAACTGCTCCCGGTCCTCGGCCTTGGCGATGGCCTCCCGGGAGGCGCCGATGAGGGATACCCCATACTTCTCCAACACCCCGGAATCGGCCAGCGTCATGGAGAGGTTGAGGGCGGTCTGCCCGCCCATGGTGGGCAGCAGGGCATCCGGCCGTTCCTGCCGGATGATGTCCTCCACCATGGCCGGGGTGATGGGCTCCACATAGGTGCGGGAGGCCAGCTCCGGATCGGTCATGATGGTGGCGGGGTTGGAGTTGACCAGGATCACCTGGTACCCCTCCTCCTTGAGAGCCTTGCAGGCCTGGACCCCGGAGTAGTCGAACTCACAGGCCTGGCCGATGACGATGGGCCCGGAACCGATGAGGAGGATTTTCTGGATATCGGTGCGTTTGGGCATGGGGCTACCGGCGCAGGAGATCGACGAACTGGCGGAACAGATAGTGGGAATCGTGGGGTCCGGGGCTGGCCTCCGGGTGGTACTGGACCGAAAAGACCGGCCGGCCCTCCAGGCTGATGCCTTCCACGCTGCCGTCGAACAGGGAGCGGTGGGTGACCCGCACGTCCGGAGGCAGGGCATCCTCGATCACCACGAATCCATGGTTCTGGCTGGTCACCTCCACCTGACCGGTGGCCAGGTTCTGCACCGGATGATTGCCGCCCCGGTGGCCGAACTTGAGCTTCTCGGTGCGGCCCCCCAGGGCCAGGGCCAGCATCTGGTGGCCCAGGCAGATGCCGAACAGGGGCAGGTCCTGATCCAGCAGATCCCGGATGGTCTGGATGCCCTCGGTCACCGCATCCGGATCGCCGGGACCGTTGGAGAAGAACACCCCATCCGGCCCATAGGCCAGGATGGCCTCGGCGCTGGTGGTGCCGGGCACCACGGTCAGGCGGCAACCGGTCTGGGCGAGGGAACGCAGGATATTGCGCTTGACGCCGAAGTCCATCACCACCACATGGTTCCGACCCGCGTCATCGGCCAGCAGCGGATGGCCGCCCTCCAGGCGCCACAGGCCTTCCTGCCACACATAGGGTTCGGCGCAGGTGACCTCGTTGGTCAGGTTCATGCCCTGGAGGCCCGGCCAGGCCCGGGCCCGCTCGACCAGGGGCCCGGGGTCCGGATCCCCGGAGGCGATCACCCCCCGCTGGGAACCCCGGTCCCGCAGCAGCCGCACCAGGCGGCGGGTATCGATGCCCTCGATGGCGGGAATGCCGCAGCGCTTGAGAAAGCTGTCCAGGTCCTCCCGCTGGCGCCAATTGGAGGGCATGCGGGAGGACTCCTTGATGACGAAGCCCCGGATGCGGGGTCGTTCGGCTTCCATGTCTTCGGGATTGATCCCCACATTGCCGATCTGGGTGTAGGTCATGGTGACGATCTGACCGGCATAGGAAGGATCGGTCATGATTTCCTGATAGCCGGTCATGGAGGTGTTGAAGCAGACCTCCCCGACATCGCTGCCCACCGCGCCCAGGGCGCGGCCCCGAAAGGTGGTGCCGTCCTCCAGAACCAGCACCGCCGGTCCTGCCCGATTGACCGCTGCTTCACTCACGATGTCCCGTCTCCGCGTGGGCCGGGCTCCATGCAAAAAAAGAGCCCTGGGGTGGCTCTCCGGCACTGCGTTCGTCTGGTTGATGTGAGGCCGATTTATATCCCGAACCGGCCATCGAGTCAACGCGACCTGAGCCGAGCATCTCCCTGGCTTGAATCCGCGGGGTTCGAACTCCATAATGCGCTCATTGCCATGTCGCCCTCCCCTCCCCTGCTGGCCGGTACCCTGATCCGGCGCTACCAACGGTTCCTGGCCGACATCACCCTGGCCGACGGCAGCACCGTCACCGCCCATTGCCCCAACTCCGGCTCCATGCTGGGCCTGCAGGAGCCTGGCAGCCCGGTGCGGCTGTCCCTGGCCGCCAATCCCCGGCGCAAGCTGCCCCTGACCTGGGAGCAGGTGCGGGTGAACGACACCTGGGTGGCCATCAACACCAACCGCACCAACCAGGTGGTGCGCCAGGCCCTGGAGGCCGGGTCCATCGCGGCCCTGGCCGACTATCGGGAAATCCGCGCCGAGGTCTTCTTCGATACCCACAGCCGCCTGGATTTCCGCCTCGCCGCCCCGGACGGCTCCCTCTGCTGGTTGGAAGTCAAATGCGTCACCCTGGCCCAGGGAGAGGCGGCCCAGTTCCCCGATGCGGTGACCCAGCGGGGGCACCCGGCATCTGCTGGCCCTGCGGCAGGCGGTGGCGGCGGGGCACCGGGGAGTGTTATTATTCGTCGTTCAGCGGGAAGACTGCCGCATCATGCGACCGGCCTGGTCCATTGATCCCCTCTACGCCGCAACCCTCGTCCAGGTCCACCGGGCGGGGGTGGAACTCCTCGCCCATCCCTGCCGGGTGGGGCCGGAAGGAGTGGTCCTGCGGGGAAAAGCGCCCATGGAGATCGACCTGGATGATCCACATCAAGACCCCCGAAGAGATCCTCGGGATGCGGCGCACCTGCCGACTGGCAGCGGCCACCCTCAAGATGATCGAACCCTACATTCAGCCGGGCATCACCACCGGTGAGCTGAACGACATCTGCCACCAGTTCATCACCGACCACGGTGCCATTCCCAGTCCCCTCAACTACCGGGGCTTTCCCAAGTCCATCTGCACCTCGGTCAACCAGCAGGTCTGCCACGGCATTCCCGGTGATCGCGTGCTGCAGCAGGGCGACATCATCAACGTTGATATCACCACCTACCTGGACGGTTTTCATGGCGATACCAGCAAGACCTTCCCCGTGGGCACGGTGCCCCTCAAGGCCGGCAAGATCATGCGGGTGTCCAGGGAATGCCTGGAATTGGGAATCCAGGCGGTCCGTCCCGGAGGCCGGTTGGGGGACATCGGCTCCGCCATTGAGACCCATGCCCAACAGAACCGTTGTTCCATCGTGCGGGAATATTGCGGTCACGGCATCGGGCGTTCCTTTCACGAGGAGCCCGCCGTTCTCCACTACGGCAAGGCCGGCGCCGGTGCCGAACTGCTGCCGGGCATGATCTTCACCATCGAACCCATGGTCAACCTGGGCAAGGCGGCCATCAAGCACCTGCCGGACAACTGGACCGTGGTCACCAAGGATCATTCCCTCTCGGCCCAGTTCGAGCATACCGTGCTGGTGACACCCTATGGGGTGGAGGTCCTGACCGAGCTGTAACCGGTCACCCGGACCTGCCGTCGGTCGGGAGGCGGGCGCGATGGGCGGTTCTCGCCGCGCCACCCGGTCCGATCAGCCGCCGGGAGCGCAGCCGGTCCTGAAAAGAGTTCCCATCCAACGACCCAGCAGATCGTTGTCCACGTCCATGGCCAGACTCTCCCGGGCCTGCGCCATGACCGTTGGGGCCACAGTCTTGTCCAGGAGGTCCAGCAGGGCGGTCATCAGGTCCCGGTCGAACTCCGGGTGGCCCTGAATCCCGAGGCAATGCTGCCCCACCGCCAGGGCGGCGACCGGACAATGCCCGGTGACGCCGATCACCCGCCCTCCCGGAGGCAGCCGCACCACCTGATCCTGATGGCAGAAATGCAGGCGCACCACGTCGCGCTTCGGGGTCATCCAGGGCAGATGCTCCGTGATCTGCAGGGTCTTGACCCCCAGGCCCCAGCCGCCCGTGGCCCGCTCGACCCGGCCGCCCAGGGCCTGGGCGATGAGCTGATGGCCGAAGCAGATGCCGAGGAAGGGCCGGCCGGCCTGCACGATCCGGCGGGTCATGTCGAGCAGCGGCGGAATCCAGGGCTCCGGATCGAACACCGAGCTGGAGGAGCCGGAGCAGAGATAGACATCGCACTCGTCCGGGGACCGAGGCAGCTCCAGCCGCTGCACCTCATAGAGCCGCAGGACAGCCTCGGGCCAGTGCCGGGCAAAGACCCGGCGGAACAGTTCGACATAATCGTCGAATGGGCCCAGCAGTTGTGGCGGAGTGAATCCCGCTCGCAGATAGCCTATCTTCATCGGGGATGCGGCGGTCGGGGATTGCTTACGGGCTCCATGAAATCTGCCATCCTCTCCGCTGTTGCGCTGGACGCCAGCGAGACGCATCGAGATCTTTTCCGTTGACTTCGATGAGATGAACAACCATGGACAACACGATTGCAGCCTGTTCAGAAACAGGCTGTCAAGCCAGGACAAGCAAAGCGGCATGCCAAACGGGTCAACATGCCGCTTTGCGGGATCACCCCCGTGCGCCAACACGGATGATTTGACAGACTCCAGCCTGAGAATATCAGGATGGCCCGCAGGGGCAAGGAACAAATCGTGGTGATCCCATGATGGCCTTTGATGACCCTCTTTCACGAAGGCAGGAGAATTCAACATGGGTGAACGACGTTTCAAGAGTTTGGAGCGGTATCACTCTGTTTGCTATTTTCAATATTGTTTGGCTGGTAACAGCAATCAGAGCCGGCGCATAATCTCCCGGCAGCGGGAAGCGTCGCGCGTCACACGAACAGCCCATGCTCGGGATCGATCCCCAGGACTTCGAGGATGGCGAGGTTCTTGGTGTGGGTCACGCAGTGGTGGGAACAGTGGCGGGAAGGGTCGAAGGTGAACAGCCGGGTGCGATTGTCCTCGGAAAACCAGAACTCCCGGAAACGCCGCTCCCTGATGGAGCCCAGCAGCCCGCTGGCCGTGTAGGCCTTGTCCTGGCAGGTGTAGACGGCGCCATCGGCGCCGATCACCGTCAGGAACTGCAGAAAGGGGCAGGTGGTGTAATGCTTCGTGAAGCGTTCCTCCAGCGCGTGATAATGGTCGATGACGGTGAAGCTCTCCCCGATGAGGCTTTGGGCGGTGTGGATCTGGTCCGTCACCGCAGCCATGATCTCCCGGTGGTAGGCGTTGTTTTCGGCGCCATGGTTGGACACCACCGCCCCGGACAGCTTGACATGGTTCACCCCCAGTGACTTGAACAGCCGGCAGGCGTCCAGCACATGGCGGTGGTTGTCATGGGTGATGATGAAGCTGATGCCCAGCACGCAACGGGTTCCAGACGCGGTGAAGGCGCGGATGTTGTCGGTCACCCGGGTGAATTCCCCCGGCTTGACCCCCCGGGCCTTGGCATAACTGGCATCGTCCCAGGCATCGATGGAAATGCGCACCCAGGTGCCATGCCGGGCAAAGGCCTCGGCCATGCGGCCCTTCAGGTTGCTGCCGTTGGTGAGGGTGGCCACCCGGATGCCGCCGTTGGCCAGCCGTTCCACCACTTCGGGCAGGGGCTTGTACAGCAGCGGCTCGCCCCCACCGGAAAAGGTGATGGCCCGCACCCCCATGGCCAGACAATCCTCGACGATCTCCAGCATCTTGTCCCGGGGAATGCTGTCCCGTTCCGCCATCTCCTCGCCCAGTTGCAGGTGATCCACCCGATAGGCACAGTACCAGCAGTCGTGGTTGCAGAGGTTGATGGGCTTGATGCGAATATGCACCGGCGCCACCACCCGGCCGGCGCGCAACGCCTCCAGATGGTCGCTGAAGCGCAAGAATTTCAGGGCGCTGTAGAGTTGGGCCATCAGCAACGGCCTTGCAGGTGCGCCCGCACGGTCTGGGCCAATTGGGGCGGCTGCAGTCCATAGCGCTGCAGCAGCTCGTCCTGGGAGCCGTAGCCATCGGTAAAGGCATCGGGCAACCCCAGGCGTACCACCCGGGGCATGCTGGCCGGCGGATGGTCCAACAGGGTCTCGGCCACCGCCCCACCCAGACCCCCGGCGCGGCCATGCTCCTCGGCGGTGACCAGCAGGGGCACCCGGCCCGCCAGCTCCAGCACGGCGGCGGCGTCCAGTGGCTTGACGGTATGCAGGTTAAGAACCGCACAGCGGATGCCCGCACCCGCCAGCAGCTCCGCCGCCGCCAGGGCGCGGTTGACCAGAACGCCGGTGGCCAGGATGGCGGCGTGGTCCCCCTCCCGCAACAGAATACCCCGACCGATGGCGAATCCGTCCCCGGCCCGGGACACCACCGGATCGCCGCCCTTGGCCAGCCGGATGTAGATCGGTCCCGGCCAGTCCGGGGTCAGCTCCATGAAGCGCACCATCTCCTCGGCATCGACCGGGACCACCACGGTCATGTTGGGCAGCGCCCGCAGGATGGCCAGATCCTCGATGGTCATGTGGGTGGGACCCTGGGGGGCATAGACCAACCCGCCGCCGTTGCCGATCAGGCGCACGGGCAGGTTCTGCAGGCAGAGATCCAGGACCACCTGCTCGAAACAACGCCGAGTGAGGAACGAGGCGATGGTATTGACATAGGGCACATAGCCCTCCAGAGCCAAGCCGGCGGCCACGCCGATGAGGTTCTGCTCCGCCACCCCCTCCATGAAGAAACGCTCGGGCAGCTCCCGTTTCATCGCGTCCAGGGTGCCCGGCCCCAGGTCGGAGCCCATGAAGATCACCCGCGGATCCCGCCGGGCCAACTGGTGGACCATTCCCAGACAGGCCTTGCGCATCAACGTCCCTCCAACGCCCGGTGCATGGCGGCCAGATCGTCGGCCACCAACCGGTTCTTGTGGTGCCACTCGGGGTTGTTTTCCATCTCGGGGATCCCCCGCCCCTTGATGGTATGGCACAGAACCAGGCTGGGCCGCCCGGGCGTGAAGGGCAGGGCGCGCAAGACCTGCCCCAGGGCCTGCAGGTCGTGGCCGTCCACCTCCCGCACGCTGAAACCGAACGCGGTCCACTTGTCGGCCAGGGGTTCCAGCTCCAGCACCTCGCTGACCCGACCGTAGGACTGCAACTTGTTGTAATCGACCAGGGCCACCAGGTTGTCCAGGCGATGCTTGGTGGCGAACATGGCCGCCTCCCAGACCGAGCCTTCGTCGATCTCGCCATCGCCCATCAGCACGAACACCCGATGATCCTGCCGTCGGAGCCTGGCGGCCAGGGCCATGCCGGCCCCCATGGGCAGGCCATGGCCCAGGGCGCCGGTAGAGGCTTCGACGCCGGGAATCCGCCCCAGCTCCGGATGACCGCCGATGGGGCTTTCCAGGTCGCAGAAGCCGTCCAGCAACTCGACCGAAATGAAGCCCTTGTCGGCCAGAAGCGCATAGAGACCCAGACAGCCATGCCCCTTGCTGAGGATAAACCGGTCCCGCAACGGCCAGCGGGGCTGCCGGGGATCGTAGCGCAGCACTTCGTCGAACAGCACCCGCAGAATCTCCATGACCGAGAGGGCCGGGCCGGGGTGACCCCGGCCGCTGCGTTGCAAAGCCCGGGTCACCAGACGGCGCAAGGCCAGGGAACGTTCATCAAGGGGTGGCGTGGGGGCCGGGGAGGTGTTCATGAACCCGCCTCATCATCCAGGCTGGCGGTTGACGGTGGGGGGAGGGAAACGCCGACCCCGCTTTTCCTGCTTATCGGTCCGGGGCCGGGTCTGCTGCAGCCTTTTCCGGCACTTCCTGCCCGCGGCTCTTCTCCCGGGCCAGTGCCAGATAGCGGGTCGCCTCCCCATCCCTGGGGATCAGGGCCAGGGTGCGCTGCAGATCGGCGATGGCGGCCGAAAAGCGGCCCAGATGGAAATGGGAGATGCCCCGCTGCCGAAAATAAGCTCCCGCCCGGGGATTCAGGGTCACCGCCCGGTCGAAATCACCCACCGCCTCGGCGTGGCGGCCCATGGCCTGCAACAGCACCCCCCGGTTGACGTACACCTGCACCTGATCCGGCCACAGGACGGCCGCCTGCCCGTAATCGGCCAAGGCTTGGTCCAGATTTCCCAACTGCCGGTGGACCAGCCCCCGGTTGAGCCAGGCCAGACCGAATTGCGGATTGATGCGAATGGCCTGATCCAGATCGTCCCGGGCTTCGGCCGGCTGCCCCAGGGCCAGGCGGACCCCGGCCCGGCGAATCCAGGCGCGGAACTGGGTGGCATCGAGGACGATCAGGCGATCCAGATCCCGCAGAGCGTCCTGGTTGCGCCCCAGGCGGATGTGGGCGGCGGCGCGCCGGGTGAGGACCTCGGCATGATCGGGCTCCAGCCTGGCGGCCTGGTCGAGGACCCGCACCACCCCCTCCCAATCGGCCTGACGCTCCCGAGCCACCGCCTCGCCCAACAGCCCGACCACGCCGGGACCGGCGGTGCGGACCGGGGCCAGGGGCAGCGGACCGGCGCTGTCGGCATCCGGGGCAGGTTCCGGCGGCGTGGGCGCCAAGACCGGCTCCGGCGGCAATGCGGAGGGGGTCACGACCGGCACGGCGATCACCCGGGCAGCGGTTGGCAGCGGCGTGACCGGCGCGGCGATCACCCGCACCGGCGCGGTGGCCGGCAATCTGCCAGCGGCCTTCAGCCGGAGCTGCATGGCCTTCAACCGCGTCTGGGCCTCGGGCAACCAGTCGGGGGCCCGCTGGATCACCAGGTCGAACTTGTCCTGGCCCAGCCCCAAACGCCCCAGTTCCAGGTCGTACAAGCCGCTGCGCCAGACGGAGCGCAGTTCCTGGTCGGTCCAGGCCTCCGGCGGCACCGCTCCCGGTCGGCGCATGGGTTCCAGACCGATCCCCCCGGCCAGACCAGACATCCGGTCCCCGTCCGCGCAACCGCCCAGAATCATCGGCAGGATCAGCGATCCCACTCTCCCCCAGCGACGCCAATCGGATGCAGCCACCTGGTTCTCTCCTTCCCCCTCCCGTCCCGCACGGGTCGGCTTGCGGGCAGGATAGCCGATTACGGCCCGATATTGAAGCCGGATGGCGCACCGCCAGTCTTCCCGGCGCTTCCCCCGGGCGGGAGAAGCAGACCAGGATTGGCGCCCACATGGTAATTGTGGCACTGGAGACAGGTATCACCGGCCCGGCCCGGCCGATGGCAATCGGCACAGACCTTCTTGTTCAACTGGGCAAACCCGCTGGTCACCAGCCCGTTCTGGCCGGGAACCGGGGCAGCGGGGTTGAAGGGATGGCAGACCGCGCAATCGGCCACCAGGCTCAGATGGCTGCGGTGATGGAATTTCTTGAAGGCCTTGCTGTTCAGGGGCACCAGGCGTCCGTGCCAACGGCCCGGCTGCTGGGCAATCACTGCCTGCTCCCGGGGCAGCGATTCCCCGGTCGGCCGGGGGGTCTGGGTACCGAAATGACATTTGCCGCACTGACCGGCGGCCTCCGAGCGGGTGAGCAGTTCGAACAGACCGCGGGCCTCGGAGGACCGCTGGCGGCGATCGTAGAGCTGGTCCAGCCAAGCCTCCAGAAAACCGTCCTCGTGGCCGGTCGGCAAATAGTAGAGGGAGTATCCCTCCCGATACCATCCCCCGCCCTCGATCCAGGCATCCGCGGTGACCGCCGGTGGTGGCGCCTCGCTGGCCAGTGGCGGGATCACCCCGCTCCCGGTCCCGGTCGTCCTGGTGGTGAGCGGCTCCCCAGCGTCCCCTGCCAGCAGCCCGTCCGCGCCGTCGAGAAGATCACCCCCCTCCGGCTCATCCGCCACCGGAACCGCGGGGGGGGATGGTGGCGTGCCCAGCAACCAACCGAAATCCCCGTCCGCCGGCCAATCCTCTCGGGCGCCCGGCAGGGGAACCGGCACCGGTTGGCCGGCCTTGTGGAGGGCCATCTCCCGGGCCAGCTCCGGAAACCAGTCGACCTGAACGGCCCAGATCAGATCGGCCGGCAGATGGCCGGTCAGCTGTCCCAGGTCGCTGGCGCCGGGACGCTCGCCCAGGAAAAACCGCAGCCGGCGGGCCAAGCCGGGCCGGCCCAGGGTCAGCAGGTCGTGGAAGAATTCCTTGATCCCCCAGGCCACCGTCTTCACCGCCGCCAACTGCTCCGGAGTGGCCCGGGAGAGATCCGTGGTATCCAGCCCCTTCAGGGCCACGGTGGCCTCCTGAAAGCCGGGAAAACCGGCGAAGAAGACCGTCATGAACGGCGAAATCTCGCCATCGGCCCCCTCGGGCCATTCGCCGATGTCCACCCGGCGGGTGCGCAAGGTGTCCAGATCCAGCCCCGGCAGAGAAAGGATCGGCAGCCCCCTGGGTCCGGAGCGGAACATTTCGCGGATCTGATCGGCATGGCAGCCGCCACAGGCGGGCTTGAACCGGATGGACGCCAACAGGTTGCCCATGCCGTTGGAGGGGTGGCAGGCCAGACAGTCCCCGGGCACGTTCTTCTGCCCGGGAGCGAGGAAGTGCTTCATGAAATGGCTGCGGTGATCGAACTTGATGGAGGTCTGCACCTGGTGCGGATAGCCGATGAAGCGCGGATGATCCTGGCTGAAGCGGACCGTGGGCCTCTGATGACAGGCGTTGCAGCGGTCCTCGGCCCACCAGGATGTCCGGGGAGAAGCGCCCTGATGCTCCAGGTGGCAGAGCCCGCAGGCCAGCGGCTTCTCCAGGCCCAGGTCGGGGGTCAATACCCGGGCGGCGCCGTGGACCGACAGGACCAGGGGGGATTCCCGCTCCACCTCCCCCGCCGCCCGGGACAGCTTCTTCAGTTCCGGCGGGTCCAGACTGTGGGGGGCCTGGGGGGCCTGGCCCAGGGGATGGCATTGCAGACAGCGCATGTTGTCCGGCAGGGGATCCTGGGCGCCGGTGGCCAGGCGCAGCCAGCCCCGGGGCCCCTGGCGGGCGGCGGCATGGCAGGTCGCGCATTTTTCGATGGAGCTGTGGGCCGGGCTCAGGGGGCCGGGAGAGACATAATTCAACACCCGATCGCCGTAGGTGACGGCCAGAACCACCCCGCAGGCGACGATCAAGGCCCAGCGGGTCCAGATCTTGCGCCAGACCGTGAGGTGGCGCAGCGGATGGCAGTACTGCCTGGGCCGCCCGCAGGTACCATCCGGGGCGGGCCCCTCGGCACAGGGACCGCCGGCGGATTGGGGCCGGGCGCAATACCAGCGGTCCTGCCGCTGCACCGGATGGCATTCCCGCCGACCCGGGCAGTTTCCCCGGGCATCGGGTTCGGCCCGACAGGCCCGACCCTCCAGGGAGCGGCCGCAGACCCAGGTCCGGGTCGGACGTTCGTAAGAGCTTGCCGGCCTGCCCTCCGCCATGGCCTACCCCTGAAATCCCAAGACGTTGACCATGTGCCAGGCCGCCAGGACCAGCAGGGCATGGGTCAGGGGCACATGGACCATCAGCCACAGTTTCAACCCGCCCTGCAGGGTGCAGTGGTAGTCCAGGTCGTCCTTGCGCACCACCATCCGTTCCAATTCCTGCAGCGCCTCCATCTCCCGATCGTTCAGGTACCGCCTCAGATTGCCCAGATCGTTGAGCAGGGCGAAGCGGGAGCGGTTCCAGTCCAGCAGATGTTCATGGTGATTGCAGCTCCGGTCGAAGAATTTCCGCAGCCGGGCATGGTAATAGTCCGCCAGGGTGGTGGAGCCGGTCTCGCCGGCCACGGTGATCACCAAGTCCTCGGCGGCCTGCTGCACCGCCCGCCGCAGGCCGGGAATGGCCTCGTAGAGGACCTCCTCGCCGCGTCGGGTCAGCCGGTGGGGAAAGCTGCGGCCCCACCACAGGCCGATCAGCCCGCTGATGGCCACCAGCCAGAAACAGCCCGCCAGCATCGAGTCCATCACGCCGTTGGGCACCAGCTTGCCACTGTGGAACAGGAACAGGGGGATCACCAGAAAGCCCAGGACCAGGTGAACCCGGCTCCAGTGGATCATGCCCCCCAGGGGCAGCACGCTCAGCCGCTTGCGCCAGCCATAGGTGGTGAGCAGCACCACCAGGGTGACCAGGATCCAGCCGGTAATGTGGTCGGTATCCAGGAGGCCGGCGGACAGGTAGCGCACCCCGTAGGCCATGCAGAACAGCAGGGACGCCGCCAGGGCCACCGCCATCAGGGGATGGAGGCGCGCGGGTTTCATTTCCACCCCATCCAGCGGCGCAGGGCCCGGGTGTCCCACATGTTGGCCCGCAACAGGGCATCGTGGGGACAGGCGCGCTGGCAGGCCGGGCCCCCCCACTGGTCCAGGCAATGGTCGCATTTGGTGGCCCGCAGGACCGGCAACCCGGTGGCTCGGTCGCGCATGAAGGCCCCGGATTCATCCCGGACTTCCACCATGCGGATGGCGCCGTAGGGACAGCTGCCGGCACAGGTGCCGCAGCCGATGCACGTGCGACCATTGACGATCACCTCGCCCTTCAGGGCGCTGCGATGGATGGCCCCGGTGGGACAGCCGATCATGCAGACCGGATCGATGCAGTGCATGCAGGCGCTGGCCACCATGAAGGAACCGTGGCGGGGGCCGCTGCGCACGAAGCGCGGATTGTTGTCGTGGGCCCGGGCGCAGGCCAGCACGCAGTCATCACAGCGCACGCAGCGGTCCATGTTGATCAACATGGCCGAGGTGCCGTTGATGAAATGATGTTCCACCAGAAATTCGATCAGCCCCACATCGTCCCGGTCCAACTGCTCGAAAAAGGCCGAATGCCGATCGGTGAACGGTGGCGCCTGCATCTCTTCGGGCAGGTTGGGCAGGACATGGTTGATCATGTCTTCATAGGAAATCCGCAACACCTGCACATAGCCGATGGCCCGCAGTGAATACTGGTAGCCGATGGGTTTTCCACCCTGTTGCCAGCGATGGAACACCTCGCCCAGGCCAAAGATCCGGTTGCGACCCAGAAAGCCCACCGTGCGGTGGCCGTGGTTGAACTGTTGGCTGATGCGGGCGAAACCCGATTGCACCAGCACCACCGAATCGGCCGGGCGCCCTTCCTCAAGGATCAGGGGTTCCCGGGCCAGCAGCTCGTTGGGCGGCAACCCCGGGGTACGGCCGAAGGGATTGCTGGTATCGGCCTCGCCATAGACCTGGGAGGCCACCACCTGTTCCAGATGGTTGAGAACGTCCTGGGGCAGATGTTTGCAGATGGGGGTTTCCCGCAGATGGGCCTTGAGGGAGCGCTCCCGATAGAGACGGTTGAGCCGCTCCCGAAACCCGGCATCGTAGCGGCGCAGATCCCGCAACCCCTGCCAGCGGATTTCCAGGATTTCGGCGGCGGTGCGGGCCACCACCGAGACCGAGCGGGGAAAACGGCCCAGGGCGCCGATTTCCCCGAACAGCTCCCCGGCCCCCAGGATGACCGTGGGATGCCGGTCCAGGATGGCATCCAGGTTTTCCAGACAAACCCGCACCTCGTTGCCCTCCTGGCGGCGCACCACGCTACCACCGGTGGACCGGTCTTCCTCCCCGGCGACCGGGTGCCGGCTTTCCGGCACGAGGCGGCCGTTGAACAACTGGCCCAGGATGTTCCAGAGCGGCCGCCGGCGGGGTTCGGAGCGGCCCAGCACCTCCGGGGGCAGGCCGGGGGGCAGGATGATGGCCATTTCCCCTTCGATGACAAAAAAGGCCGAACTGCCGTAATCCCCGGCCCGCACCACCAGATCGCCCCGCTGATAGCGGATCAGCCGGGTCTCGTTGCCCACCAGGCGAGCCAGGGAGAGGGATTCCGGGAAGGCGCCGGCATCCAGCTCCCGGATCAGGGGCAGTTCCAGGATCCGCTGGGCCTCGGCGGACGTCATGTCGGGATCGAAGGGATTGTCCCAGCGGTCCGGCTGCCGGATGTCCACCGCCTGCTCACCCATTGGGTCCCGCTCCTTCCCGCTGCGGCGGCATCACTGCCCGGGGGCCGCCCAGGGAATGAGCCCGTCCAGGGCGGCCAGGTTTTGGCCGTTCTCCCGGCCGGCGAATGCCTTGGCCTGGGCGGCGATCCGCTCCGCCGCCGCGTTGAGTTCGGCCCCTTCACCCAGTTTCAGCTTGACCTTGCCGGCTTCCTCCAGAATCGCCTTCACTTCCGGAATGACCACCACGCCATCGATCTGTTTCAGTCGACCGGCCACCATCTTGGCCTGCTTGGCCATGCGCACGCCGAACAGCCCCTTGCCGGTGGCCTGGGCCACCCCCCGCAGGGAATATTCCAGTTCCAGGGCCAGGCTCAGGATGTACATCACCCGGCGCCGTTCGGACGGGGAATAGCGGTTGTCCTCGCTGAAGAGGACGTTGTGGCGGATGGGCGCCTCGGTGCCCACCTGACCCTGGGTCCAGGAGACCAGCTCGATGAGACTGCCCGGGGCATGGCCGCCGACATTGACCAGCTTTTCGCTCACCCCCAGGTGACAGTCGAAGCACTTGCGGGCCAGGGTATGGAGAGCGGCGGGCCGTACCAGGCCGGCGCTGTCGGCCTGGGCCAGGCGCTGTTGCCGGTGGGCCGGCGTCTCCTGCTCGCGCAGCACCCCGGTGCCGCCGTAGTCGCCATGGGTCTTGATCCAGTCCCGGGATGGACCGTGGCAGGATTCGCAGCTCACCCCGGCGGCCAATTGCAGCTTCTGCTCCGCCTGCTGCACCGTGAAATGACAGGTCTGACATAGCCTGGAGCTTTTCATGCCCCCGGTTTCGCCCAGCTTGTCGACGATCTCCTGGGCCTTCTTGTCGGTCAGCAGCGCCCGTCCCGAGACCTGATGCTTGGACTTCATCCAGATGGCCATCTCCTTCTTGTGGCAATCCTTGCCGCAGGCATTGGGGCCCATCACCGCAGCCGGATCCATGGGAACCGGTTCCGCCAGGACCGGCCCGGATCCCACCGCGACCAGCAGCAGGACGATTGCCAGGAAAACCTTCGACATGGACTTCTTCACGCTGTTTCCTCCCTCGCTTCTCTCTCAAGAAGAGGCCATTCAGGCATCCACTTCCAGATCGCTCTTGGGTATGGCGATGCAGGCCAGACAGGAGCCGGCATCCGGGGTAAAGCCCGGCTCGTGGGGATAGGCCACCTGGCCTTTTTTCACGGCCACCATGCAGGTACCGCAGTTGCCGGCCCGGCATCCCCCCTCCAGGGCAACGCCGTGCTGGTCCGCCAGGTCCAGCAACGCACCGCTGTCCGGGGTCCAGGTAACGCTCCGACCGCTGCGGGTGAAGACCACCTGATGGCCGGCGTCGTCCCCGGCCGAAACCGCGGGCTTGCGGCCGAGGCTGGACGGGCCGAAGGCCTCGTAGTGGATATCCTGCTTCGGCACTCCCCAGTCCGCCAGCCCCTGGACCAGGTCGTCCATCATGCCGGCGGGACCGCAGACGTGAAATTCGTAGTTGTTCGAGGGCAGAAATTGTTTCAGCAGGGCCAGGTCGATCCGCCCGACATGGTGATAGTCCCGGCCCGGCACCTCCCCCGCCAGGGGGCGGCTGTAACAAAAGCGGATGTGGGCGTTTTCATGCTCCCGGGCCACCTGTTCCAGCTCGCCCTTCAACATGTGGACCGCGCCGTTGGGCACCCCATGGAACAGCCACACCTCCCGGCTTTCCACGGCTTCGCACAGCATCCACAGTTTCGGCAGGACCGCGGTCACCCCGATCCCCCCGGCGATCAACACCACCGGGCCGCTGCCGCCCGGGTCCAGCACGAAGTGGCCGGCTATCGATTTTACGTCCAGGATATCCCCTTCCACCACCTGGTTGCAGAGATAATCCGAGACCAGTCCGGCCGTGGTGCCGGCCTGGGGATCCGGCGCGAGCCGTTTGACGGTGATGCGGTAGGAATCCAGGGCCCTGGGGTGGCTGGACAGGGAATAACAACGGATCAGGGGTTGCCGGTGACCGGGAATCCGCAACTGCAGGGTGAGGTATTGACCGGCTTCGAAGGGCGGCAGGGGTTTGCCGTCGTGGGGGACCAGGTCGAGGGATTGGACATCCGGCGTCTCCGGACGCTTGGCGGCCACCCGGAACTTGCGGATGCCGCTCCAGGAATGGGCCACCCGCTCCTGCTGCAGCCGGTTCTGCACCAACGCCCCTTCCAGGCGGGCCTGGAGCAGTTGCATCTCCAGCCGTGCCTGCTGTTCCTGCAGGCGCAGGCGCCGCCAGTATCCCCGGATCGCCAGGCCCATCCAGAGGGCAAAACCCAGTACCAGCAGCCAGCCCAGGACGCGCAGGGGATGAATCTGGAGAAAAGACAGGTGGCTTTCCATGAAGAAGGCGCAGTGGTCCGATGGCGGTCGAACAGGAACGATTCCAGCCCCGGCTGCACTCTAGGGGATTTCCCCTCCGGGCTCAACCAGGAGCGAGCAAGGGTTTCCCCTTGCCTTGGGATGCCCCGGGCCATACTTTTACCCTCCCGCGGACCCATTATCGGCCCGGAACTCGTTCCGGCGACGGGCTTATCATCACAATGGACATGCAGCGCAACAAGACGGGTCCAGACCAGTCGGCGGGGCCGGTCATCACCGTGGGTCTGATCGGCAATCCCAACTGCGGCAAGACCACCCTGTTCAACCGGCTGGCCCAGGCCAAGGCGCTGGTGGGCAATTATCCACGGGTCACCGTGGAGATGCAGGAGAAACAGTTCACCCACCAGGGCGTGAGCATTCGGCTGGTGGACCTGCCCGGGGTCTACGCCCTGACATCCAAGAGCCCTGAGGAACGCTCCAGCCGGGAATTCCTGTACTCGGAAGAGGCGGATGTCCTGGTCAACATTCTGGATGCCGGCAACCTGGAACGCTCCCTGTTCCTCACCACCCAGCTGCTGGAGATGGGCCAGCCCACCGTCTATGCCCTCAACATGATGGACGAGGCCCGCCAGCGGGGCATCGCCATCGACACCGGCAACCTGCAGGCCATGCTCAACGGGCCGGTGGTGGAGATGGTCAGCACCCGTGGCGAAGGCCTGGAGGCGCTCCTGGACGCCATTCTGGAGCTGGCCAGGATCCCCCACGGCACCACCAGGCCCATTTTCATCCCCTACGACGCCCATGTGGAATCGGCCATCCTGGGAGCTTGCGAACAGATCCGCAAACTCCATCCCCGGGAGATGGATCAGCATCAGGTGCGCTGGCTGGCCATCAAGCTGCTGGAAGGCGATGACGAATTCTTGCAGCGGGAGGAGGAACACGACCATCTTCAGGAAATGATCCGCCGGGCCCGCTACGATCTGGCCCGGGACCATGGCGAATCCTGCGAAATGTTGCTGGCCCACGCCCGCTACGGTTTCATTCATGGCCTGGTCTCCGAGGTCATCTCCCAAAGGGACGACCCGGCCCTGCGCTGGAAACTGACCCGGACCCTGGACAACCTGTTCCTCCACCCCACCCTGGGCCTGCCCCTCTTCCTGTTCCTGATGTGGCTGATGTTCGAGGCCACCTTTTCCCTGGGGGCGATCCCCGCCGGCTGGATCGATACCCTGGTCCAGCAGGCCCTGGCCTTCGGCACGACCCTGCTGCCGGGGGGACTGGTGCGGGATCTGATCCTGGAAGGCATTCTGACCGGCGTGGGGGCGGTGATCGTCTTCCTGCCCTACATCCTGATCCTGTTCTTCTTCATCGCCATCTTCAGCGAAACCGGCTATCTGGCCCGGTCATCGTTTCTGCTGGACCGGTTGATGCATTTCTTCGGGCTCCACGGCAAGGCCTTCATCCCCCTGGTGATGGGTTTTGGCTGCAACGTACCGGCGGTGATGGCCACCCGCACCATCGAAAACCCCCTGGCCCGACGCATCGCCATCCTGGTCAACCCCTTCATCTCCTGCGCCCAGCGGCTGCCGGCCTATATTCTCCTGACCGGGGCCTTTTTTCCCGAACGAGCCAGCTGGATCATCTTCATCGTCTATTCCACCAGCATCGGTTCCGCCATGTTGGCCTCCGTCTTCCTGAGCCGGGTGGTGTTCCGGGGCAATTCCGCCTCTTTCGTGATGGAGCTGCCGCCGTTCCGCATTCCCACTTGGCGTTCGGTGCTGTTGCACATGTGGGAAAAGGCCTGGGAATTCGTGCGCATGGTGGGAGGGGTGATCGTGGTGGGCTCCATCATCATCTGGTTCCTGCAGGCTTTTCCCCAGCAGAAGGAGCTGGAGCCCTTTTTCGGCTCCCAGAAGACGGCCCTGGAGGCCCGGCTGCCGGCCGGCCCGGAGCGGGACCAGGCCCTGGCCGAGTTGGCCCGGCGGCAGAAGCAGCAGCGATTGGAAAACAGCTACTTGGCACTGGTGGGCCAGACCATCAGCCCGGTGTTCGTCCCCCTGGGGTTCGACTGGAAGGATACGGTGGCCATCCTCAGCGGTTTCTTCGCCAAGGAGGTGGTGGTGGCCAGCTATGCGGTCCTCTACGGCCAGGAGGAAGGCGAAGGCTCCGAGGGACTGCGCCAGGCCCTGACCCAGGCCATGACCCCGGTGACCGCCTTCACTCTCATGATCTTCCTGCTGCTCTACGCTCCCTGTCTCTCCACCATGGCCGCCATCCGGCGGGAGGCCGGGTGGGGATATGCGGCCTTTTCCGTCCTCTTTTCCTTCGGCGTGGCCTATGGGATGGCCTTCACCCTGGGAACGGTGGCAGGGTGGGTGCTGTAGAAAGCCGCTGAGCGGCTTTCTACAGTGGGAGGGTGGAGGGGAGGCCTCCCCCATCCATCAAACAGTGGGAGGGTGGAGGGAGGCCTCCCCCATCCATCCAACACCGGGGG
>PEAP01000034.1 GCA_002753665.1 Magnetococcales bacterium DC0425bin3
TGACGCGGGAGGGGGTCGGCTTGGCGCTGCTGGCCTGTGGCGTTGCGGCGGCCCTGGCCGCTGCCGACCCGCCCACCCTGGCCGCCGGAGCCGCCTTGGCCCTTGGGCTTGATGGGCGGGGAACTGGCGACGACGGCACAGTGGAAGGGGTGGGTGGCGTCCACCGGCACCGGCTGCCGGATGGTCCGCTCGATGTCCTTGAGATAGGCCCGTTCGCCGGCGTCGCAGAAGGAGATGGCGGCGCCATCGGCGCCGGCCCGGGCGGTGCGGCCGATGCGATGGACGTAGCTCTCCGACTCGTTGGGCAGGTCGAAGTTGATGACATGGCTGATGCCGGGCACGTCCAGTCCGCGGGCGGCGATGTCGGTGGCCACCAGCACCCGGACCTGGCCGGTGCGGAAGCTGTCCAGGGCGCGTTCCCGGGCGCCCTGGGACTTGTTGCCATGGATGGCCAGCGCGCGGATGGCGTTCTTCTCCAGATGTTTGGCCACCTGGTCGGCGCCATGTTTGGTGCGGGTGAAGACCAGGGCGCGGTGAATGGGCTGGCTTTCCAGGAGGTCTTGGAGCAGGCGCCGCTTGTCGGTCTTGGCCACGAACAGGACCCGCTGGTCGATGCGTTCCACCGGGGTGGCCTGGGGCGTGACCTCCACCCGAGCCGGATCGTGGAGCAGGCCCGCCGCCAGGGTGGCGATTTCCGTGGGCATGGTGGCGGAGAACAGCAGGGTTTGCCGTTTGGCGGGCAGGGCCGCGATCACCTTGCGGATGTCGTGGATGAAGCCCATATCCAGCATGCGGTCGGCCTCGTCCAGGACAAAGATTTCCAGACCGGACAGGCGCACATGGCCCTGTTGCATCAGGTCCAGGAGCCGGCCCGGGGTGGCGGTGAGTACGTCCACCCCGCGGCTCATGGTTCGCACCTGGGGCGACTGGCCGACCCCGCCGAAGATCAGACCCCGGCTGAAAGGCATGCCCCGGCCGTAATCCCGGAAGCTGGCATCGATCTGGGAGGCCAGTTCACGGGTGGGGGTGAGGATGAGGACCCGGGAGCCCTTGGCCGGCGGTTTGCGCCGGTCGCGGTGCAGCCGATCCAGGATGGGCAGGGCGAAGGCCGCGGTTTTGCCGGTTCCGGTCTGGGCGATACCCAACAGATCCCGCCCTTCCCGGAGCAGGGGAATGGCCTGGACCTGGATGGGGGTGGGTGTTGCGTACCCGAGATGTGCGATGGCGGCGAGGAGGGGTTTGGCGAGATTCAGTTCATTGAAGTCCAACAGATTGCTTCCTTAGAGAGATGAAGAGATTTCGGGAAATGATGGAAGCGGGAGCGCGATGATTGTTTCCGGATTGGTCCGGCTTGAGGACACCCGCAGGCACAGCATGGAAGACCGGTCCGGAAAAGTCAAGAAAATCAATAAATATTTCTGTCGGGTTTCGACACCCGGCTGACCGACCCGAGACCGCTGTCCGCCAGCACCGTCACCGGCAGTTCGAGGGTGGGCAGGATGCGTCCGGGCCGGAAGTCATAGGTGGTCCGCATGCCCCGGCGGATGCCCCGGTTGTTTTCCAGGGCCACATGATCCAGCTCCAGGGGGCCGTTCCAGGGCCAATGCAGACCGTCGGGCCCCGGGGGGTGGGGCAGAATTCCGGCCAGGAAGGCCTGCCCCTCCAGGAGACGGAGTTCCAAACGCCCGGCGGGCAGGTCGGCGACGACTTTCCAGCCCTCGAAGCCCGCCGGCAGCGTCCATTGCCGGAGGGGCTGGGCTGCGCCGTTGGCGAACAGGCCGACCACCGCCGGAGACCGGTCGGTGACCAGATTGATTTGCAGATGGGTCACGGGTGCGGCGCCGGCCCGGGACCGGATGCCCGCCGGTCCCCGGTGCAGCGGGTACCCTTTGGCGCCGAGGTTCAACGGGTTGAACCGCACCAGGTGGGTGAAGGTATCGCGGACTTCGAAGATCCAGGGTTCCTGTTCGGAGCCGATCATGCTCGGCAGATCCACCGTCGCGCAGGGGTGGGCGCCATGGATGATGAAGGCTCCCATCAACAGGCGATGGTCGTAGAGTACCCGCCGGCAGGGGGCCGCGGGGTCCTGGAGGAGGCGAGCATGGTTCGGGTCGAAGGGGTAGTTCTGTCGGTCCGTCCATTGCCGGATCACCGTGGGGCGCCAGGAGGCGCCTTCGACCATCTGGTGGCTCCAGCCCGTCGCCACCGCCAGGGCCAGCAGGGCGGCCACCGCTCCGACGCCCCGGCCGGGCCGGGGCGTCGCCGGTTGGCGCCAAACCTGCCAGGCGGTCAAGCCCAGGAAGGCGAGCCCGCCGCTCAGCCAGCCGGCCACCGGTACGAAAATGCGCCCGAACACATCGGCCCGGTAGACGGCGTAGACCACGCCGAGGGTGGTCAGGGCCGCGGCGACCATCAGGGCCATGGGCAGCAGCCCCCGGCGCCGGTGGGGGGGGATCAGGAACGCCAGGGCGCCGATCAGGGCCAGCAGGGTGAACTTGTTCAACAGATAGGGATGCATCCAGGTGCGCAGGGTGGCGACGGCCTGCTGCAGATTGCCCAGAATGCCGGGCCAGTAGCCGGGATCTCCGGGCCCCATGCGGGTGAGGGGGACCCCGAGGATCTTGCCTGCCACCAGGTGCGGGATGATCGCCACCAGTACGATGGGCAGGACGGCCAGGGCCAGGACCAGCCAGTCTCGCCCCCGTGGCCAGGGGCCGCCCAGCAGCCAGACCGCGACCAACACGCTGGCGAACACCAGCCCGGTGCCCAGGTGGGTCAGACACATCAGCCAGGTGGCGGCCACCAGCCACCAGCCGTTGCCCCGACCGTGGCGGATGAACCAGGCGGTGGCCAGCATGGCCAGCCCAAGGACGGTGTTGTTGGAGCCGATCACATTGAGGGAGAACAGGGTCACGTCCACCGACACCCCCAGGGCCATGAGGCCCAGCCCGGCGGCCAGCGGCCCCCACTGCACCGCCAGCAGGGCACAGAGTCCCAGGGTGAAGACCAGCATGCTGAACAGCTGAAAGACATTGAAGGCGGTCCACCATTCCAGCCCCAGGCGGTTCAGGACGTAGATGGCCAGGGTCTGGAGGGGAAGGTGATTGGGGATGATCAGGGTGGATCCCATCTCACGGTACAGGGTCACGGTCGGATCGGCGGAGGGCAGGGTGACCTGATGATGGAAGTCCTGGAGCGCCTGGCAGTCCATGTGGAGGCACTGGAAGGTGATCATGGAATGCAGGATGACCCCGGCGGCGTCGTCGGCCTCCAGGGGAAAGAACGCCCGCTCCTGCCAGGGCATGACCATCCCGGCCAGGCGCAGCCCCAGAAAGACCGCCAACCCCAGCATCAGCATCCGCCTTCCCCAGGGGGAGGGGGCCAGGGCCCGTTCCGCCCCTGATCGCCAGATCGCCAGCCACTCGTGTACGGTCGCTTGCAGGAGCATGATTGTCACGGGAGGAGGGAAGAGTGGCCCCGGCAGGGCGGTGGTGACCGACCTGTCTTGCACAGGGGGGCCGTGTCGCGGGCGGGGGTCATTCTTGGGGCGGGAGGCCTGGTTGTCAAGATTCTCGGTTGGTCGATTACGGTTGCATGCGGACGCACGGCAGTCGATCGCGCGAATATCTTCGGCAGCATAGCGGAAGGTGAGATTTTCCTCCCCGATTGCCCGGTCCCCGACCCGCCAGGGACATTGGGAGACCGGGTCGCCAATCGAGCCATGGCGAACCCGTGGGGATGACGTTATCCTTTGACTTCAGCGCGGTCTGCGAACCATGGAGGTCCAAGCGGATGGACGATGGTGATCAACCCCCCTTCCGGGTGCTGGTGGAACGGACTGTCTTCACCAACACCTGCTTCGACATCAACGCCGACCGCCTGCGGGACGAGGGTGGGCGGGAGGTGCCGGATTTCGTCGTAGTGTCGCCCAAGGCCCGCAACCGGGAAGGATTCAATGGCGCCATCGTCCTGCCGCTGATCGACGGGCGGTTCGTCCTGTTGCGCATGTTCCGCCATCCGGTGCGGCGCTGGGGCTGGGAGGCGCCAGGGGGGTTCTGCGACGCCGGGGAAAGCGCGGCCCAGACCGCCCTGCGGGAGCTGCGGGAGGAAACCGCCCTGACTTGCCCGCCGGACGCCCTGCTGCCCCTGGGCTGGGTGGCGCCGGCCCCCGGGGTGTTGAATGCCCGGGTGGCCCTGTTCGCCGCACCCGGCTGTCGGCCCGTGGCGGAGGAGACCGCCGAGGGCGAGTTGGGCCTGGCCGCCGGCCGCCACAGCTTTTCCGCCGCCGAAATGGCCGTCCTGGAGCGCCGGGGGGAGCTGGAGGACGCCGCCACCCTGATCGCCTTCCATCGCTACATGACCTGGTCCACCGCGCCCCGGGCCGGGGGACCGAACCCTGACGCCGATCGTGAGAGCAGCCGATGATCATCACCCGCACGCCATTCCGCATCTCCTTTTTCGGGGGTGGCACCGACTATCCCGCCTGGTTCCGGGAACATGGCGGCAAGGTCCTCTCCACCGCCATCAACAAGTATTGCTACCTCAGCGTGCGGGACCTGCCGCCGTTCTTCGAACACAAGTCCCGGGTGGTCTACTCCAAGGTGGAGATGGTCCAGGACCACAAGGACATCCAGCATCCGGCCATCCGGGGCATTCTCCTGGACCGGAAGATCGACCGGGGGTTGGAGATCCATCACGACGGCGACCTGCCGGCCCGGGCCGGGCTGGGCTCCAGCTCCAGCTTCACCGTGGGCCTGCTCCATGCCCTCCACGCCCTGGAGGGACGGCTGGTGGGCAAGAACGAACTGGCCCGCCAGGCCATCCGTATCGAACAGGAGGTGCTGGCGGAAAACGTCGGCTGCCAGGATCAGATCATCGTCTCCTGGGGGGGGCTCAACACCATCGAGTTTCGCCAGGACGGCACCTTCGATGTCACCCCGGTGATCCTGCCCCCGGAGCGGCGCACCGAGCTGGAAGACTCCCTGATGCTGTTCTTCACCGGCAAGACCCGCTTCGCCACCGACGTGGCCGGCCAGAAGATCCGCAACATGCCCAACCGGATCAAGGAGTTGACCGAGATGGGCGCCATGGTGGATCAGGCCCTGGAAATCTTGCGGGACGTGCGCCAGCCCATCGACCATTTCGGGGAACTGCTGCACCAGTCCTGGCTGCGCAAGCGCACCTTGTCCGAGGCCGTCACCACCCCCCTGGTGGACGATATCTACAGCGAGGCCATGGCCGCCGGGGCCACCGGGGGCAAGCTGCTGGGGGCCGGCGGCGGCGGGTTCATGGTGTTCGTGGTGCGGCCGGCCCTGCGCAAGATGGTGCGCCGCCGGCTGGAGAAGCTACTGAATGTCAATTTCCGTTTCGACCATACAGGCAGCAAGATCATCGTCTTCAACCCGGAGGAGGAGCGGGAGTGAGTTACCGTGAAAGCCGAGAAGCGGCTTTCATCGGTGGAGGGTGGAGGGAGGCCTCCCTCATCCATCAAAGTTTGCCCTCCAGATCGAGCAGGAGATCGTCGCCATGGGGCACGGGGCGGGGCAGCGGCAGGCGTTGCACACCGGGCGGGACCGACGCCGGTGACGGGGTGGTGAATTCCAGTCGCAGCGGTGCGGCATAATCCCGCTCCCGCAAGAGGATCTTGATGGTCATGGCCAGGTGCAGGTCATGGTTGATCAGGGAGCTGAAAGCGGAAAATTCCTGGGGCAGCAGGCAGCGCACGTCGCCCTGCCAGGGATAGCAGAGCCGTTGATCCTCCCGGCCCCGCACCGGCGGCTCGGGCCGCTCCAGCAGCAGGGTCTGGATGCCCGCCCCCCGGGAAGGCAGGGTTTGTTGCAGGAAGAGATATTCCAGACGGTAGAAATCCCCCGCGTCCCGCAGGTGCAGAAAGCCGTTCAGCCCCGCCGCCAGCACCACCGCCGCCGCTCCGGCCAACCGCAGTCTCCCGGGCGTTGACCCGCTCCCCCGGTCCAGCAGATGAAACAGCCCGTGGACCAGCAGGATCATCACCATGCCCGCGATGACGAAGCTGTTGCGATAGCCCACCACGAAGGCATGCTTGCCGGCGATGACCGGGGCCAAGCCCAGGGCCAGGGCGGCCAAGCCAGCCAGCAGGGGGCCACGCCATTGGCCCAGGGGCCGGGGGGCGGCGCGCAGCAGCCAGTGCAGGCCCGCCAGCCCCGCCAGCCCGGCCACCAGCCCGGCCAAGCCCAGACCGGGGGCGAACCACAGATTGGCGGTGAATGCCAGTGCCCCGCCGACCTTGGCCAGGATGACCAGGGGGTCGAAGGAGAGTTCCATCTGGTAGGTGCGGTCGGCGGACAGGGAGCGCCACAGGTGGACCAGGGGATCCAGATAACCATGCAGGGGCACGATGACATATTTGGTGAGCCCGAAGTACAGACTCGCCGTCCCAAAGCCGAACAGCAGATCCCGCCAGACCGCGAACCGTTCCGCCGTCCAGCCGGTGCGCTGGCAGTTCAGCACCCGGATCAGGGGATAGAAGGCCAGCAACAGAGCGTTGGGGGGGTAGACGATGCACAGCAGCAGATAACACAACAGCGCCGTGGGCAGCAGCCAGAGCAGGCGCCGGTTGCGGCTGCGCCAATCCACCCGGCGAATGTCGTCCAGCAGGGGATAGGCCGCCACCCCGAGGCACACAGGCAGGATGCCGGGGACCATATTGCTGATCCAGAAGACGTAGAGCAGCACCGGGGGCAGCAGGAACAGCCCGGCGGCCAGAGCCAGGGCCCGCAGTCGCTCCACCAGCAGGCGCCGACGCAATTGGTGGAAGAACAGCCCGGCCGTCAGGCCCATGAGCAGGGCGTCGACCAGCCGTCCTGCCGAAAAATCCGCGATGCGGGCATAGGGCAGAAAGAACAGGTTGACCAGCCAGGCGTTGAGGGAGCGGCCGATGGAATGGAGCCAGCGGGTTTCAATGAAATATTCGCAACAGCGCCGCAGATCGGCGTCGGCCTGGAGCTGGGCGGCCGGAAAATCCCAGCCCCTGTTGGTCAGATAGGTCTCGGCGGCGTCCACCAGGTTGAAATGATCGTTGTGGACGCCGAACACCGGGTTGACCGCCGGCAGGGCCACCAGGGGCACCAGGATCAACAGCAGCAGACCCGGCAGGAAGTCTTTGTTCATGGGCGGTGGCAGTCAAATTTGGCGCGGGAATTGCGGAGCATGGCAGCATCCGGAGGCTGTCAGCATGCCGGAATCGGATTGGAAATGGAACGGCCAGGAGCAACCGCCCATGTCGGAATCGGATAACAGTCAAAAACCGCAGCAGACCCAGGGGATGGCAGTCAAGATTCTGGCCGCCGTTTATGTGGGGGGCGCCTATGGGTTGATCCTCATCTCCCTGGTTCAGGCGGTGGTGCTGATCTCGTGGTTGCAGAATTGACCGCGTCGGGTCGGGTCAACAACCGCAGCAGGGCATAGAGGGTTTCCAGCCGGGGCGCCGGCACGGCCGTCCGGCGGGCGGCGCGCACGGCGTTGCCCAGGATGGCTTCCACCTCCATGACCCGGTGTTCCTGAAAATCCACCAGCATGCTGGTCTTGTAGGGGGTCATGGCCAGGGTTTCCCGCAGGTTGCGTTCCACCAGATCCTCCGGCAGGGGGTGGCCCACCGCCGCCGCTACCGCCAGCACCTCCTCCATCACCCCCCGGGCCAGGGCCACGCCTTCGGCATCGCTCAGCATCTGCCGGGTGGTGGCCCCGCCGCCCAACACCGACACCGGGTTGAACGGCGCATTCCAGACCAGCTTGCGCCAGCGCTCCCGGACGATGGTGGGGCTGACACCGCAGGTGAGGCCGTCGGTCCGGAACAGCGCCGCCAGCCGCTCCGCCGCCGGGGAGGGTCCCTCCGGATAACGACCCAGCATCAGGCGTCCGGCGCAGGTGTGACGTATCCGCCCGGGGGCGATGCGGTTCAGACAGACGAAGGCCAACCCGCTGAGCAGTTCCTGGTTCGGAAAGGCCGCCACCACCGGCGCCTCGATCTCCACCCCGTTTTGAATCAGCACGATCACCGTCTGCGGTCCCACCGCCGGCGCGATGAGGACCGGCAGGTCGATTTCCGGCAGCACTTTCAGGGTCACCAGGATATAATCGGCCGGGCCGTCGTAGTCCTCCGCCCGGGCCAGCACCGGCTCCGGGGTGAAGTGACGGTCGCCCTCGAAACTTTCGATGGCGATACCCTGGCGCCGCACTGTCTCCAGGTCGGACCGGCAGACCGCCGCCACCCGGGCGCCGGCGGCGGCCAGACGCGCCCCATAGAAACCGCCCACCGCGCCGGTGCCCACCACCAGAATTCGGGGAGGGACCATGGCTGTGGCGGAGGAGGGGGGAGGATTGGGATGGGATTGCGCCATGATCATGCTGCCTGAAAGGGAGATTGCCCGATGAAATTCTCTGTCTTGTCGGCCATGCTGTTGACTGCAATGCTGGTCACCGCCCTGCCGGCCGCCGCTCGGGACGCCGATCCCGTCCGGGGCAAGGAACTCCACGACGCCTCCTGCATCCGCTGCCACGCCGCCGATACCTATACCAAGGCCGAACGCCGCAAGAAAGACCTCAAGCAGTTACAGGCCATGGTGGAATACTGCAGCCAGATGGTCGGCGCCCAGTGGTTCGAGGACGACGTGGCCGATGTCACCGCCTATTTGAACCAGACCTTCTATAAATTCAAGTGAATTACCGTGGAAGCCGGGAACCGGCTTGCATCGGTGGAGGGTGGAGGGAGGCCTCCCCCAGCCATCTAAAGTTCCGCGCCGGGGGCCGGTGTCGCCAGCGCCTGCCGCAGGATCTCCGCATCGGCGGCGCTGAAGGCCACCAGCAGGATGCGCTCGGGCCCTGGCCCGGTCAACCCGGCCAGGGTTCGCCGCAGGCTGGCCACCGCCACCCGGGCGGCCTCGGCCTTGGGATAGCCGTACACTCCGGTGCTGATGCCGGGGAAGGCGATGCTCTTGGCGCCCAGCTCCAGGGCGCACAGCAGACTGTTGCGGTAGCTGGCGGCCAGCAGGGCCGCCGGCTCCTGGTCCTGCCCATGGACGGGTCCCACGGTATGAATGACATGGCGGGCCGGCAGTTTGCCGCCGGTCGTCGCCACGGCCTGCCCGGTGGGCAGGCCGTCCGGCAAGCGCTCCCGCCGCAATGCCCGGCAGGCCTCCAGGATGGCCGGGCCCCCCGCCCGATGGATGGCTCCGTCCACCCCGCCTCCTCCCAAAAGCGTGCTGTTGGCCGCGTTGACGATGGCGTCCACCGTCAAACGGGTGATGTCTTCGGTGACCACTTCGATGACGCCCGGTGTCCGGGACGCTCCGCTCATGCCGGTTTCTCCTGATCGGGATTGGCCGTGATCCGGTCTGGTCCGGCCTTTGTCACAACAGGGTAACAGGCTTGATTCCAGGAGAAAAGCACCGTCCCGATCGGCGGTCTGGAGGGAGGCGGAAAAGGGTTGAATAAGGGCGATTCCGCATGGAAGGCATGATATTTGCGGAATCCTCCCTGGCAGTCCGGCAAGCGTCAACGCACTGTCAGCAACTCCATGGCCCGGCTCACAAGGAATTGACCCATGTTGGATATTTCCCGGATCCCCAGCTCCTCCTTCACCCTCAATCCGGCCGCCCTGGCCAGGGGCGGGGCGGGCGTGGAACGCACCTTCGAACAGAGCCTGCAAAAGGCCATGGATACTCTGGGTGATGGCGCGGGTGTCGGGGAACAGAAGGAGGTGCTGGACCAGCAGGTCATCTCCTATCTGGTGCAGGTGGTCCAGTCGGCCCTGTCCCGGATCAACCAGGGCTCGGTCACCGATCCCCTGGCCGGTCCCACCCTGCCCATGGGCGCCTTGCAGTCCATGGGGTCGCTCCAGGAGACCCAGGCCTTCACTTCCATCAGTCCCCTGATGGCCGGTCACCAAACCAGCGCGGCCCCAGGACTGGCCAAGCTGTCGGAGCTGGAAATGGCCTGGCTCAACGAGGGTCTCGATCGGATGGCTGCCGTCTCCGCCCCGACGATTCCCGCGGCCCCCGCCGCCCCCCGGGCTCCGGGACTGGCCGAACTGTCCCCGGACGAAAAAACCTGGTTGTCCGCCGAAACCCGCCTCTTCGCCCGTACCCCGGATGCCGAATCCCGCACCACCATCGCCACTCGTCAGGGACCGGTCGAGGCCGGCCCCGGCAATTCCGCGGCCCAGATGTTCCGCCAACGGTCGGTCAAACCCGCCGCCACTCCGGCGGCCACGCCCCGGGCCAGCGGGAAATCCTATGAAGGCCTCATCCAACGGGCCGCCGACCGCTACGGATTGGACAAGAACCTGCTCCGGGCGGTGATCCAGACCGAAAGTTCCTTCAATCCCAAGGCGGTCTCCCGGGTGGGAGCCCAGGGGCTGATGCAGTTGATGCCCGATACCGCCAAGGACATGGGGGTGGCCAATCCCCTGGATCCGGAACAGAACGTCATGGGCGGGGCGGCCTACCTGAAGAAACTGCTGGATCGCTATCGTGGCGAACGCAGTCTGGCCCTGGCGGCCTACAACTGGGGCATGGGCAATGTGGAGCGGCGTCCCGACGCCATGCCGGCAGAAACCCGCAACTACATCGCCAAGATCAGCAACCTGATGAACAGCGCTGCTGCATGAGTACCGGACGCTGACAAGCGGCCGGTACTCATGCAGCAGCGCCGCCTGCCCGGTCGGGTCAAGGACGACCCGACCGGGCGGTTCCCGACGTTGAATCAGAACTCCACCATCAGACGCATGGTGGCGGTATCGGCGTTGTTGCCGGTGCCACCCTCGGCAACATCGTAATCTTCGTCGAACCGGTATTCGGCCTGCAGGGTGGTCTGCTCGAAAATTTCCATGCCCGCCGTCAGCAGATAGCGGGCTTCGGGCAGGGACAGCGCCAGGGCGTCGCTGGTGCCCTGGTAGCCGGTGGCGACGGTGGTCGGCTTGTCCAGCAGATCGAAGGTGTAGGCCAGCTCGGCGTTCCAGGCAGCGGGCTTGGCGCCATGGCCGTTGAAGGCCAGGTTGGTGGAGTCGAAGCTCTCGGCGGCGGTCAGGTATTCGCCCACCAGTTGGAAGCCCTTCAGACCCAGGATGGCATGCAAACCGTAGGCGGCGGTGTGGTCCACCACCCCGCCGAAGACCGTGGCGATGTTGCCGATGGTGTCGGCATCATCCATGCTGCTGGACCAGCTGGCCGCCACATCCAGGCTGAAGTCGTCCTGCTCGAAGGCGTAGCCCAGGTTGGCACCGAACTGGTTGATGAAATTGCCCTTTCCGGTCTTGTTGGTGCTGCCGTTGAAGGTCCAGGCCGCACCGTAGAACCCGTTGGCTTCGAACCCGGCCTGCACGGTGGTTTCCTTGGTTTCACCCATGGTCTTGGTCAGCGGATCGCTGACCATGTTGGTGGTGAAATTGCCGAAGGGCACCGGATACATGCCTGCCTTGGCGTAGACCGGGAATTTCTCGGTGTCGCCCACGGTGATGGACGCGGCATCCAGCAGCACCCGGTTTCCGTCGGTATCCTCCTGATATTTGAAGAGGATGTTGGCGTTGACCCAGGGATTGATGTTCACATCGGCCCCCAACTCCACCGCATTGAGGGTGATGTCGCTGGAGTCCACGCCGGCATAGGATTCGGTGCTGGCCACATCCAGCTTGATGAGGCCACTGAATTCGACCTTGTCCGACAGCTTGCCCAGACCGCCATTCTTTTCCACCTGCTCCACCTTCTCGACGGTGGCCTTCACTTCATCCCGGGTCTGTCCCAGGCGCTCCTGGAGGGCCTCGATCTGCTGCTGCTGTTTTTTGATGATTTCCCACATCTCCTCCCGGCTCGGCAGTTGGTCCGCCAGCACGCTGGCGGACAGCCCCAGGGTGAGGGGGATGGCCAACCCCGGTACGAGGATCTTTCGGTTCATTGCGGTACGCCTCCAAAGGGACTGGGATCGATTTGAAAAAGCATCCGGACCCCCATCGCGGAGATCTGGAATGATATATTATTACTGCCTGTTCTCAACAACAATGCCCTGCAGCCTGGGGCCCGCCTCAAAAGGTTTGAAACTCCTCGTCTTCGGCGTCATCGGACATCTTGATCAGCGCACCCGCGTTTTTTCCGCTGCCGCTGGACTTGGGAGCCGGCAGGGCCCGCACCGGTTGCTTGCGGGTGGAGGGCTTCTTGGGCGCCGCGGGGGTGGAGCGGGGCCGGGCAGCGGCCGGTCTGGAAGTTGGGGGGGCGCCGGTGCCGTCGAGGCGGAAGAAGGCGATGCTGCTCTGCAACTGGGCCGCTTGGCTGGACAGTTCCTCGGCGGTGGCGGCCATTTCTTCGGAGGCGCCGGCGTTCTGCTGAATCACCTGATCCAGCTGCTGTATGGCGGCATTGATCTGGTCGGCGCCCTGGTTCTGCTCCTGGCTGGAGGCGGAGATTTCCTGGATCAGTTCGGCGGTCTTGCGGATGTCCGGCACCAGTTTGCCCAGCATGTCGCCGGCGGTGGAGGCGACCTCGACGCTGGAGGAACTGAGGGCGGTGATCTCGCCAGCGGCGGTCTGGCTGCGCTCGGCCAGCTTGCGCACCTCGGCGGCCACCACGGCAAAGCCCTTGCCATGTTCCCCGGCCCGGGCGGCCTCGATGGCGGCATTCAGGGCCAGCAGATTGGTCTGGCGGGAGATTTCCTCGATGATGGAAATCTTCTCCGCGATTTCCCGCATGCGGCTCACTGCGTTCTGCACGGCCTCGCCGGTGCGGCCGGCCTCTTCCGAGGCCTTGCGGGAGATGCTTTCGGTGGAGTGGGCGTTTTCGGTGTTCTGTTGAATGGTGGAGGTCATCTCCTCCATGGCCGCACTGGTCTGTTCGATGGACGCCGCCTGCTGGGTGGCGCCCTGGGCCAGGCCGGAGGCGGTGCTGGACAGCTCGGCGCTGCCGGCGCTGACCGAGTCGGCGGCCTGATGGACTTCCCGCACCACCTTGCGCAGGTTTTCCAGCATGCCGCCCAGGGCCACCATCATCTGGCCGATTTCGTCCTTGGAGGAGGCGCGGCACTGCACCGACAGGTCGCCGTCGGCCAGGGACTTGGCCACGCCCACCGCCGCCAGCACCCCGGTGGTGATCAGGCGGGAAATGATGGCGCCCAGCACCAGGGACAGCAGGGCGCCGAGGAAAATGGCCAGGAGGGTCTGGGTGACGGCGGACTGGCTGACAGCTTGGGAGGCCTGGGCGGCGCTGTCGATGGCCTGGCCGGTGCGTTCCTCGATTTCGCCGATGATCTTGAACATCTCCTCACCGATGCCGTCGGCCTTGTCATCCGCCGCGCCGCGGCCGGACCGGGCTTCCTCCAGGGCCTGCCAGGTGGTCATGAGCTTGGCCACCGCACCCTGGAAATCCTGGCTGTGGAGACGGTGCAGGTCCTCCGCCATGGCCCGCAAGCCGGGTTCGTTCACCCGTGCGATGCGCCCCTCCTCGGTGTCGGCCCCCTTGAGCAGGGCCTGGATCCAGACTTCGAACTCCTTGAGGGTGGCCTGGTATTCCTCTCGGATTGCGTCCCGTTCCGCGCTGTCCATGTCCTGGAAGAACTCCTCGATCTTGATGCGGCTGGAGGCCAGGGTGGTCTTGATCTCCATGGCCATGTCGGCCCAGGTGTTTTCGGTACTCAACACCTCCTGGGCCGAGGCTCCGGCGCGGATGCGGGCCTGGATGTGATCCTTGACCTGCTCCTCGAACTGGGCGGCGTTGGCCATGACCTTGTCGAACACGCCCTCCATCTCCTCCATGTTGGCGTGCAGCAGCTCCTGCAGTTCCAGGATCTTGTGGCTCAGTTCATAGACCGCGCGGATGGCGGGCTGGAAGCTGTCGTTGTGGACGGCATCGGCTTTTTCCACGATGCCGCGGATGTCCGGGTCCTCGGTGGCGAAGAACCGGACGCCCTCGACGGTGGCGCCCTTGAGAATCGCCTCGCCATAGGCGTCGAAATCCGCCGCGAACTTCTGATGTTCCTTCCAGGCGCCTTCCAATTCTTCCGGACTTTCGGCAGCAAGGATTTCCATGATCATCTGCATATCCCGGGCGACGGCGAAGTTCATTTCCATGGCAGCGTCCATCAGGGGGGCGGCCTGGATGATTTCTTCGGTCCTGGATTCCATGTTGCGAATGTTGTCCAGGGCCAGCAGGCCCGAAATCACCAGCACCAGAGTGACGGCCAGAAACGCGGCCAACAGTTTGGCGCTGATTTTCCAATCACGGATATTCAGGTTCATTGGGTCTCCCCCCGGAGATACGGGTCAGCCGGATCGAACGTCCTTCCCCCACGGATGGTCCATCCGTTTCAGGACGATCTGCTTGTAGGTGAAATGGACTTCACCCTGCCGGAAAAGTGTCCGGGGATTCTAGCAGGCTGCCTCCTTCAATTCATCCTCTTTTATTGCATCCGAACGGTCGTTCACAGGATCAGGCCGCCGATGTGGACGGTGACGAAGGCGAACAGCCAGGCCACGGCGGTACTGAACCCGACGGAAAACAGCGGCCAGCGCCAGGAGACGGTTTCCCGGCGGATGGCGGCGATGGTGGCCAGACAGGGCACATACAGCAGGGTGAAGACCAGGAAACCCAGGGCGACGGCCGGGGACATGGCGCCGGCCAGCTTCTCCCGCAGACCCACGGAACTTTCATCCTGTTCCTCGCCGACGGTGTACAGCACGCCCAGGGTGGAAACCACCACCTCCTTGGCCACGAATCCGGTCAACAGGGCGATGGAGGCGCGCCAGTCCAGATCGAGGGGGGCAAAGAACGGCTGGATGGCCTGGCCAATGATTCCCAGGAGACGTTTTTCCTGTTCTTCGGCAGCTTGCCGGTTGGTCAGATCGAGGATGGCCTGCTCCCGCTCTGGGGTATCCGCCATCTCTTCCAGGGTGGCCAATTGGCCGGCGTAATCGACGCTCAGGGTCACGTCCCGGGGAAAGGATTGCAGGAACCAGATCAGGATGGAGCCGACCAGGATCACGCCGCCCATTTTCTTCAGGAATTCCACCGCTTTTTCCCACATGTGGAGGATCACCGCCCGGGCGGTGGGCACCCGGTAGGGGGGCAGTTCCATCACGAAGGCCTCGGTCAGGCCGCGAAACAGGGTTTTCTTCAGCATGACCGCCGCCAGCATGGCGGTGAGAATGCCCAACAGATAGAGCCCGAACAGCACGGTTCCGGCCCGCTCCTGGAAAAAGGCGCCGATGATGAGCAGGTAGACCGGCAACCGGGCCGAGCAGCTCATGAACGGGTTGACCAGGATGGTCACCAGGCGGTCCCGGGGATTCTCCATGGTGCGGGTGGCCATGATGGCGGGCACGCTGCAGCCGAAGCCCATGAGCATGGGAATGAACGCCTTGCCATGCAATCCGATCCCGTGCATGAAGCGATCCATGAGAAAGGCCACCCGCGCCATGTAGCCGGTGTCTTCGAAGAACGAGATGAACAGAAACAGAATGATGATATTGGGCAAGAAAATGATGACTCCCCCCACCCCCCCGACGATCCCCTCCACCAGCAGATCGGTCGCCAACCCTGCCGGCAGCGCGCCTTGCAGGAATCCGCTGAGCCACAGAACCCCGGCATCGATCCAATCCATGGGATAGGCGCCCAGGGTGAAGGTGGTCTCGAACATGATCCACATGAACCCCAGGAACAGCGGCAGACCCACGGCCCGGTTCAGGACCACCCGGTCGATGAGACGGGTGATGTTGAACCGATTGGCGGGATCGGCGGCCTGGGTGACCGTTTCCTCCAGCAGGCCATGGATGAAACCATAACGGCCGTTGGCCAGCAGGATCTCCACCGGCTCACCATGGTCGCGGGCCAGGGTGTCCCGCTCCCGCTGCACCAGCCGGATCAGCTCGGCCTGATCCGTGGTGCGCCGCACGGTCTCTTCGTCGCCTTCCAGGAGCTTGATGGCCAACCAGCGGGTCTGATCCGGATCAACATCGGACGGAAGAGCCCCCAGGAGCTGGTTCTGGACCCGGCCGATGGCTCCCTCCAGGTGGCAGTCCGAATGCAGATCGTAGGGAATGGCGACCCCCCTGGGCTGGAAACGCTGTTCCGCCGTGTCCACCAGGGCGTCCAGAAGCGCCGGAATCCCTTCGCCGGTGCGTCCCACCGTCGCCACCGCCGGGCCGTCCAGCAAACGCGAAAAAACCGGCTGGTCGATGACGATGCCCTTGCGCCGGGCTTCGTCCGCCATGTTGAGGGCATGGACCCGGGGACGACCGATTTCGATCAACTGGGTGGTCAGGAACAGGTTGCGGTCCAGGTTGCCGGCATCCAGCACGTTGAGGATGATGTCTGGCTTCTGGTCGAGGAGGTAATCCCGGCAGACGATCTCCTCCAGGGTGTGGGTGGACAGGGAATAGGTGCCGGGCAGATCCATCAGCCGGATGGTCCAGCCGCGGTGTCTGACCTCGCCCTCCTTTCTCGACACCGTGACCCCGCTGAAATTGCCCACCCGCTGGCGGGCGCCGGTCATATGATTGAACAGCGCGGTCTTGCCGCAGTTGGGATTACCGGCCAGCGCCACTGTGATGCGTTTGTCTTCCGTCGCCATGGTGATGATCACTCCGCCGGGGTCGCAGCCTGGCTGTCGGCAGCGGCAATCAGGATCTGATCGGCTTCGGCCCGGCGCAGGCTGATCTGATAACCGCGAATGGTGTAGGTGCGCGGGTCCCCCAGGGGGGCGGTCTGTCCGGCGCTGACCCGGGCGCCCTTGACGAAGCCCATCTCCGCCAAACGGCGTTTCAGACGGTTCTCTCCCCGGATGCCCAGGATGACTCCCTCCCGGCCGGAACACAGGTCGGACAGGGGGGCGGTGGGTTGCACGGATTGCTGAGTCATGGATTCCTCCTGATGTTGATAATTGTCAGTATATTGAGAATCATTATCAGAACAAGCATAAAAATATATATCACGAAAATTTTTCTGTCAACGTGTGGCGCTGGGCTTGTGAGGTCTGATTCAGGGATCACGAGGCAGGGCGGCCAATCCCTGAATCAGCCGCTGCCAGCCGGCTTCGTCGGGAGGCAAACCGAAGCGCAGGCTGGAGGGATGGTCGAAGGCCCGCACCAGGAGGGCCTGCCGGGCCAGCAGGGCCTGGAGCGTGCGGGCGGCGGGGTGGGGGACCCATTGGAACAGGGCGGTGCCGCCGGCGGGGGGCAGGTCGGCGGCGGTCAGCAGGGCGGCCAGGCGGTGGCTGGCGGCGGCCAGGGCGGTGCGGGTGTGGGCCTGCCAGGTGTGATCGGCCAGGGCCAGACGGGCGGCGAAGCGGGTGGGGCCGGTCAGGGTCCAGGGGCCCAGGGCCTGATGGACCCGGTTCAGCAGGGCCGGGGGGGCCAGCAGGAAGCCGCAGCGGGCGCCGGCCAGGCCGAAGAACTTGCCCAGGGAGCGCAGGACCAGCAGGCCCGGGGTCGGGGGGGCATCGGCCAGCGACTGGTCCGGGTTGGGGTCCATGAAGGCCTCGTCCACCACCAGCCAGCCGTCCCGGGAGGCCAGTTCCGCAGCCCGGGTCAGCAGCAGCTCCCGGGGCAGGCGACCGCCGGTGGGGTTGTTGGGATTGACCACCACCAGCGCCGCCAGGTCGGGGAGCGGGCCGTCCAGAATCTGGTGGGGGGGCAGGGGCAGCACCCGATGGCCGGCCCGGATCCAGGCCTGGGGATGTTCGCCGTAGGTCGGGGACAGGATGCCCACCCGGCCAGGGGGGAGCAGGCGCGGCAGGGTCTGGATCAGGGCCTGGCTGCCGGCGGCGGGCAACAGGTGGGGGGCGTTGTAATAGGTCCGGGCGGCGTCCTCCAGACCGTCCTCGATTTCCGGCAGGCGCAGCCAGACCTCCGGGGGCACCGGGGGCACCGGCCAGGGATTGGGGTTGATGCCGGTGGAGAGGTCCAGCCAGCGTTCCGGGGCGATGCTCCAGTCCCGGGCCGCCTGTCGCAGGCCGCCGCCATGTTCAAGCACGGGGAAGCACTCCCAGAAGCAGGGCGCTGCCGGCCCAGAGCAGGGCGCTGCCGGCCCAGAGCAGGGCGCCTCGCTCCACCAGGGCCACCGCCCGGGGCAGATCGGCCAGCACCGGCTCCGCCCCAGCCCCCAGCACGGGCCGGTCCTGTACCTGGCCATGATAGGAGGCCGGTCCGCCCAGGCGCAGCTCCAGGGCGCCGGCCCCCACCGCCATCACCACTCCGGCGTTGGGGCTTTTCCAGGGCGGGCGTCGGCGCCAAGCGGCCAGGGCCGGTCGGGTGCGGCCCGCCAGGGCGTAGGTCAGGGCGGTGAGCCGGGCGGGAATCCAGTTCAGCAGGTCGTCGGCCCGGGCCGCGGCCCAGCCGAAGGCCTGAAAGCGCGGAGTGCGGTAGCCCCACATGGCGTCCAGGGTGTTGACCAGCCGGTAGGCCACCGCCCCTGGCGCGCCGGCCACCAGGAACCAGAACAGGGCGCCGAATACCGCGTCGCAGCCGTTTTCCAGCACCGATTCGCAGCCGGCCCGAGCCACCCCGGCTGCGTCCAGGGCGGCGGTATCCCGGCTGACGATCCAGCCCACCCGCTCCCGGGCTGCCGCCAGCCCGTCGGTGGCGAAGGCCCGGGTCACCGCCCGGGCATGATCCCCCAGGCTGCGCAGCCCGATGGCGGCATACAGGAGGAGTCCCATGAGGAAGGGCCCCAGGACCGGTTGGTGTTCCAGCCAGCGGGCCGCGGCCACCGGAGGCAGCACCAGCAGCAGCAAGGCCAGGACGCCGACCGGGCGGCCTGGACGCAAGGCGGCGGGGACGTTGAAGCGGGCTTCGACCCGTTCCGCCAGGCGCCCGAATCCCACCAGCGGGTGGTAACGGGACGGCTCTCCCCACCAGCGGTCCAGAATCAAGGCGGGCAGGAGGAAAACACCGTTATGCATTGACAGCCAGTCCATGACCGGCCAAGAAGAACGATTTCCACCGCCACGTCAACCCCGGACCACCATGACCCGCGAAAAAAAGCCCGGCTTCGTCATCGGCGCCGTCCAGTCCCGCAGCGGCAAGACCACGGTCACCCTGGCCCTCCTGGCCCGTCTGGGGCGGGCGGGGGTGGCCGTGGCCCCGTTCAAGGCGGGGCCCGATTTCATCGACCCGGCCTGGCATCGAACCCTGTGCGGACGGCCCAGCTACAACCTGGATACCGTCATGGTGGGGCCGGACGCATGCCGTGAGCTGTTCCACGGCCGGCGGGGCGCCGCCCTGGGGGTGGTGGAGGGGGTGATGGGCCTCTATGACGGTCGCGCCGGGGTCGGCGGTCCCGGCTCCACCGCTCATCTGGCGGCGGTGCTGGACCTGCCGGTGCTGCTGGTGGTGGACGCCCGGGGCATGGCCGGCTCCATCGTGCCCCTGGTGGACGGCTTTGTCCGGGCCGCCCGGGGGTTTGTCCTGGCCGGGGTACTCGCCAACAACGTCGGCTCCGCCCACCATGGGCATTGGTTGCAAGAGGCACTGGCGGAGGCCGGGTTGCCGCCCTTGCTGGGCTGGCTGCGGCGCAATCCGGCCCTGGCCCTGGAGGAACGGCACCTGGGCCTGGTGCTGCCCCAGGACCAGCCGGCCCCCGAGACCGCGATCCTGGAGGAAAACCTGGAGGTGGATGTCGAACGCCTGCTGGCGGCCCTGCCCGCAGCCCCGGAGGTCCCGTTGCCCCCGCCGGTATTCGCCCGGCCCCTGCTGGCCGGGGCGGTGGTGGGGGTAGCCCGGGATGCCGCTTTCTGCTTTCTCTACCAGGCCAACCTGGACTGGCTGGCGGCCATGGGGGCCGAGGTGCGGTTCTTTTCACCCCTGGCCGGTCAGTCTCTCCCGGCGGACGCCACGGCCCTGTGGCTGCCCGGCGGCTACCCGGAACTCCATGCCGCCGCTCTTGCGAATTCGGCTGGCTGCTGGGCGGGGGTACGGGCCTTCGCCGCCGGGGGCGGGCCGATCCTGGCCGAATGTGGCGGCATGATGGCCCTGGGGCAGGAGCTGATCGATACCAGCGGCCAGCCCTGGCCCATGGCCGGCGTGCTGCCGATCCGCACCCGCATGACCGGGCGGCTGGCCGGCCTGGGCTATCGCAGCGAAGTTTCCGGTGTCCGGGGCCACGAGTTCCACCACTCGACCCGGGACCCCTGCGCTCTGCCCCCGGCCTTCACCCTGGAGCGGGGGGACGGGGGCGTGCGCCTGGGATCGGTGCGGGCCTCCTATGTCCACTGGTATTTTCCTTCGGCCCCGGAGGAAGTGGCATCCTGGCTGAGGGGGTGAAGGGGATCCTCACAGGGTGTAGGTCCTGATCAGACCGATGGCGGCACAGGCGCCGATCACCTTCATGATGTCCTGTTTGTACTTCCATAGGGCCAAAAAGGCGGCCACCGACATCAGGGCGTAGAACCACTCGAAATTGCCGGAGAACGGCTCGGCCTTGGTCGCCTGGGGCCACAGCACATGCCAGCCGAAGAAAATCGCCAGATTGAGTACCACTCCCACCACGGCGGCGGTGATGCCGGTCAAGGGCGCCGTGAATTTGAGATCGCCATGGGTGGCCTCCACCAGCGGCGCCCCGGCCAGGATGAACAGATAGGAGGGAAGAAAGGTGAAAAAGGTGGCCACCGACGCCCCGACGAACCCGGCCAGCAACAGCATCTCCGGTCCGAAGATCTGCTTGACCCAGCCCCCCACGAAGCCCACGAAGGCCACCACCATGATCAGGGGACCGGGGGTGGTCTCGCCCAGGGCCAGACCGTCGATCATCTGTGCGCCGGTGACCCACTGGTAATGATCCACGCCCCCCTGATAGACGTAGGGCAGCACCGCGTAGGCCCCGCCGAAGGTGACCAGAGCCGCCTTGGTGAAGAATTCCCCCATGTCCCGCAATACCGGATGATCCAGCAGGAACATGACCACGCCCCACAGGGCCCCCCCGGATGACAGCAGGATGCCCAGCCGCACGGCGCTGAATTTGACATGCTCCGGCTGGGGGGTGTCGTCATCCAGCAGCGCCGGACCGTAGGTCTTGTTGCTGGCCCCGTGGCCCCCACCTACCTTGAATTTCTCCGGAGCCAGCTTGCCGCCCAGCGCCCCCAGCAGACCGGCCCCAAGCACGATGGTGGGGAAGGGGATCTCCAGGGCGAAGATGGCGACGAAGGACAGGGCCGCCATGGCCCACAGCAGGCTGTTCTTCAAGGCCCGCGAGCCGATGCGCCACGACGCGAACACCACGATGGCCACCACCGCCGGCTTGATGCCGTCGAACAACCCCTTGACCAGGGTGACATCGCCGAAGGCCAGATAGACGTAGGTCAACCCGGCCAGGATGAAGAGCGAGGGCAGCACGAACAGCGTCCCCGCCACGATGCCCCCCCAGGTGCGGTGCAGCAGCCAGCCGATGTAGATGCACAACTGCTGGGCCTCGGGACCGGGCAACACCATGCAGTAGTTCAAGGCGTGCAGGAAACGGTGTTCGGAGATCCAGCGCTTCTTTTCCACCAGATCCTGGTGCATGACGGCGATCTGCCCGGCGGGACCGCCGAAGCTGATGAAGCCGAGTTTCAGCCAATAGAGAAAGGCTTCCCCGAACGACGGATGGGGCGGCCTTTCCAGAGGGGTATCGGTCACGATTGTTCCTCCGGGTTGGAAAATGCGAAGTAATAGTCATCCAGAATGCGCGACCCCTCTTCCAGGAGGGTGTCATCGTCATCGGTCAGGCGGGCCTTCATGCCTCGAAAGAGGGCCTGGAAACCTGCCGCTTCCCCGGCGGCGGATCCCTCGCCCACATCCAGAAAATGCACCATGCGGGCGATGGGCAGCAGGGACTGATTCTCCTCCAGACCAAAGGATGCCAACAGAGTCTCGAAGGTGATCCGTGCCCCTATATGGGAAAAACGGGCACCGTCGAAGTCGAAACCGATTGCCTCCGGCGGCGCTCCTTCCTGGTGGGAGAACCAGACAAAACGTGCCCTGGGATCGATGAATCGCCGGATCAGCCAGGCGGAGGTCAGGCGATCCACCCCCAGGTCGCGACGGGTGGTCCACAGACATTCTTGAAATTCATCGGGGGTGAGCCGTTCGATCTCGCCCAGGGTTCGTCTGGGTTCACCGGGGGAGAGACGGGCGTTCAATGTCGCTTCCAGTTCGAACAGTCTGGTTTCGGTCTCCTGCCGGGCTGAGCTGGGAAAGAAATCGATCCCCACCACCTCGACCAGATGCCGCCGCAGACTGCGCAGGGCCTTTTTCAGGTGGTTCGCATCGGGAAAGGCCGGGTCCAGCCGGTCCATCTCGGCCTGGAGGGCGGCGTAGTCCCCGCTCCGGTCGAAGAGGGCGCGAAAGACCTCCTCCTGGGGCGGCGAATGGGGAGTGACCCACAACACTTCGGCCTGTCCACCGCTCTCTACGACCTCATCGGCCAGGGCCATCAGTCTCTGTTGGTGATCATCGCTGGCGGGCAGGAGATAGACTCCATCCCGCAACACGACACATCCCCAGGCCTTGAGCGCACGCCAAGCCCGCATGCGTTCCGTGGCGTTGCGGGAAGGCAGGCTGAGGATGAGGACGAGAAAGGGGATTGTCCTTTCCATAACTAGGAGCTGCTCCGTCTCACAAAGATACCGTGAAGGTCGCAAGGCGACTGTCAGTGGAGGGTGGCCTCCCCTATTCATCAAGATTAATGTAGATATTTCTACATTATGGTAGATATCATGTCAATATTATTCTGGAGAGACTACGGTCCTTTGGCTGCCCAGCGGTCAGCCGTTGCCGGGGGGATCGGATCTTCGTAGACTACGGCGCCTCTGGCAGGGGGGGGGCAGGTCCCCAGCCATCCTTGCCGTGAAAGTCGCGACGTGACTGTCATCGGTGGAGGGAGGCTTCCCCCATCCATCAAAGTCATCGGAGTTTTCAGTCATGCGGGAATCCGTCGCCCAACTGGTTACCCAGGCCCTGGCCGCCTTGCAGGCCCAGGGGGTGTTGCCCGGGGGGGAACTGCCCCCCTGCAAGGTGGAGCGGCCCAAGGAGCGCCAGCATGGCGACTTTTCGGTCAATTCCGCCATGGTGCTGGCCCGGGCGGCGCGGATGAAGCCCCGGGAGCTGGCGGAGCGCATCCTGGCCGCCTTGCCGGCGGACCAGACGCTGGTCCGGGAGGGGGCCGTGGCCGGGCCGGGATTCATCAATTTCTTTCTCCACCGGGCGCAGTGGCTCACCGTGCCCGACACGATCCTGGCCCAGGGGCGGGATTATGGTCGCACCACCAGCGGCCGGGGCCGCCGGGTGCAGGTGGAGTTCGTCTCCGCCAACCCCACCGGACCCATGCATGTGGGCCATGGCCGGGGGGCGGTGACCGGGGATGTGCTGGCCACCCTGCTGGCCGCGACGGGCTTCGCGGTGGAGCGGGAGTATTACATCAACGACGCCGGGGTCCAGGTGGGTATTCTGGGGACCTCGGTGCTGCACCGTTACCGGGAGCTGTTCGCCCCCCAGGGACCGATGCCGGACGGCTGCTACCCGGCCCCCTACGTCGCCGACATCGCCCGGGCCCTTTGGGACCGGGACGGCGACCGCTGGCTGGCGGTGACCGAGCCGCCCCGGGCGGTGATCGACTTCGCCATCGACCAGGTGCTGGGCTGGATCCGCCACGACCTGGAGCGGCTCAACATCCGCTTCGACCACTGGTTCAGCGAGCTGGACCTGCACCGCAAGGGGATGATCGACGCTGCGGTGGAGCAGCTGGCCAGCCAGGATCTGATCTACCAGGGCGTGTTGGAAGCGCCCAAGGGCAAACAGCCCCCGGAGGACTGGGAACCCCGGCCCCAGTTGCTGTTCCGTGCCACCCGCTTCGGCGACGAGGTGGACCGGCCCCTGAAGAAATCCGACGGCAGCTATACCTATTTCGCCGCCGACATCGCCTATCACTTCGACAAGGCCCGGCGGGGGTTCGACCAGCTGGTCAACGTTTGGGGGGCAGACCATGGCGGCTACGTCAAGCGGGTCCAGGCCGCCCTGGAGGCCCTGACCGGGCGTCGGGATCTGCTGGACGTGCAGCTGGTGCAGATGGTCAGCCTGTTCCGCGACGGCGAACCGGTGAAGATGTCCAAGCGCGGCGGCACCTTCATCACCCTGGAAGAGGTGGTCAGCGAGGTGGGGGCCGACCCGGTGCGGTTTCTGTTCCTCACCCGCTCCAGCAACTCCAGGCTGGATTTCGACCTGGAACTGGCCAAGCGCCAGAGCAATGACAACCCGGTGTTCTACGTCCAATATGCCCACGCCCGGGTCCACAGCCTGGAGGACAAGCTCGCCGAGCGGGGGCTCGACCCGGGCCGCTGGGATCCCCAGGCCCTGGTCCTGGAGGAGGAGCTGGAGCTGATCCGCCAGATGAGCCGCCTGCCGGAGGTGGTGGAAGGCGCCGCCCTGGCCCATGAACCCCATCGGCTGCCTTATTACCTGATGGAACTGGCCGGGGTGTTCCACGCCTATTACAATGCCACCCCCATTCTGGTGGAGGATCCGGTCCTGCGGGGCAGCCGCCTCAAACTGGCGCGGGCCTTGCGGCAGGTGGTGGGCAATGGCCTGTCCCTGCTGGGCGTTTCCACCCCGGAGCGGATGTAGTGGAACAGTTCTGCGGCAGGATAATCCGGTCCGGATTTTGCATACGCACCTTCCAACGGTCAGACCTCCACCCTCCACCGATGAAAGCTGCTTCCCGGCTTCCACGGTAACTTTGATGGATGGGGGAGGCCTCGACTTTCACAGTAATCAGGCAGGTCGAGCGATCCATGGACAATTCACCCCGTTTTCCCACCGAGTCTCGTTATCGGCGGCACCAGAATTCCGGCTATTTTTCCCAGGCCCTGCTGTCGGCAGCGATCCTGGCCGCCGGGTTCTGGGCCTGGCGGAGCTATCAGGGGGACGGGGTCGAGGCCGCGCCCAAGGGCGCTGTGGAAAAGGTGGCTGGTTTCCAGGAGCGCACCGTGATCCGGGAGGGCCTCGCCCCCCGGGAAGTGCGTTTGCCCGGGACGGTTCAGAGCCACAACGAGCGCAGTGCCTCCGGCCGTTCCCAACCCGCCGCCGAGGAACCAGCGGTTTCCCTGCCATCCGATGGTCCCATCACGGTGGCCCTGGCTCCGGTGTTGGTTGCCCCTGGGGCGGCCGTAACCGCACCCGCGGCCAAGGCCAGGGAGCCAAAGCCGGAGCCGGAAAAACCGATCATGACCCTGAATTTCTACGAGGCCCTCAAGGATCAGCAGGTGGTGCTGCCCGAGGTCACGGAACGTCCGCCGCAGACCGCCTGGACCGCTCCCCGCCCGTCGGTCCCGGTCCAGCCGTTCCGGGTTCCGGGAGAACCGGACTTCGCCGCTCGCGGACGGAGCGGGGAGGGCAGCGCGGCCCTGGCCACGGCCCGGCCGCCGGTCATGCCGCCCCGGGATGGACTCGGAGCGACGGCGGTGGTCCGTCCCATGCCCCCCCGGGAGGGGGTCGGGACCCTGGTGGTGGCCCGCACTCCCATCCTGCCCCGGGAGGCGGTGGCCGGACCTCTGACCGCGGTGCGTCCAACCGTGGCCCCGGTCGCGTCCCGCCAACCCGACCCCGCGCCGTCCCATGCCCAGCCGGCGGTCCAGCCCCTGGCGGCTCCGGTCCCGAACAATCCGGTGGTTGCCGCCCGGAATCCGACCCCTCCAGTCCCGCCCGCCGGTGCCCGTTCGGGTCCGGCGGATATGGGTGGTGGCAACTTCATGGTCACTTTGGCCGACTACCAGGACTTCAATAAGGCAGCCAACGTGACCAGCCGTCTGCAACGGCAGGGCGCTCCCGCCCAGGTCATGCGCATCGCCGGGGTTTCCGGGTCGGTCTACCGGGTCGGGCTGGGGCCATTCAGTTCCCAGGATGCGGCTTCCGAGGCAGCCCGTCGCTGGCATGCCTCTTTGTAGGACCGGAAGCGGGATCGATGACGGACTGTCAATTTTTCCACAATTCGGTAACATCCACGTCGAAGCTGCGCCATTCGGCATCGACGGCTTGACATTCGGACACAAATCTGAACAATCCAGCCCAGGTCATCAGCACCGCCGGATCGGGATCCCCACCGCGGGATGTCGGTCTTTTGCGTCTTGGGAAGACGCGGCGGGCTCCTGCCGGCCGGAGTACGCGACCTTTTCGAGCCCATCCCGGGCGTTGCGTCCCCTCCGGATTTACCGTGAAGGCCGCTGACGCGGCTTTCAACGGTACGAGGGTGGAGGGAAGCTTCCCCCATCCATGCACACGTTAGCATCAACACGGGAATTGCCCATGATCCGCACCGGTTTGCCTGACAAACAGGGTCTGTACGACCCGAGGTTCGAACATGACGCCTGCGGAATCGGTTTTGTGGCTGACATCAAGGGCCGCAAGTCCCATCGGATCATCGAAATGGGGCTGGAGGTCCTGGTCAACCTCATTCACCGTGGCGCTGTCGGAGCCGATCCCCATACCGGCGACGGTGCCGGCATCCTCATCCAGTTTCCCGATGTCTTTTTCCGCAAACAGGCCGAGAGCCTGAAAATGAGCCTGCCGCCCGCCGGGGACTACGGCGTGGGCATGATCTTTCTGCCCAAGGACCCGGAACTCCGCACGTCCTGCGTCCGCACCGTGGAAGAAATCGTCGCCGAGGAAGGGCAGATCTGCCTGGGATGGCGGGATGTGCCCATCAATCGGGGGGCCCGCATCGGCTATCATGCCAAGGCGGTGGAGCCGGCCATTCGGCAGGTGTTCGTGGGCGTGCATAATCGGCCCACCGATGGCGATCCGGACTGGTTCGAGCGGCGTCTGTTCGTGATCCGCCGCCGCATCGAAAACCATATCAACGGCTACGAGGTGCCGGAACTCAAGGCGTTCCATGTCTCCAGCCTGTCGACCCGCACCCTGCTGTACAAGGGCATGTTCCTGGCGGAACAGTTGGGGGCCTACTACCAGGATCTGAGCCATCCGGACATGGAATCGGCCTTCGCCATGGTCCACCAGCGCTACGCCACCAACACCTTCCCCACCTGGGACCTGGCCCAGCCGTTCCGCATGATCTGTCACAACGGCGAGATCAACACCCTGCGGGGTAACATCAACTGGATGCGGGCCCGGCAGGCGGCGCTGCACTCCGGGCGGTTCGGGGACGACCTCAAGAAGCTGTTTCCCATCGTGCCCGAGGGCCTGTCCGATTCCGGCTCCTTCGACCGCGCCGTGGAATTCCTGGTGCTGTCGGGGCGCAGCCTGCCCCACGCCATGATGATGATGATCCCCGAGGCCTGGGAAAACCATCAGCACATGGCTCCCGAGCGGCGGGGCTTCTACCAGTTCCACGACTCCATGATGGAACCCTGGGACGGCCCGGCGGCGGTGGCCTTCACCGACGGGCGGATCATCGGCGCCACCCTGGACCGCAACGGCCTGCGCCCGGCCCGCTACCAGATCACCGCCAGCGGCCTGTGCGTCATGGCCTCCGAGGCGGGCACCATCACTTTTCCACCCGAGGAGGAGGTGATCAACTGGCGTCTGCAGCCCGGTCGCATGTTCATCATCGATACCGAACAGGGCCGCATCATCGACGATGCCGAGATCAAGCAACAGATCATCGCCCAGCAGCCCTATGCCCAGTGGGTGGACCAGCGGCTGCTCTCCCTGGACAAGCTGCCTCAGGGCGCGGTGGTGGCCGCCGAAAGCGAACCCCTGCGGGTGCGCCAGCAGGCCTTCGGCTACACCGAAGAGGACCTGGCCACCATCCTGTCCCCCATGGGCAACAACGGCGAGGAGCCGGTGGGCTCCATGGGCGCGGATACCGCCCTGCCGGTGCTGTCCGACCAACCCATCTCCCTGTTCAACTATTTCCGGCAGTTGTTCGCCCAGGTGACCAACCCGCCCATCGACCCGATCCGGGAAGAGCTGGTGACCAGCCTCTTCATCCAGTTGGGGCCGGTGGGCAACCTGCTGGCCGAGACCCCGGAACATGTGGATCGCATCCAGCTGACCCAGCCGGTCCTCACCGCGGCCGATCTGGCCCGCATCCGCGCCTTGACCCATCCCCGCCTCCAGTCCCGCACCTTCTCCACCCTCTTCAAGGTGGCCGACGGCGAAAAGGGCATGGACCGGGCCTTGCGGCAGCTCCTCAACGAGGTGTCCGAGGCGGTCAACAGCGGCTGCACCCTGCTGATTCTCAGCGACCGGGGCGTGAACCGGAATTTGGCGCCCATTCCCATCCTGCTGGCCGCGTCCGGGGTGCATCATCACCTGATCCGGGCCGGCATCCGCAGCCGGGCTTCCGTCATCGCCGAAACCGGCGAGGCCCGGGAGGTGCATCATTTCGCCGTCCTGGCCGGCTACGGGGTCAGCGCGGTCAACCCCTACCTGGCTTTCGAAAGCCTGGCCAACCTGGTGGACAAAGGCCTGCTGACGCCGGGTCTGACGGTGGAGGAGGCCCATGCCCATTACATCAAGGCAGTGGGCAAGGGACTGCTCAAGGTCTTTTCCAAGATGGGCATCTCCACCCTGCGCAGCTACTGCGGGGCGCAGATCTTCGAGGCGGTGGGCATCAACCGGCAGGTGATCGAGCGGTTCTTCATCGGCACCGTCTCCCGGGTGGAAGGCATCGGCCTGGAGGTGATCG
>PEAP01000035.1 GCA_002753665.1 Magnetococcales bacterium DC0425bin3
CGAAAAACGGCTACCGGACACATTGGGCGGGAAAAACCGGGTCCCGTTCGACCCGGAAGGCCCATGTGGGACATTCGCGGGGGATGAGTCCCCCCGACGCCGGGAATTTTGCAAGAGGCTCCGGGGTCAGGCCGTTCCCTCGATCTCCGGGTCGGCGAACACCCGGTAATCGTTGCGGCCGGCGTCCTTGACCTGGTAGAGGGCCTTGTCGGCATTGCGCAGCAGGGTCTTCTGCTCCCGGCCGTGGTCCGGGAACAGGGCGATGCCCACGCTGGCGCCGATGCGGCAGGTATGGGGACCGACCTTGAAGGGGCGACCGAGGGTTTCGATCACCTTGATCGCCACCAGGACCGCGGCATCCCGGCCCTGGATCTCCGGCAGCACGATGGCGAATTCGTCGCCGCCCAGGCGGGCCACCGTGTCCGACTCGCGCAGCAGACCCTGCAGCCGTTGGGCCACCTGCCGCAGCAGCAGATCGCCGGTTTCATGGCCGAAGAAGTCGTTGACCGGCTTGAAATGGTCCAGGTCCAGGTACATCACCGCCAGGCGGCCGCGCTCGCGCTGGACCAGGGCCAACGCCCGTTCCAGAAAATCCTCGAACAGCCGCCGGTTGGGCAGGCCGGTCAGTTTGTCGTGATGGGCCATGTGGTGCAGCCGGTTGTGGGCCTCTTCCAGGGCGCCCTCCAGGCGACGGTGGTTGATGAGGTTGGCCAGGGTCTGGGCGGCGGTGGCCAGAAAGGCTTCCTCCCCGGGTTTGGCCTGATGCCCGGGCGTCACATAAAAGGTCATCACCCCCAGCAACGTCTTGCCCCGCAGGATGGGAACCGTGTAATGGCCGTGGTCTTCCATCCCATCGTAGGTGATCTCATGGAGGTGATTCACGCAGCCGGCGAAAAGGACCTGACGCTCCTTCGCCACCCGGCCGCAGAGGCACCGGCCGGGCTCCACCCGGGCGCAGGTTACCAGTTGCTGAGGGGGCAGGTTGCTGGAGGCCCGCATCTCCAGCACCTGCTGTTCCTCGTCCCACAGAAACAGCGCCCCCTTTTTCATCAGGGACAGCCAGGGCACCGAGAAGATGATCTCCAGGGCCACCTCCAGCTGGCGCTCCAGGGTAATGGATTCCAGCCCGGTCTCCAGCAGGGCGCTGAGGGCCAGCCGGGAGGCCATGCCCGCCACCTCCTGGCGCTCCAGTTCCAGCCGCCAGGAGATGTCCTTGAACACCATGACCGCCCCGGTCACCCGCTCCTGTTCCACGATGGGATTGATGGTGTATTCCACCGGCAGGCTGCTGCCGTCCTTGCGCCAGAACTGGTCCCTGGCCACTTGCCGAGCGCCGCCGCCGCTCAGGGCGTCCCAGGTGGAGCAGGACACTTGGGAGCGGCGCCCGCTCTCCGGGCGACTGCGTTCCACCAGCGACTCCAGCGGATCGCCGAGCATTTCCCCGGGGGCCCAACCCATGAGCCGGCGGGCGGCGGGGTTGATGAAAATGGTCTCGCCCAGATCGTTGACGCCGATGATGCCATCGCCGGCGGATTGGAGGATCATCTCGTTGCGGGCCGACAGGCGCTTGATCTCCCGGATCATGCGCCGGATGCCCAGGTGATTGCGCACCCGGGCCAGCACCAGGGAGGCCTGGATGGGTTTGGGCAGGTAATCCACCGCCCCCAGCTCCAGACCGCGGTTCTCCTCGGCCTCGTCCCCCAGGGAGGTGACGAAGAGGATCGGAATGTCCTGGTGGTCGGGATTGGCCCGAATGCGGCGGCAGACCTCGAAGCCGTCCATGCCCGGCAGCACCACGTCCAGCAGGATCAAATCGGGCGGATGGGACGCCACCAGATCCAGGGCGGTCCGACCGTCCTTGGCCAACAGCACATCGTACTGCTTCTTGAGGATCTCCCTCAGCAGCCGCAGATTGGCGGGCAGATCGTCCACCACCAGGATGCGGGCTCTTTCTTCCCATCCTGGCTGGCAGCGGTCCGTCGTCATGGATCGATTCATGGTCTCTGTTGCCGGCCCTGCCTCCCGACGGCGTGGCGCCCCCGGAAGATGGTCCGGCAACCTCCCTGACAGTGCAACCGCCTCCCCCCATCATCCTGGGCGTTGTCCGCCCCCTCCCATCACGCTGAAATCGGCTTTATAATGCAATAGATGACACATGATCGAAAGGACAGAATTCGGTCTGGAGCAAATGAACCCGCAACCCAGGTACTGGATGCCGCCGGGCTGCGCAGGCGCTTCGCGGTCTTCGGCCACTATTACCGCTGCCGGCTGGATGATCGGGAGTGGGACTGCCGTTCGGTGCTGGAGCTGGTGGCCCCCCACCGGGTTCCGGCCAACGCCGACGGCCTGTTGGGACTGGTGCCGGACCTGGTGGCGGTGATGATGAACCCGGGGGGCTCGCGACCCCTGGATTCCGGCTGGGAACCGCCCCTGATCAGCGGATTTCCTCTGCTCCCCGGCGTCTGCCGCCTGGTGTCGGCCCGGCCCGATACCACCCAGTATCAAATCATGCGGGTGCTGGTCGCCCGGGGCTGGCACCATGCCCGGGTGGTCAACCTCTCGGACCTGCGGCAGGCCAAGAGCCCCCTGTTTCTGCAAGCCGCTGCCCAGCTGGAGGCCCAGCCCGGCGGCCGGGTCCATTCCCTGTTCAGCCCGGAACGGCAGAAGGAACGGAATTGGCTGCTGCCCGCCGGTCGAACGCCGATCATCCTGGGGTGGGGACGTTCCAGGGGACTGATGCCCCTGGCCCGGCAGGCCATGGCGGCGTTGGCCGGACGAGCCCTGGCCGGGGTGTTTCCCCCCGGTGAAGATTGCCTGTGCGCCCACCCCAGCCCGCAACTGCAACGGCTCAAGGAGGCCTGGCTGGAAGCCATTCTGGAGCGACTGGCGACCATGGTGGGTTGATCGGGCATCGAAGTTATCTCCCAGTGGCGCCTGTGGTATTCTGCGCCAGGGGGTCGAGCAGGCCGAGCTGGCGCAGCATGTCGATGGCCAGGGATTTGCGCAGGGGGGCCTGGTTCTGGTCTTTCATGACCATGTTCAAGGCGAAGGTCGCCACCCGATCCCCGTTTTCCACCCAGCCAACGTACCATCCGACCATCGGCTGGGCCGCCATGGCCCAGCCGGTTTTTCCGTAAAGACGGGCGCCGTCGATCGCTTCCATGGGGATCAGGCGCCGCACCCGCTCCTGCGACTGTTGTGCGAAAGGCAGCGTCCCCTGCCGCAGCCGGGCCAGGAATTGCGCCTGCTCCGTGGCGGAAATCGCCAGCGGACCATCCAGCCAGAACCGATCGACCACCGTGCCGATCATGCCGTTGCCGTAGCCCGCCTTGCCGACCTGTTCCCCCATGCGGTCAAGGCCGATCCGGCGGGCAAGTTCCTGATAGACCGGCACGGCCGAAACCGCCATGGCCTCTTTCAGGGTCAAGTCGCGTTCCCAGGTTTTGATGAACCGGGGCTTGCCATCCCAGGGAAAGACTTCGGTATCTTCCTGCACCACCCCCAGTTCGATGGCAATCAGGGCGTTCAACACCTTGAAAGTGGATGCCGGCACAAAGCGCCGCTGCGCTCCTGCCGGATCGGACAGCACAGTCTGGTCCTGCTCTGCATCGATCAGAACGAACTGTCCCTCCACTCCGGCGTTCCGAAACAGGGTCGCCAGTGCGGGATCGTGCCGGATCTCGGCCTGGCTGGATGGTAGCAAAAGCCCCCAAACCGTCAGGAAAGCAAATATCTTTTTGACCATCCCGGCCGTCTCCTTGCCATGAACGTTGCATCGCGATTGACCGTGAAGGTCGCGGCGCAACGTTCACGGCTGGAAGCGAGGAATTATATCCAAATCGTGATGTCCCCGCACCGGATACTCCATGGATGGCACAGCAGGCCATGGCACAATGTGACATTTACAAATGTAATTATTTGAATGCCGCAATCCCTGAAATCCCATATAATCACATTGTAAAATTTCAAACAGTTTCAACAGGATAACAGAAACGCTCGGCAGACTCTTCGGTTCTTGAAAAGAACTTGTCGTGATCGAACTTGACGTGAAAACATTTCCTCTGGTAACTTTCCAAAAAGCCGTCGGCACGATTGTCCGACTGGCCATGCAGCCCGTCCGAGGGCCGTTTGTGCCAAAAATTCATTCGGGAGACCACACATGTCCAATTCCACCATCAACCCAAATCAAATCCGTCATTGCAAGATGCCGATGGTGCCGCCCAGAGAGCTGGCGGCCGATGTCAACCCCAGACGCGCCGGCCTGATACGGGCCATCGGCAGCAAGTGGGTCAACGGCACCCAACTGACCTATGGCTTCCTGCAAAACACCACCGACGCCGAGAAGAACGTGGTGCGCAACGCTTTCAACACCTGGCAGAGTCTGTGCGGGTTGACCTTTCAAGAGAGTACCGACGCCCGCCAGGCGATGGTGCGCATCACATTCGACCGCAACGACGGCTCCTGGTCCTACGTCGGCCGCGATATCCTGAACACCGCCATCGTGGGACAGGGGCAGCCCACGATGAATTTCGGCTGGAATCTGACCGAGAATTCCTACGGCGTGACCACCGCCCTGCACGAAATCGGCCACACCTTGGGGTTCCACCATGAACACCAGAATCCCTTTTCCGGGATCGTCTGGAACGAACAGGCCGTGTACAGTCATTTTTCGGGGCCTCCCAACCATTGGAGCCGCGAGCTGATCGACTGGAACATCCTGCGCAAGCTGAAGCAGAACGAGGTGGATGGCTCCCAGTGGGACAAGAATTCGATCATGCACTATGCCTTCGAGGCCGGCCTGATCAACAAACCGGAGGTCTACAAAACCGCAGCGCTGCTCCCCCCCGGAACGATTTCCACCATCGACAAGGATCTGGTGCAGAAGTTCTATCCGACCACCAGGTCCGAACCGCAGCCGCTGCGCCTCCTCCAGTCGCAAACCCTGTCGTTGGCTCCTGGCGAGCAGAAGGACTTCAACTTCTCCCCGGACTACAGCCGCAGCTATACGATCCAGACCTTCGGCACTTCGGATGTGATCATGGTGATGCATGTCCAGGACAATGGCCAGTGGCGTTACCTGACCGCGGATGACGACAGCGGCGTGGATCGCAATGCCAAGATTCAGCGCCGGCTGTTGAAGGGTCGTACCTATCAGATTCGCGTGCGCCTCTACTACAGCGATCGCGCCGGCGAAACAGCCATTATGGTGTCCTAGCCAACCTGGGCTATTCCGGTCAACCCGATACCCATCAGGATGTCGACGGCAATTCCCAAAAACAGGACATGCTGGGCGCTCATGGGCGTCAGCCTGCTCCAGGAAAAGGAAGGCCTCCTCCCCCCAAGGCCATTGGATCGAGGGGAGGAGGCCAGAAGAGGCAACCGACCGCGGGTCAGGGGATCAGGTGATCACCGTGGGCCGATCCCGCCCGGTGCGTGCGCGGATGCCGGCCAGCCGATCGGCGATGCGGATCAGGTCGGCCAGGGCCTGCTGGGCGTCCTGACCCTGTTTGGCGGCATCGGGTTCGTAGCGCTCCAGATAGATCCGCAGGGTGGCGCCGGCGGTGCCAGTGCCGGACAGGCGAAACACGATGCGGGAACCATCCTCGAAGCCGATGCGGATGCCCTGATTGGCCGACCGGCTGCCGTCCACCGGGTCGGTGTAGGCGAAGTCGTCGGCAAAGGCCACCTTGCGGCCCTCGAACACCTGGCCCGGCAGGGTGCCGAACTGGGCCTTGAGATGATCCATCAGGCCCTTGGCGGCGTTGGCATCCACCTCTTCGTAGTCATGGCGGGAATAGAAGGTGCGCCCGTAGGCGGCCCACAGGTCCCCCACCACCTTGGCCACCGATTCACGACGCCTGGCCAGGATGTTGAGCCAGAACAGCACCGCCCACAGGCCGTCCTTCTCCCGCACATGGTTGGAACCGGTGCCGAAGCTCTCCTCGCCGCACAGGGTGGCACGGCCGGCATCCAGCAGGTTGCCGAAGAACTTCCAGCCGGTGGGGGTTTCGAAGCATTCGAACCCCTTGGCCTTGGCCACCCGGTCGGCGGCGGCGCTGGTGGGCATGGAGCGGGCCACCCCGGCCAGCCCGCCGGCATAACCGGGCACCAGATGGGCATTCTCCGCCAGCACCGCCAGGCTGTCGCTGGGCGTGACGAAGAAGCGGCTGCCCAGAATCATGTTGCGATCGCCATCACCATCGGAGGCGGCGCCGAAATCCAGGGGCTGGTCGCCCATCATGAGGGCCACCAGCTCCTCGGCATAGGTCAGGTTGGGATCGGGATGACCGCCACCGAAGTCCTCCTTCACCACCCCGTTCATCACCGTTCCGGCCGGAGCGCCCAGGCGCCGCTCCAGGATTTCGGTGCCGTAGGGGCCGGTCACCGCGTGCATGGCGTCGAACCGCATGCGGAACTTGCCTTCCTTGAACAGCGCGGCAATGGCCGGAAAATCGAACAACTGCTCCATCAGCTCGGCATAGTCGGCCACCGGATCGATGACCCGCACGAGCATGTTGCCCAGCGTGCGGTCGCCGAGGCTGTCCAGATCCGGGGACTGCCCTCCGGCCAGGATGCGGTACTGCTTGAGGATCTTGCTGTGGGCAAAAATGGCGTCGGTCACCTTTTCCGGGGCGGGACCGCCGTTGCCGGTATTGTACTTGATGCCGAAATCCCCCTGGGGGCCGCCGGGATTGTGGCTGGCAGAGAGGATGATGCCCCCGAACGCCTGGTGCTTGCGGATCACGCAGGAGGCGGCGGGGGTGGAAAGAATCCCGCCCCGGCCCACCAGCACCCGGCCGAAGCCGTTGGCGGCGGCCATGCGCAGGATGATATCGATGGCTTGCCGGTTGTAGTAGCGGCCATCCCCCCCCACCACGAGGGTCTGCCCCTTGAAGCCCTCCAGGGAATCGAAAATGGCTTGGACGAAATTCTCCAGATAATGGGGCTGTTGAAAGACGGTCACCTTTTTCCGCAATCCGGAGGTGCCCGGCTTCTGGTCGTTGAACGGCGTGGTCGCGACGATTTTTTCTGCCATGATGCCCCTCTCTTCTCCGTTGGGTGGCGTGGCGGGATGTGCTGTGGCTCGGAAGCCGGACCCCTCCGGCAGGAGGATCCCCGGCCCCGCCCGGAATGACCGATCCACTATACAGCGGTTGCCGGTTGCACCCAAGCCCCGGCCTGGTCGCCGCTTGCCTCCTTGACCTCCCGACCCCGGGGATCCAGAATTTACAGTTGAGAGTGGATGGTCTTCACATGCAACCCGTCAGAAAGGCCACAGACAGAACATCATGAAATTTTCCGCCATCGACATCGGTTCCAACGCCGTTCGTCTCCTGATCTGCCATGTCTTCGACGTGGAGGAACATCGACCCATGGTGCGCAAGTCGGCCCTCTACCGGGTGCCGGTACGGCTGGGGGCCGACGCCTTCGGCAAGGGGCGCATTTCGGATCAGGCATCCGATCGCCTGGTCGCCGCCATGATGGGATTCAAGTACCTGATGAAGGCCGCGGAGTCGGACGACTACATGGCCTGCGCCACCTCGGCCCTGCGCTCCGCCGAAAACGGCGGCCAACTGGTGGAACGCATCAAGCAGGAAACCGGGATGGTGATCGAGGTGATCGATGGCTCCCGGGAAGGCGAACTGATCGCCCTGAACACCCTGGACGACCGCTTCCGCAAGGGCACCTACCTGTTCATCGACGTGGGCGGCGGCAGCACGGAACTGACCTTCCAGCGCAACAATCGCATGGTCGCCTCGCGCTCCTTCAACGTGGGCACGGTGCGCCTCAAGGAAGATCTGGTGGCCCCCGCCACCTGGCAGGAAATGAAGGATTGGACCCGCCTGCAGTGCGAGAAACTCCAGGATGTCAAATGGATCAAGGGCATCGGTTCCGGCGGCAACATCAACAAGTATTTCAGCCTGAGCCGGATCGCCCCGGACAAGCCCATGTCCCGGGAAAAATTGCAGGCCATGTACGACGATCTGGCCTCCATGGGGCTCGAAGAACGGCTGCAGGTCTACCGGCTCAAACCCGACCGGGCGGATGTCATCGTGCCGGCCGGCCGGATCTACCTGTCGGTGATGAAGTGGACCGGCATCGAGGAGATCTTCGTGCCCCAGATCGGTCTGGCCGATGGCCTCATTCTGGAAATCTTCAACCGCTGGAAAAAGAAGAACGGCTTGATCTGACTTTAGATGGATGGGAGATCGGTCAATGCAACGCAACAGGGGAGACATGGGAATGCCACAGCATGGCAGGATGTGGGCAGCGGCCCTGCTGGCCGCCGCCGTAATGATACACTATCCCGGGGAAGCCCGGGCGGCCTGCGATACCGCCGCCTGCTTCAACGAGAAGGCCGATCAGTACGAGGTGGAAGCCCGGCGCAAACAGAGCGCCCTGGCCGTCAAGCAGCAGGAATTCCGCAGTTGGGAAAACTTCGAAAAGGTCCGCATCGAAGTCATGGACGAAACGATCAAGATCTACCGCCAGGTGGCCAAGGCCTGGGGGGGATGCACCAACAAGGCCGGCCGGTCGTTCCTGGAGGAGGCCATCAGCCAGCTGGGCAAGATCAACCTGAGCCGCCAGGATGACGTGCGCATCAGCCAGAGCCGGCAGTATGTGGAAAACGCCAAAGGCTATGTGAAGCGGGGCCAGGAGGCCTGCGGCGGTTGACCCACCGACGCGCCTGCCGCCCGCCGCGGCAGGCGCGTCACAGCCCGTAGTGCAAAATCCGCTTGTGCAGCCATTGCCGGGTGATGGCCAGCCGCCGGGCGGCCTCTCCCCGGTTGCCCCCGCTGCGCTCCAGGGCCTGGCGGATGCATTGCTGCTCGAAGCGCTGCATCTGCTCCTTGAGGGGCAGCTCCTCCACAATCGTCACTGCTGTCTCCCCCGCCCCGGCACCCCGGACCGGGACCGCCTTGGCCTGGTGGCCATGATTGCGCAATTCCAGGGAACAGGCCTTCAGGGTCATGATCTCCCCCTCCGGAGTCAGGGTGACCAGGCGCTCGATCTCGCGGCGCAGTTGGCGCACGTTGCCGGGCCAGGCATAGGATTCCAGCAGCCCGACCACTTCCGGGGACAACCCGGCCACTTTCTTCCTGAACCGCCGGCCGGTCTCCTTGAGGAAGGCCTGGGCCAGGGGCAGAATGTCCTCGGGGCGTTCTCGCAGCGGCGGCAGGGCGATGTCCACCGAAAACAGCCGATAGAACAGATCCTCCCGAAACCGCCCTGCCGCCACCTCCCGGCGGATATCCTTGTTGGTGGCGCTGATGGTGCGAAACCGCAGCTTGCGCACCTTGTTGCTGCCCAGGCGACAGCTCTCCCCCTCCTGGAGAACCCGCAGGAACTTGGGCTGCAGGGGGCCGGGCAGGTCGGCGATCTCATCCAGGAACAGGGTGCCGCCGTCGGCTTCCTCGAACTTGCCCGGCCGGGGTTGATCCGCCCCGGAAAAGGCCCCCTTCTCATGGCCGAAGAATTCGCTCTCCATGAGGGTTTCCGGAATGGAGGCACAGTTGACCGCCACGAACGGCCGATTCCGCTCCGGGCTCCACTGGTGGATCAGCCGGGCCATGACCTCCTTGCCGGTGCCGTTCTCGCCGCTGATGAAGACGTTGACCGGAGTGGCGGCCACCGATTGCACAAACCCCAGCACCTCCTGCATGGCCCGACTCTCGGCGATCAATCCCTGCCCGTCCGGCAGCGCCGGACTGAGGGTCCGCAGGTTCTGGCTGATCTCCTTGGACAGCTCCAGAATCCGACCGCTGATCAGGATGTTGTCGATGGCCATGGACAACAGGGCCACCCGCTCGGTCAGCCGGCGGCAATCCTCGGCGCCGAAGCCGCCGTCGTCCCGCTTGTTGAGCAGCTCCACCGCCCCGGTGACCAGGCTGGTATCGCTGCGGCTGGTGACCGGCACGCAGATCAGGTTGCGGGTGACGAACCCGGTGCGGGCGTCGGCGGTGGTGTGGAAGCCGGCCTGCCGGTCGAGGTGATTCTCCACGATGCAGCCCCGACTGGAGACCGCCCGCCCCACCACGCTGCCCTCCAGGGGCGCCTCGATCTGCCCCGGCTCCAGGCCGGTGCCCATCTTCAGCCACATGTTGTGGTGGCGCAGATCCACGAAGAAGATCGAACAGCGCTCGGCGTTGAACAGGGGGGGCAGGATTTCCACATACAGGGCCAACAACCCCTCGTATTCGGCCATGGTCCAGGATTGGTTGACCTTTTCCAGGCGGTCCTGGAGTTCGTCCATCCGTGCCCGCATCCGCTGCATGTCGTCCATGGGGACCCCCAGTGTAAACAGTCATCTATGTTGATTTTATCTTTATTTTAATCAATAAAATAGCCGCATTATTCCAGGATTGTCAACCGCTGACGTAAATGATAGTTGCCGTTTGCCCGGCGGCAAGCCCCCTGGAGCCGGCCGCGGCGTGGGGCAGCGGAAGAAACGTGCTTCATCCGATTGAAATAATTATTGAATAAAGCATGGCACGATTGTTCCTGTAGGACCAGTGAAGGAGAACGACCATGCTGCAAAAAACTCCCAAGACTCTGTTGTCCGGTTCTTCCATCGACTGGCGGGCGGCCTCGGCCAGACTGGCGGGCCTGCTGACCGGCCGGGCGCCGTGCCAGGGCGGCTTTGGCCTGGCGCAGTGGCCGGGGGCCACCGTGCTGGTCCATCTGGATGCCCGGGGGGAAGGCCCCCACCCCGTGGACCTCTGTGCGGTGGTGGAGGACGCCGAACCGGCTGGCCGGCTGGCCGAGGTGCTGCGGTCCCGGGGCCTGGGCACCGGCCGGGCGGTGGGGGTGCTGGTCCCCGGCCAGTATCAGGTGTTCTCCGAGGAAGGGGTTCCGGCCCCGGAGGAGGAGCTGGCCGATATCATGCGCTGGCGGGTGAAGGACCGGCTGGAATTCCCGGTGGAAGAGGCGGTGGTGGCTACCTATCCCATCCCGGCCCAGAAGCGCGACGACGGGGACGAGCGCCGGATGCGCAACGTGGTGGTGGCGCATCAGGAAGACGTGTTGCGCCAGGTGGGGATGATGGCCCTGCTGCAATTGGCGCCGGAGGGCATCGATGCCTGGGAGACGGCCATGGGCCAGCTGCTGCTCGCCGGCCCCGGCGCGGGTCACCCGGGGGTGCTGCTGCATGTGGGGGTCGAGGAAAGCATGGTGCTGGCGGTGGATGGCCGGCGGCTGGTCTATGTGCGGCGCCTCAAGGTGGGCAGCGCGCGGATCCGCGCGGCCTCCCAGACAACCGACGGAACGTCCGCTGCGGGCACTCTGGACCTGGAGCCCCTGGCCCTGGAACTGCTGCGCACCCTGGATTACGTCGAGAGCCGGTTCGTGGGCGACGCCCCCCGGCGGCTGGTGCTGGCCCCCCTGCCGGATCCCGTGTCCGGATTGGGGCAGGCCCTGGCGGGGCGGTTGAAATCCTGGCAGGTGGAGGCCTTGAACCCGGACCCGCTGTTCCGCTTCGCCAACGGACGGCCGGACGAGGCCACCCTGGCCCGGGTGCTGCCGGCCCTGGGGGCGGCGTTGGCCCGGGCGCGGCCGATCGGCACGAACCTCGACCTGCTGGAAGCCCGGCTGCAGCCGAGTCACGATTGGGTCGGCGGTCGGCTGATCTTGACCCTGGGAGGCGTTTCCCTGCTCCTGGCCGCTCTGGTCGCCGGAGTGGCCCAGGGCCGCCTGTTCCAGGAAGAGGCGGCCTTGCAGTCCCTCAAGACCCTGGAAGCGCCTCTGCTGCAGGAGGTGATCGCCGAGACCAGGCTGCGCCCGGCCGAACGGCGGGAAGTCAAGCTGGAAAGCCAGGTACGCCAGATGGCCGATCAAGTGGCCCTGGACCGCAAGCTGCTGGATTACCTGAACAACAGCCAGGCCGGCAACAGCACCGGTTTCGCCGGACACCTGGAGGATCTGGCCACCCGGTCGGTGGAGGGGGTCTGGTTGACCGGTCTGACCATCATGGAGGGCGGCCGGGAGCTGGCCATCGCGGCCCGGGGAGTGAGTCCGGAGCGGATTCCGCGCTTCATCACCGCCGTGGGGGAGAGCCCCAATTTTGCCGGTCGGGGGTTCGATATCCTCAAGATCGACACGCTGGACAAGGAACCCGGCAAACCGGTCGAATTTCGCCTGCTGACCAATCGCCTCAAGGGGATGCGCGATGAATAAGCTCTTGAACAGCCTCGTGACACAACTGGAAACCCGCTCCCGGCGCGAACGGTTCATGCTGCTGGCCGCCCTGGCGCTGGTGCCCTGGCTGGCGGTCCGGGGACTGGTTCTGCATCCCGTCGGCCAGGTCCGGGAACGAATCGGGGCCGAGGTCGTCGCCACCCGGCAGTATCTGGACGATCTGGCCGCCAAGCGCGACCGCCTGCGGGCCGAACGGCTGGCGGGTCGGGTCCGGGAGGCGGATCCCCGGCTGGCCGGCTATCGCCAGGAGATGGCCGGCCTGGAACGTCAAGTGGCCCAGGCAGTGGGGAAACTGGTGGCGCCCCGGGAGATGACCGTGGCCCTGGAGAGCCTGCTGCGGGAACACCGGGGCCTGACCCTGCTCGGGCTGGAAACCCTGCCGCGGGAGACCGTGCGCCTCACCGCGGAAACCGCACCGCACCCCCCGGCCCGCCCGGAAGCAGCCAAGGCCAAGGCCGCTGCTCCCAAGACCACCACCGGCAACGCCCGCAAGGCCGCCCCGGAGGCGGCGGCCGAGGCGGCGGCCGAGGCCGCCCCGGAACCCGCACAGGTCGCCGAACGCCTGCTGTATCGCCACAGCCTGAAGCTGGTCTTCGAGGGAGATTATCTCAATACCCTGGGCTTTCTGAAATCCCTGGGCACAATGCCCTGGACCTTGTATTGGGACAGCCTGACCCTGCGGGTCAGGGAGCATCCCAGGATGCAGGTGGTGCTGATCATCCATACACTGAGCCTGAACGAGGAGCTGATCGGTGCGTAACCAGGACACATGGCTGGCCCTGGCCCTGCTGGCGGCGGTGCTGATGCCCACGTCCGCCCAGGGTCAGGAAGAACGGTTGCGGGATCCCACCCGACCGCCCACCCTCAACAGCGCCGGCACCTTCGGCCCGGAGGCGCTCAAGAAGGCCCAACGTCCGCCGGACCGTCTGGACGCCCTGCTGATCGGACCGCAACGGCGGCTGGCGGTGGTCAACGGCCGCCTGGTGCGGGTGGGCGACCGGGTCGACGAGGCGCTGGTCAAGAGCATCACACCGGCCGGCGTGCAGGTGCTGCGCCAGGGTCGCCTGGACACCCTGACCCCGCCGGTGGGGCCGAAAATCGTCAAAGAATACCCCAACAAAGGAACCGGGCCATGACAACGCCTTGGAACACCATGCATAGACTCTCCTTGCCCCGCCCCCTGCTGTGGGGCTCCCTGGTGGCGCTGCTGAGCGCCTGCCAGGGACTGCCCAATCCGGGAGACACCGGCGTGGAGCTGCAGAAGGTCCTGCAGGGCCGGGGACCGGAAGCGGTCGCACCCGGCCCGGTCCCGGTCCCGGCTCCGGTGATCCCCGTGACGCCGGCGGCCAAGCCGGAGCCCCTGTTCGATCTGCAGGTGACCGACCTGCCGGTCCGCGCGGTGCTGGACGGGCTGGTGGCCGACACGCCCTACAGCCTGGTGGTGGATCCGAGGGTGGAGGGGCAGATCACCCTGAACCTGAAACAGGTGACGGTGACCGAGGCCATGCGGGTGGTGTGCCGGGTGGGCAACCTGGATTGCGTGGCCCTGCGCAAGGGTTTCATGGTGTTCCCGAAACAGCTGACCAGCCGGGTGTTCCAGATGGAATATCCGGACATGGACCGCCAGGGACTCTCCACCACCAAGGTGAGTTCCGGGCAGATCAGCCAGGCCACCTCCACTTCCAGCTCCACCTCGGGTCTGGACAGCAACCGCAACACCACCACCACCCAGAACACCTCGGGCTCACAGCTGCAGACCCGCTTCCGGTCCGATTTTTGGCGCGAGATGCTGGACGTGGTCTGCACCACCCTGGGCCTGACGGCCGGGGCAAGCAGCGCCGGGGCCGGCGGTGGGGCTCAGACCGCGGAGAACTACGGCCATTCCTGCCAGGAGGATGTGGCCGGCGGCGGACGGCATGTCAGCGCCAGCCCCCAGACCGGGTTGGTGGCGGTGCGGGCTTTTCCTTCGGAATTGCGCCGGGTGGGCGACCTGGTGGAGCGGATGAAGGCCAATCTGGGGCGCCAGGTGATCCTGGAGGCCAAGATCGTCGAGGTGGAACTGTCCGGTGAATACCAGACCGGCATCAACTGGGCCACGGTGGTCAACGCCGGCGGTTCGAAATGGTGGGGCGTCGGCCAGACCGGCGGCGGCACCCTGCTGGGCGGCCCCTCGACCGCCTCGGGTCTGACCAGTCCGACCAGCAGCCTGGGCGGGGTCTTTCCGGTCAGCGCGTTCGGCGGCGCCTTCGGAGTGGCCTTGGGCCTCAACGACTTCACGGCCTTTTTGGAAGCCCTGGAGAATCAGGGCAAGGTCAAGGTTCTCTCCAGCCCGCGCATCGCCACCATCAACAGCCAGAAGGCGGTGATCAAGGTGGGGGTGGACGATTACTTCGTCACCAAGATCGATGTCAGCGTGGACAACGGCACCACCACCCTGGCGCCCACCTTCACGCCGTTCTTCTCCGGGGTGGCCCTGGACGTGGTGCCCCGCATCGGGGACGATGGCCAGGTGACCCTGCATGTGCATCCGTCGGTCACCGAGGTCACCCAGAAGATCAAATGGGTCGGGGAACTGCCCTTCCCCCTGGCCTACAGCGCCTCCCGGGAGTCGGACTCCATCGTGCGGGCCCGCACCGGCGAGATCGTGGTGATCGGCGGACTCATGAAGGAAAAGAGCAGCGAGGCCCAGGCCGGCGTGCCGGTCCTGGGGGATCTGCCCCTGATCGGCGGTCTGTTCGGCCATCGCCGGGAAAGCGTGGGCAAGACCGAACTGGTGATCCTGCTTCGGCCCACCATCCTGGATGCGCCACCGGTGCAGGCGGTGGGCGAGGAATTTCCGCCCTTCTGAAGAGCCGGCAGGCTCCTGATGAGGATGAGGCAAAATGGCTTTCACCCAGGAACAATTGCGCCAGATCCTGGTGATCCGGGAGCGCAGCATGGCCGACAACGGCCGGGTGCTGTTCCGGCTCGGCTGCCTGCCGGAGGCGGGCCTGGCGACGCTGCTGCGCGCCACCGACTCTCCCCTGCGAATCGGCGAACTCGATGCCCTGCGGGTGGGCGACCTGCTGGCGGAGGAAGGCGAACGGATCGCAGAGGGCTTCCAGGCGGCCCTGGACCGCCAGGATCACGGCGGATCCGTCGCCCAGCCGGTGGATCTGGTCGAGCTGCCCGAGGAGCCGCTGTTGCGCTTTCTGGGACACCGCTTCGAGCTGCCGGTGGTGGATCTGAAGACCTTTTCGCTCGCCCCGGCCACCGTGCGGCTGGTGCCGGAGGCGATCTGCCGGCGCTTTCATGCGGTGGTGCTGGCGGAAAGCCCCCTGGGAGTGCTGCTGGGCATGTCCGACCCCACCGACCTGTACGCCTCGGACGAAATCGCCAACCATCTGCAACGGCGGGTGGTGGTGGCGGTGGTCAACCATGGGGACCTGCTGCGGGGGCTGGACATCCACTACCGCAACGAGGCGGAGATCGACGGCTTCGCCGAGGAACTGGAAGAGGAGGTGCGCGACGGCCAGGAAGGCGAAACCGAGGGCGAAGGAACGGCCATCCGCACCGATGCCCCGGTGGTGAAGATCATCCAGTCCCTGTTCGACGATGCGGTGCGCATGGATGCTTCGGATATCCACATCGAACCGGACGAAAAGGTGCTGCGCATCCGCCAGCGCATCGACGGCCGGCTGTTCGAGCGGGTGTTGAACAAGAAACGCATCGCCCCGGCGCTCATTTCCAAGATCAAGCTCATGGCGGGCCTGGAGATCTCCGAGCGGCGGCTGGCCCAGGACGGGCGTTTCAAGATCGTGGCCCGCAACCTGCCCATGGACGTGCGGGTGTCCACCATGCCCACCCAGGATGGCGAGTCGGTGGTGATGCGGCTGCTGCGCCAGACCCAGGACAGCCTGAAACTGGACCACATGGGCCTGGAGAAGGACATTCTGGAGCGTCTGCGCGGCCTGCTGGCCCATCCCCACGGCATGATCCTGGTGACCGGCCCCACCGGCAGCGGCAAGACCACCACCCTGTACGGGGCCATCAATGAGCTGAACACCCCGGAGCGCAAGATCATCACGGTGGAGGATCCGGTGGAATACCGCATGTCCCGGGTCAACCAGGTGCAGGTGATGGGGCGCATCGGCTGGGACTTCGCCAAGGTGCTGCGCACCGCCCTGCGCCAGGACCCGGACGTGATCCTGGTGGGGGAAATGCGCGACCGCGAAACGGCGGAAATCGCCATTCGGGCGGCCCTCACCGGTCATCTGGTCCTCTCCACCCTGCACACCAACGACGCGGTGCGCACGCCGGTGCGGCTGCTGGACATGGGCATGGAAGGGTATGCCGTGGCCGATTCCCTGCTGGGCATCCTCGCCCAGCGACTGATCCGGCGGGTCTGTCCCGACTGTGCCGGCCCCCACCGTCCCGACGCCCGGGAAGTCTGGTGGCTGACCCGGGTCGGTGTGTCGGATCCCGAGCGGGTGCCCCTGGTGCAGGGCGCCGGCTGCGCCAAATGCAACCAGACCGGTTATCGGGGGCGCATGGCGGTGATGGAACTGCTGGCGCTCACCCCGGAGTTGGCCGACATCCTGCGGGCCGGGGATGCCACGGCGTTCATCCAGCGGGCGCCCCTGACGCCGGGTTACCAGCCGATTCATCTGGGCACCCTGCAGCAGGCCCTGCAGGGGCGGACCGCCCTGGCCGAGGCCATGCGCCTGTGCCCGGATCCGCCGGTCCCACCGAACAAAGGAGGTGCGTGATGGCCAGATTCCGGTTCACGGGCCGGAATACCCAGGGAGAGGCGGTACACGGTGAATTGGCCGCCTCCACCCGGGACCGGGCCCTGGAGCAGTTGGTGGGGCAAGGCATCGCCCCGGTGGAGGTCAGGGAGTTGCAGGAGCGCGGCGGTTTCCTGTCGGGCGGCGGCTGGCCCAGCGATGACGACCTGATCCAGTTCACCCGCCAGCTCTATACCCTGATGGATGCCGGCATTCCGGTGGTGCGGGCCATCCAGGGATTGCGGGAGGGATCCAACAACGCCCGGCTCAAGGCAGCGCTGGAGACGGTGGCCGCCGACCTGGAATCCGGCAAGGAGATTGCCACCGCCCTGGGGGCCCATCCCAAGGTGTTTCCCCGGCTGTTCGTCAGCGTGGTGCGGGTGGGGGAAACCTCCGGCAAGCTGGCCGCCGCCCTGTTGCAGCTCTATCAGTACATGGAGGTGGACAAGGAGACCCGGCAGCAGATCAAGAGCGCCATGCGCTATCCGATGATCGTCACCGGGGCCATGTTCGTGGCGGTGTTCATTCTCAACTGGTTCGTGATTCCGGCCTTCGAGAAGCTGTTCAAGCAGTTCGATGCCGAATTGCCCTGGCAGACGCGGCTGCTGGTGAGCATGTCGGAATTCACCATCGCCCATGGGCCGGTCATCCTGCTGACCGTGGGGGTGGCGATTCTGGCCTTTCGGCGCTTCATCCGCACTCCCGACGGGCGGCTGTGGTGGGACGGCTTCAAGCTGCGCCTGCCCATCGTCGGTCCCATCATCAACCGGGCCACCCTGTCCCGCTTTGCCCGCACGTTGGCCATGTGCATCCAGGCGGGGCTATCCATGGATCATGCCCTCAACACCGTGGCCGGGGCCATGGACAACGCGCGGCTGGAAAAAGGCACCCGCCAGATGCGCGCCCGCATCGACCGGGGCGAGGGGATTCATCAGGCCGCCAAGGCCAGCGGGCTGTTCACCCAGTTGGTTCTGCAGATGCTGGCGGTGGGCGAGGAAACCGGCCGCACCGACGACATGATGAACTCGGTGGCCCGGTTCTACGAACGGGAGGTGGAATACGACGTGAAGAACCTCGCCACCGCCATCGAGCCGATCCTGTTGGCCATGATGGGCGGGATGGTGTTGATGCTGGCCTTGGGCATCTTCATGCCCATGTGGAGCCTGGGGCAGGCGGTGGGTCTGGGCCAACCGGGAGGGTGAGGCGCATGTTCGACATCGGAGAAGTCCAGGAAATCAGACTGTTTCGGGGCTTGGACCCCTTTCAGATGGCCGCCCTGCTGGACGGCTGCGCCCGGAAGGTCCGCTACCTGGCCGGGGAGGAGATCTTCGCCGAGGGCAGCCTGGGGACCGAGGTCTACCTCCTGCCCCGGGGCCGGGTGAAGATTCTGCTGGACCAGGGAGGGGCGGACCAGCAGGAGATCCTGGTGCGTGGGCCGGAGGTGTTCGGTGAGATGGCCTTTCTGGACCAGAGTCCCCGCAGCGCCGCCGCCATCGCCGCCGACGATCTGGAGGTCTATGTCCTGGACCGGGAGCCGGCCCAGGCCTTCATGACCGCCCGCCCGGAAATCGGCCTGACGGTGATGCGCAACCTGACGGCGATCCTGGCCCGCAAGCTGCGGCAGACCAACGCCATCCTGCTCCAGGAGGTGCGCCGCCTGCACCACCGTCCCCCCACCCCAACCCAACCGCTCCCAGAGGCAGGTCTGGAGGACAGCATCGACACCTTCGTGCGGCGCCGCAACAGCCAACGCATGGTGCGCTCCATCGTGCCCTGACGCAATTTCATTGAGTCCCCTCCCGGTCATCGGTTTCCCCCATCAGGCCGCGAGGAGATTTCATGCCCACAGTTCGACTTGACAGACTCGGCATTCCGCTGTTCATTCTGATCCTTGTCGCCATGGCTTGGCAGCGCCACGACCTTCCAGGCCGCTCTGACCGCACCATCCATCGAAGTCAGCTCCGGGAAAAGGATTGTTCATGCCCGTTCGGACCCTTCTGCAGATTCTCGCCGCACCCATGCTGGCCATCCTGCTGCCCATGAAAGCCTGGGCCGGTGACGGGGGCGGGGGCGGCCATGAGATCATCCACAGTATCGCCCTGACCATGGTGGCCGCCAGCCTGATGGGCGTGGCGATGAAGCTGCTGCGGCAACCGCTGATCCTGGGCTATATCCTTGCCGGAGTCCTCATTGGTCCCGTGGGATTGGGTCTGATCGAAAGCCAAACAGAGATTCTCACGGTGGCCGAGATCGGCCTGATCCTGCTGCTGTTCATGATCGGGTTGGAGATCAATCTCAAGCGCATGCTGTCATCGGGGCGATTGGTGCTGCTGACCGGGGTGTCGCAGTTTCCACTGTCGGTGCTGGCGGGATGGGCGTTCTTTTCGGGATTGGGCCTGATCGGCTGGGGGCCGGGCCGGGGTTATGCCGCTCTCTATGCCGCCCTCGCCATCGGCATCAGCAGCACCATGGTGGTGGTGAAACTGCTGTACGATAAAATGGAGCTGGACACCCTGCCCGGCAGAATCACCCTGGGCATCCTGGTCTTCCAGGACATCTGGGCGATCATCGTGCTGGCCCTGCAACCCAATTTTTTCGATCCCCAAGTCGGCGGCATTCTGAGTACCTTCGCTTCCGGCTTCTTCCTGGTGGCCGCTGCCCTGCTGATCAGCCGATTCGTCCTGCCCCTGGTCTTCCATCTGGCCTCCAAACTGCCCGAACTGATGCTGGTGATTTCCATGGGCTGGTGCTTTCTGGTCAGCCTGGTGGCGGCCCATCCATGGGTGGGGTTGTCCATGGAAATGGGGGCGCTCATCGCCGGGGTCAGTCTGGCCACCTTCCCCTACAACCTGGATGTCATCGCCAAGGTGATCTCGATCCGGGATTTCTTCATCACCCTGTTTTTCGTGGCTCTGGGCATGCAGATTCCACTGCCGGAATGGCCAGTCCTGCTGGTGACCCTGAGCCTGACGGTGGGTCTGATCCTGTCCCGCTTCCTGGGAGTGTTCGGGGTGCTGCATGTCCTGCGCTCCGGGCATCGGATCAGCCTGCTGGCGAGCATCAACCTGATGCAGATCAGCGAGTTTTCCCTGGTGATCCTGTCCCTGGGGGTCAGCTTCGGCCATACCGACGCAACGACCCTGACCCCGGTCTTGTGGGCCTTTTCCCTGATGGCGGTGGCATCCACCTATCTGATCGGCGGCAGCCACGCCATCCAGGGCAGACTGGGGGCCGTGCTGACACGCCTGGGCTTCAAGGATGTCGGTGGGGATGGCGCGGAAACCGAATCCCGCTGGTCCCATACCGGCGACGGACCACCACGTTCCCCAACCCCTTGATCCCGTAATGTTTGCATTCCGGATTCACACATCCAACATCCAAAACGATCTCTGGCCCATCCATGACCTTTCCTCCCCCTTGGTGGATCGGAAAAGCCTTTATATCACAAAACGTTGATTACATGAAACGGTGTCAGGCCACCAAGGAATTGCGCATTACTCTTGCAATCAAGGTGCTTGTGATGACCAGTGGCGATGTCCACCCCGGAGCTGGCCGGGATCCATCGGCGCCAGTTGGGCGCCAGGGTGGATTCCCTGGCCCAGGCCCGGGATGAAATCGTTGCGGCCCGGGATCTGCTCATCACCGGTTTCTGACCCCGTCGCCCGCTCTACCCCCCCTCCCGGATCAAGCGCAGCAACGCCTCCGCCGACATGCGGCCGGCCATGTCGCTGCCTTCCAGCAGGCCATCGGCCAGATCGCGTTTCTCCTGGTGCAGGGCGACGATCTTTTCCTCGATGGTGGCGCTGGTCACCAGCCGGTAGACGGTCACGGGCCGCTCCTGGCCGATGCGGTGCGCCCGGTCCGAGGCCTGGTCCTCCACCGCCGGGTTCCACCAGGGATCCATGTGGAAGACATAGTCGGCGGCGGTAAGGTTGAGACCCAGGCCGCCGGCCTTGAGACTGATGAGAAACAGATCCCCCTCGCCTTTCTGGAAGGCCTGGATCGCCTCCTGGCGTTTGCGGGAGGGGGTGGCGCCATCCAGGTATTGATAGACAACCTTCCGTTCGTCCAGAAACCGGCGAATGATCGTCAGGTGATCCACGAACTGGCTGAAAACCAAGGCCTTGTGGCCGTTTTCCAGCAGTTCCGAGGCCATGGCCCAGAACACCTCCAGCTTGGAGCCCTCCAGGGTGGACTCCGGGGCCGCCAGGGAAGGATGGCAGCAGGCGCGCCGCAGGCGGGTGATCTCCGCCAGGATGCGCATCTGGTTCTGCTCCGCCGGCACCTCGCCCTCTTCCAGCTTCTCCAGGGCGTTGCGCCGCAGGGCCTCGTAGAGGACCATCTCCTCCGGGCTGAGGGTCACCTTGAGGGTGATCTCGGTGCGGGGCGGCAGTTCCTCCAGCACCTTCTCCTTGGTGCGCCGCAGGATGAATGGCTGAATCAGGGTCCGCAGCCGCTTGCGGGCCTCCCGATCCTGGTTGCGCTCGATGGGAATGGCGAAGCGCTGATTGAACTTTTCCAGGGAGCCGAGAAAACCGGGGTTCAGAAACCGGAACAGGTTCCACAGCTCGCCCAGGTGATTCTCGATGGGCGTGCCGGTGGTGGCCAGGCGGAAGTTCGCCTGCAGGCCCATGGCCGCCTGGGAACGTTTGGTCAGGCGGTTCTTGATGGCCTGGGCCTCGTCCAGAATCAGGGTGTGCCAGACCACGCCGGCCAGCCGTTCCGCCTCGCTCTGGAGCAGGCCGTAGCTGCAGATCACCAGGTCGAAAGGGTGCAGGCTCTCCAGGGTCTGGTCCCGGTCACCGGGGCCGAAGATCCGCACGCCGAGGGTGGGCGCCCAGCGCTTGGCCTCCTCCTGCCAGTTGGGGCAGACCGAGGTGGGGGCCACCACCAGGGCCGGCCCTGCGGGGGCGCGGGCCAGCAGCAGGGCCAGGGCCTGGACGGTCTTCCCCAGCCCCATGTCGTCCGCCAGGCAGGCCCCCACGCCCCACTCCGCCAGCCGTACCAGCCAACGAAAGCCCTCGACCTGGTAATCCCGCAAGTGCGCCCGCAGGGTGGTGGGAATCTGGGGCTCCAGGGACCGGGCCCGCTCCATCCGCGCCAACTGCTCCTGCCAATGCCGATCGCTGTGGACATTGGCGGCGTCCCGCACCAGGGATTCCAGGGCCGGGACAGCCAGGGGATGGATCCGGCGCTGACCACCGCCGGGTTCCGTGAAAGCCCGCAGTTCTTCCAATCGGCGGCGAAACCCCCGGGTGAGGGCCAGGAAACGCCCCTCTCCCAGAGGCACGAAGCGGCCTGGAGACTCCTCCACGAACTTCAGAAGTCGTTGCAGATCCAGCACCAGCCCTTCTTCCACCTCCAACGTCCCATCCACCCCGAACCAGTCCCGCTGGCGGGCGATGTGCAGGGTCAACCGCTCGAAATCCACCGGCGCGCCCACCCGCAGCGACTGCCCCTCGGGCCAGGCCACCAGGGCGAGTTCGGGCGCCAGCCCGCCCAGTTCGAGGAGCAGTTCCAGGCAGGCCTCGGGATCCTCGAAGATCCACTCCAGATGGCTGCCGCCGGGCTCCTCGCCCGCCAGGGAGGGACATTGCTCCAGAACGGCGGCCATCCGCTGCCGTTCCCGGTCCAGAACGCGGGTGGTCTGGAGCCGCTGGCCGGCCACCTCCGCCACCAGGGTGTCTGCCCCCCGGCCGGGGGGCAGACAGGGTCCTTCGGTCCCAAAGGGACGGACCAGCATCTCCAGTTTCAGCCCCTCGCCATGGGGTACCAGATGCAGGTGAATGCCGGGATTGGCCTCCACCTGGGGAATGGTCGTGCCCACCCCACCGATGGTGGACTGGAGATTGACCAGGCTGCTCAGTTGCGGCAAAACCTCCAGCAGGTTGTCCCGGGCGCGTTGGGGAATCCGCAGGCCGCTGTTGCCGACGATGTCGGCAATCACCCGATGCTGGGCCTCGAACACCACCAGGCGCAGGCGGCTGGGGGTCTCCTGACGCAGCACGATGCCCGACGGCCGGGGCTCCGGTTGCAGCCGGAGCTGCAGGCGGCCCTTGACCTCCTCGATGAGCAGCTCCGGGGCCCCCCGCACCAGTTCCAGGGGCAGGTCCGGTTGATCGGCCTGGAACAGCAGCGGATGACCCACCAGGGCGGTCAGGGCCTTTTCGATCTGCCACTCGAACCGTTCGGCGCCATAGCCATACGGATCGCGGCGGATGGCGGCGCCGGCCTGCCAGTCTTGGGGAGTCAGAAAATCCAGGTCCGGCGAACGGTTGTAGAGGCGTTGCAGCCCCACCACCCGGCCCCGGCTCCAGCCGCCCCGAGCCAACTGCTTCTGCTCCCGGGGTTCGAGGGTGCAGGCATCCCGTTGCAGGGGGCCGAGGAACCAGGCCAGACGCCGCTGCCCGGCAGCGGCGTCCCGGCCACCGGCCCGCTGACCCAGACGAACGAAATCGGCCAGGGCCTTGAGGGCCTGTTCCCAGTCCTCCCGGGCGGGGAAGGCCGCCAGCAGGGTGGGATAGGGGCCCGACGCAGGCGGCAGGTCCTCCCCTTCCAACCGATCCGCCAGGGACTGAAATTCCCGGGCTGCCCAGAGGTGGCCATGTTCCCGGGCCAGAACCTCCAACTGGCGCATGCGACCCAGATGACGCCGGGCCCGGCCCAGGTCGATGGTGGTCAGGGCCAGGATCAGGAACAGGGTGGGCAGCGGATCCACCCGGTCCAGCTGGTCGAGGACGTTCTCGTCGGGAGCCTCCTGAAAGGCGATCTGTTCGGTCCCGGTGAGGGAGCCGTAGTGCAGCCAGTGCAGGGCCTGGTTGACCTTGCGTTCCTGGCCCAAAAGCAGGCCCCGCAGAGAATAATAGAGGGGAGTGTGTTCGGTTTTCGAGTTGTTGAACAGCAGATCGAGGAATTCCCCGGCCTGCTTGCGTTCCTGATGGCCCCCCTCTTTGAGCAGAGCCAGGATATAGAAGGGGCCGCTGAGATGGCTGATGAACGTCTTGCGCTTGCTGGTCTTCTGGCGGATCGTCTTCAGGGCCTCGGCAAACCCACCCAGAGCCCCCGGCTGGTCGCCCCGCAAAAAGGCCAGCCAAGCGTTGAGGCACAGCGGGGCCCAGACCGGTTCCGGCTGTTTCAGGACCCGGTCGGCCTCGTCCAGGCGATCCCCCAGGATCAGGGCCATCACCAGGTAGTGACGCAGGATGTCGCCGTTGTCTTCGACCGGACGGGTGCGATGGGGTTCCAGGGCCGCCAGCAACGGCTCCAGGGGGACCAGGGTCAGAGCGATCTGATCGAAAATCCGCGGCAGGACCGTGGCCTGAATGCCGGGATGCAGCCCGCCGAACCAGGCGGACCGAAAGGGCCGCAGAAAAAACCGCACCAGGGGGGCATACTGGACCAATTGACCGGGGAAAGACTGGCCGATGAGGGTCAAGCAGTGATTGAACTGCTCGTAGTCGTTCCGAAAAATCCCCAGCCGCAGTTCCCGCAGACCGATTTCGAAGGACGCCAGCCGTTCGGGGCCCCAGCCGTGGTTGCTCATGGGCGGAGAGGCTCTGTGAATGGCTGCCAGAAATGCAGAAAAATCTTCGCCGGCCACTGCGGCCCGGGTCACTTCCCAGCCGATCGCCTCCGGACAGTTGAAATAACCATCGGCAGCGCCGCCGAACCGTCGGTAGGACTGTTCGAGGGCCGGAGCCGGCACCAGCAGCTCCCGATCCTGGAGCTTCTGCCAGGCCTGGTTGACCTTGATGGGGGAGGGAAATCTCTCTGCCCCCTCCGCCGCTGCAGGCCGCCTCCCGGCGGCCACGACCGATCTCCGGGTCGATTTCGCCGCCCTGTCCTGGCCCCGGGGGGGGTGCAGGTTGGCCAGGATGCGCTGGATCTGCCCCTTGTGGACCGGCACATACATCAAAGCCGCCAGGCGCAACAACAGCCATTCCGGATCGGACAGATCCTCCAAGCCATCGGGACGGGCCGGAACGCGGTCGATGGCGGTCGGGATGGTGGTCATGGCAAGCCTTCAGGGTCGGGAACGGCCGGGGAAATTCCCCTCCAGTCACGCCGGGGGATCTCAATGGATGGGGGAAGCCTCCCTCCACCCTCCACCGATGAAAGCCGCTTCCCGGCTTCCACGGTAACTATCATGCCCCCGGTCTTTTTTCCAGGTTCCGGGGCGCTCGGGTGGGCCGTCCCGTTCGGGATCCCCCGCTTTGCGTCAGCAACGGACACTGTCTATACTTCGGATCCTTTGCAGCATGCCCCAACCCCCTGTCATGCCATCATCCTGCCCCAGACCGGGAGGTGCCCCATGTCGGTCTTTTCATTCACCAACGCCGCCGAAGTGGCCAAAGAACTGCATAGCCTTCGCAACCATCCCTGGTCCGGCAAGGCCTCCTTCGAGGGCTTTTGCCAATGGGTGGCGACCCATCACCACAACTACACCGCCTTCGACGACCGGATGAAATACGAATACCGCGTCGGTCTGGAGGATCCGGAAGACGATCAGACCGAGGCCATGCTGGCGGACTATCTCAAATCAGTGCGCTGACCGCCCCGGCCGTGGGACCCGATCTGACTTTGGATGGATGGGGGATGCCCTCCCTCCACCCTCCACCGATGAAAGCCGCTTCCCGGCTTCCACGGCAACAAAAATGAAGCCCCCCATGAACTCCACACTCCTGAAGCTGATGCTCGCGAACCAATCCATCACGGCCCGCATCCTGATGGTCTCCGGCCTCATCGGCACCATCGGGCTGGTGACCATCACCCTGCTCCTGACCCGGCACATGGAGGACAGCCTCCTCAACCAGAGCCGTCAGGGGGCGGAGCGCATCGTCTCCAGCGCCAGCCACGGACTGCAGGCCATCATGCTGGCCGGCAGCGCCAACATCGCCAACGGCTACGCCGCCGGGTTGAAAAACGTCGAGGGGTTGAAGGCGTTCCGGATCCTCAAGATCACCGGGCAGGAAGCCTTTCAGGGCGACACGGCCTCCCGGGCGTTGCCTCGACATTGGCAGGACTCATTCGACCAGGCCCTGGACAGCCGCGCTCCGGTCTCCTTCGTCGATGAGGGCAAGGGCGGCCAACGGGAACTCCATTTCATCGTCCCCCTCCTCAACCAAAAGCCCTGCCATACCTGCCATGATCCGCACCAGCCGGTGCGGGGCGTCTTTCTGCTGTCCACCTCACTGGCCGACGTGGACCGGCAGTTGAGCCAGGCCAACCTGACCGCCGGCCTGCTGTTGCTGGTCATGGTGACCGCTTTCGTCGGTCTGCTGTGGCTGGTGGTAAGCCGGGCTTTGGGCAAGCCCCTGCAGGTCATCGAGAGCGGCCTGCACGCCATCGCCGATGGCAACCTGGTCAAACGGATTCCCCTGGATTCCGGCTCGTCCGACGAAATCGGCCGCATGGCCGGTGATGTCAATACCATGGCTGACAAGTTCCTGGGCGTTATCCGCCTGATCTTCCTCCAGACCCAGTCCCTGTCGTCCTGCGTGGCGGAACTGACCGAATCCAAGAAGGGCCTGGCCAACGACTCCCAGGAAAACTTCGTCCTGGCCAAGGAGATCGTGGCGGAACACAGCCGGGTCGAGGCCAGCGCCGTCAGCATCCAGGAAGGCACCATCCAGGCCGCAGAAGGGGTGGCCACCATCACCGAGGCCGTCGAAACCTTGACGACCAACATCGGCACCATCGCCACCAATGCCGAACAGGCCAGCGGCAACGTCACCACCATGGCCTCGGCCGCCGAGCAGATTACCGCCAACATTGGCGGCGTCAACACCAGCCTGCGGCAGGTGGATGCCTCGGTGAAATCCGTGGCCATTTCGGTGCAAAAGATGACCGGCTCCCTGGAACAGGTGCGCAGCCGCTGCCAGGCCACCAGCGCCGAGTCGGACCAGGCCGCCCAGCAGGCCCACGATACCCGCGAGATGATGGAACGCCTGGCCCGATCGGCCCAGGAAATCGGCAAGGTGATCGAACTGATCAACGACATCGCCGAGCAGACCAACATGCTGTCCCTGAACGCCTCCATCGAGGCGGCCGGGGCCGGCGAGGCGGGCAAGGGCTTCGCCGTGGTGGCCAACGAGGTCAAGGAACTGGCCCGCCAGACCGCCGAGGCCACCCGGATGATCGGCGAGCGGGTGGAGGAAATCCAGACCAACAGCCGGGAGGTGGAAGAAGCCAACGCGACCATCGTCAGCCGCATCCAACAGATCAACCAGGGCAACCTGGAGATCACCTTCGCCGTGGACGAGCAGACCCGGGCCATCAATGGCATTTCCACCGCCATCAACGAGGTGGCCGAGGCCGCTTCGGAGGTGACCCGCAACGCCCAGGAGCTGAACCTGGCCGCCAGCGACGTGGCCCGTTCCGCCCTGGAGGCGGCCAACGGCACCACCGAAATCGCCACCTCCTCGGCCAACGCCAGCCTGGCCTCGGAAGCCGTCGCCCAGCAGATCCGGGCCATCAATCAACTGGCCCGGGACCTCTCCGACCAGGCCCGGGAAGTGGCGGAGGCCACCCACAACGCCGACGAGAAGCTGCAGCGCACCTTCCGCAACATCTCCCTGATCGACGGAGCCATCAACCACACCGCCCGGCTCATCGACACCACCGCCATCCCCGGCAAGCGCCTGGGCGAGTCGGTCAAGGCCTTCACCGTGGGGCCGCCGCCCTTCGATGTGGCGGTCATCAAGGGCGCCCACCTCAAATGGCTGGGACGCCTGGAGAACGTCATCCGCGGCCGGGCCCGATTGCGACCGGAAGAGGTGGCCAGCGGGCATGAATGCGATTTCGGCAAATGGTACGACACCGACGGCACAGCCAATTACGGCCACCTGCCCCTCTTCAAGCAGGTGGGGGTGGTCCATATGGGAGTGCATGAAACCGCCCGGGAATGCGTGACCCTGGTGGCCGAAGGCAACACGGTGGAGGCGGTCAAGAAGATGGACCGCTTCTCAGAAATCAAGGACGAACTGTTCGATCTGCTGGATCAGTTGTACCTGGAGACGTTCCAGCTACAGGCCGATCGGCTGCTCCAAGCGGCCCGGGAGCAGCAGAAGTCTTCATCATGATGAAGCCCCGGCTCAGGTCCCCAGGCACCCGCAAGGCCAGGCGCCGATCCGGCTCGGAGGTGCAAGGCTGGGGTGCGTCGGTGCAGACGTAATTGTAGCGGGGCACATAGAGGGTCAGGCCGTGGTCGGTAATCAGCGGATCGGCCGGCTTGTGGCGGACGATGGGGTGGGGTCCGGGCTGGACCGGGACATAGACATGCCAGCCGAGGCTGTGGACCTGAATCAGGAAGAACCCGCCTCCCAGACCCAGCCCGGCCAGGGTCACCCGGCGTCGACGTTCCGGCGCCAGCGCCGCGTGGCCGAAGCGCAGCAGGACCACCGCCGCCCCCAGCAGCCACACCACCTCCCCCCCCAGCCGCACCGCCGGCATCAGGAAAAACCAGGCCAGCGCCCCCACCAGTCCCGGCACCACGAACAGCCAGTCCCGGTTCAGAGCGGCCAGCCAGATCCCGGGTCGAAAGGCCA
>PEAP01000198.1 GCA_002753665.1 Magnetococcales bacterium DC0425bin3
TGGCCAGGGGCACCGCCCGGTTGCAGCAGCCCCCCCCCCTGCATCAGGATCCGATCCCCCACCGGGCGGTTGCCCTTGACCCGGTTGAGATAGTTGCGGCATACCGCATACACCAGTCCGGCGACGATGGCCGCGGTGCCCCGGCCGGCGTGGATGGCGTTCTTCACGTCCGAGGCGATGAAGGCGGCGCACTGGTCGCTGAAGTCGGGAATGTCGGTGCCGGCCAGGGCGGCGGCGGCGATGTCCTCCAGCGCCACCCCCAGGACTTCCCCCGCCGCCTCCTCCAGAAACGAGCCGGTCCCGGCGCTGCAGGCCTCGTTCATGGCGTAATCGCCGGGCACGCCCTGGCTCAGGTGGGTGTATTTGGCGTCCTGGCCGCCGATCTCGAACAGGGTGTCCACCCCGGGATCGAACCGGGCGGCGGCCGTGGCATGGGCGATGATCTCGTTGACCACCCCATCGGTGCCGCCATGCAGCCCGGCGATGGCCCGGCCGGAGCCGGTCACCCCCAGACCCCGGATCCGCAGCGCCTCGGGTGGACAGCCCGCCGCCCGCAGACGGTCGATCAAGCCTTGATAACAGGCCCGGGCGGCGCTGACCGGGTCGCCGTTGGTGCGCAGGTAGACCGAGGCCAGCAGGCCCCCATCCGCCTCCTCCATCACCACCGCCTTGGTGGTGGTGGAGCCCACGTCCAGCCCCACCAGGCAGGTCATGCCCGGGCGGGGCGCCAGCGGCTGGTCGGGATGGAACACCACCCGATCGACATGGCTCTCCAACGGCGGCAAAGCCCCCTGGGGGACAGGCAGGGAACGGAACAAGCGCCCGGGGGGCGGCAGGGGCCGGGTCGGATGGTCCAGGGCCCAGAGGGCCGCCCCCAGGGCCTCGAACCAGGGCGCCTCCGGCGGGACGTGGAAGGCCACCCCCTGCTCGACCAGAAAGTGCCGCAGCAGGGGATTGGCGGTCACCCCCCCGGTCAACAGCACCGGGGAGGGACGGCCGGCCTTGTCGAGGAGTTCCAGAACCTTGCCTGCCATCATGCGGCACAGGCCGGCGAGCAAGCGCGACCTGGGCACCCCCCGGTTGGCGGCATGGGTGCAATCGGATTTGCAGAACACCGCGCAGCGGCCGGAAACCGGATGGGGCTCGGGGTCCGGCTCCAGGTCGGCCACCTGGTCCAGGGTGAACCCCAGCCGGCGGATCTGCTGGAGAAAGAATTCCCCGGTGCCCGCGGCGCATTTGTTGCCGGACACCACGCTGTGGATGCGGCCCACGCCGTCCAGGAGATAGGCCAGAAAGGTTTCCCCACCCAGGGATACCAGGGCGGCGGGCGGCGGAGCGGACTGCTCCTGCCGGAAGCGCCAAGCCAGGGCGGCTTCCACCGCCCGGGCCTCGGTGAGCGCCGTGAGGTGCAGAAAGTCCTTGAATCCCCGACCGGTGACCGCCACCCGGTCCATGGTTCCCCGCGCCCGCCAGTCCTCCAGCAGGGCGCTCACCACCCGGCGGGGATGGCCCTCGTGGGGGCGTACCGCCGTGGCCAGAATGGTGGCGCCACCAGGAACCATCCCGGCATCCCGGGACAGCAGCACCCCGGTCACCGTGGCGGCGCCGGTACAGAGTCCCAGGGCGAGGACGGTCATTTTTCCGGCATTTGATAGATGGTGGGACGAACCTGCACCACCGGCACCTTGATGTCCTTGAGGGTTTCCGAATGGCCCACGAACAGGTACCCGCCGGGATTGATGTGGCGGCAGATCTTGTTGACCACTTTTTCGGTGGTGGGGCGATCGAAGTAGATCAACATGTTGCGGCAGAAGACGATGTCCATCTTCTGGCTGATGGCATAGGTGTCGTCCATGAAATTGATCTGCTGGAACCGCACCATGGCGCGCAGGGCCGGCGCCATGCGCACCAGGGGATTGTTCCGGTCCTTGCTCTTGAGCATGTATTTCTTCTTCATGGCCAGAGTGACCGGCGCCACCCGTTCCATTTCGTAGACGGCGTTCTGGCCTTTTTTCAGGGCGCGGGTGGAGAGATCGGTGCCCAGGATCTGGGCCTTGAGGTTGAACTTGGGATTCTTGGCGGCAAATTCGAGGATCACCATGGCCATGGTGTAGGGCTCCTCCCCGGTGGAGCAGGGGGCGCTCCACACCTGAAGGGGCCGCTTGACCCCGGCGCCGGAGCGCTTGATCAGATCGGGAATGGCGTCGTCGGCCATGAAGACGAAATGGTTGGGCTCCCGGAAGAAATCGGTCTTGTTGGTGGTGACCATGTCGATGAAGTGGATCAGCTCGTCACCGGCGCGGTGGGGGTCCAGCACCCAGTCCACATAATCGCTGAAACTCTGCATCTTCAGGACACGCAACCGCTTTTGCAGGCGGGCGGTCACCATGGTCTTCTTGCTGTCGGGCATCTGGATGCCGCAGCGGCTTTCGATGAAGGAGGCCAGGCGGCGGAACTCCTGCTGGGAGAGGCCGGGCATGCGGACGGTGGAAGTCGTGGTGGTCATGACTGGGGCACGGTTGGCCGGGATTCAGGGACAGGGGATCGGATCGAGCGGATCAGTTGTACCACTTTCGGTCCGATCCGCTCCAGGGGCAGCACCCATTGGACGGCATTGCGGCGGATCGCCTCCTTGGGCATGCCGAACACCACACAGCTGGCTTCGTCCTGGGCGATGGTGACCGCTCCCGCGGCGCGCAGTTCGACCATGCAGCGGGCGCCGTCGTCGCCCATGCCGGTGAGAATCACCCCCACGCAGTTGGGACCGGCGGCGCTGGCGGCGGAGCGGAACAGCACATCCACCGATGGCAGATGGCGGGTGACCGGCGGCCCGTCCACCACTTCCACCTGGTAGGCATCCCCCCGGCGCCGCACCAGCAGGTGGCGGCCCGCCGGGGCCACCAGCACCCGGCCCGGCCGGGCCGCGTCCCCATGCCGGGCCTCCCGCACCTCCATGGGGCAGATGGCATTCAACTGCTCGGCCAGCAGGGCGGTGAAATCATGGGGCATGTGCTGGACGATGACGATGCCGCACATGTCCGCCGGCATGGCGGCCAGCAGCACCCGCAGGGCGTCGGTGCCGCCGGTGGAGCTGCCCACCACCACCAGTTTTTCCCGGGTGAGCGGCGGCGCGTTCCCCGGGGGCGGCAGCACCACATCCGCCGCCAGTTTCGGCACCGCCTTGCCCGCCGTGGACCGCAAGGGCTGGAACGAACCGCGCACGGCGGCAGCCCGCTGCAGTTGCCCCAGCAACCGGGAGTCGTCGTCACCCACCAACCGGGCGACAGCGCCCGGTTCCAGCACCACCCAGCCCCGGGCTCCCAGCGTCCCGGCCTGGGCTGCGAGACTGTCCCGCTGGGCGATGGAATCGTAACGCATCACCACCGGCACCGGATGCTGGCTCATGACCCGGCGCAAAAAGGCCAGTCCGCTCATCCGCGGGGTGTTGGCCGCCAGCAGGATCACATCCGGCACCTGCTGGCGCATCCGTTCCGCCGCCTGGTAGGGATCCTCCACCGCGGCATCGAGCTGAAATTTCGGATGGGTCGCCAGCAGCTGGACAACCCGCTGCCGCACGGCGGCCGAGCCGTCCACCACCAGCACCCGGATTGTCCTTCTGGAAACCACGTCGCGATCCTTCTGCGCCAGCGATCGATGCCATCCCGCCCGTCTCCCCGGCAGGGATATCCCGGGAACACGCCGCCGCCCGACGCACTGTACGGAGACCAGCAGTCACTCTAATGGCACTTAGATAAGAATTTTCTTTTGAGTTTCAGCGAGGTGTGACATCGGCCTCCTGATGGTGCATGATTCCGGGTTGGAAACCAAGGAAGCATGACCAGGCAAGGAGGCCGACG
>PEAP01000036.1 GCA_002753665.1 Magnetococcales bacterium DC0425bin3
GTTGAAGGAGATCGCCCGGCTGGAAGGCGTCCAGGTGGGGGAAATACTCAACCGCATGCTGCTGGCGCCCCTGTCCGAGCCGCCGCGCCGGGTGCCAAACCTCGCCCTGAATGCCCCCCCAACGGCGTCCGAGCCTCCTCCACCGAAGCCGCAACCGGTTCCGGCCCCGCGCCGGCTGACTGCGGTGGTGTCCCTGCTGGCGGGATTCGTCCTGCTGCTGGGCAGCTTCCTGGTGGTCTACCAGCTCTTTCTCGCGCCCGACGAGGCCCCACCCCAGCCGCCGGCCCGGATCCTGGCCACGGATCCCGAACACGATCACGACGCGGACGTGCCGCGCCTGACCCTGTCCCGCCAGTTGGGCCAATGAGAGTCCGCCCGAGACCTCATCGCGACGACCTCCGTCCCGAAAAAAACCACAGTGGCTGAACTCTCTGACTTTAGATGGATGGGGGAAGCCTCCCTCCACCCTCTACGGCACCCCAGGGACAGATACGATTCTCGTTGGCCGGTTCTCGCGTCTCATGGGATAATATTCGGATTCTCTCTTTTTCCTGGAGTACACCCATGGCCAGTCAGCCCACGACCCAGCAACCCGGCCAATCCCAGGGCCAGCCCACGACCCAGGACACGACCGACGCCATCCTCCCGACGCCCAAGCCCCTCACCGACTCCTGGCGCAGGATGCTGGCCGGAAAACCACTGGACGAGCCGATCATCGACCCGGCCAACCCCAATTTGATCGTGAATCGGGATCGGTGACCTCGGCATCGTCACCGGTGCGAGGCAACCCACTCTTGAAGAACATCATTCATGCGTGTTTGCCAACCAGGTCCCATGGCACGGAAAAATTCCACGACATCCCGGGAATAGCGCACCGACAAGAGGACCTTCCTGCCGGGATTCACGGGGCGGCCACGCACTGGCCGCATCGCCATGATCTCCTCGTCGGTCGGCTCGTAGGTGTCCGAGTCCACCTCAACGCCCCGCGCAATGGCGGCATCCTCGTCAGGCGTTGGAATCTGCAAGGACAACCCACGCTTTGACATAGATATCCTGACCTCCCGGCTGTTCGCCTTGCGCAGGCTGATGATCCTGCGGGCGTCTCCCCGATCCATAAAGACCACACAATACAATCGGCCGCTTTTCGGTGCATAGCCGATCATGCGGGTCTCACCGTAATCACAACGTTGATCCAGAAAGGCAATCGCTTCCTCCCAATCGAGCCCTTCCGCCGCCGCCAGGGACTCCCCATGTTTCAGACGGTTGGTGGCATCCTTGGCCGGATCGAAGGCAATCTTCATGGAATTCATTATAGCTACAAGAAATCGATTCCTCAATCACTGGATTCCGTCAAGGAAAACTCACTCCCCCCCCTCCCACCCGAACCCCTGCCCCTCGACAATGGCCCGCACCCGCTCCAGCGGCCATTTGCCCCGGAACCGCTCCAGATTGAACTTCCGGGAACGGTCGTAATCCTCCTGGGACAGGTGGGGCATGGAGGCGCTGTGCAGGTGGATGAACAGGGCGCGGGGTTCGTACAGGATCCGGTGGCCCGCTTGGCTGATGCGCAGGGACAGGTCGGTGTCCTCCATGAAGACGATATCGTAGCCCTCGTCGAAGAACCCCACCGCCTCGATGACGCTGCGGCGCAACAGCACCCCGGTGCCCATGAAGGCCTGGAGGAGGAAGGCTTGATTGACCTCGGGGGCGGCAGAAGGGTGATCGGCCAGGTGATACTGGGGCAGACCGTTGCGGTCGAAGCAGGCACCGCAGGTCTGGGTGGTCCAGTCGGACAGGGGGGTGTTCTCTTGGGCCAGCAGGATCCGCCCCTGGACTGCGCCACACTGCGGATCGGCGACCAACCGCTCCAACATGGCCTCCAGCCAGGGTTGCACGAAGAACATGTCGGAGTTGATCAGGCCGATGAACTCCCCCCGGGCCTGGGCCAGCCCCTGATTGTTGGCCCGGCCGAAGCCCCGGTTGGTGTCGTTGCGGATCACCGACACCCGGGCATCGGCCTCCAGGCGGGCATAGCAGTCTTCCACCCCCGGCTCGGTGGAGCCGTTGTCGATGAGGATCAGTTCCCAGAGGTGCCCAGGGGTCTGGCGGTCGAGGGTCCGGTGCAACAGCTCCACGCAGTGGAGATTGTTGAAGACCGGCACCAGAATGGAGGTGAAACCGCGTTCCATGCACTGATCCGTTGCCGTCGAAGCCGCCCCGGAGCCGGTCAGTCCAGCCACTTCTTGCGACGCTTGTGTTTTTTCTTCTTCCGGGCCGGAGCCTCGTCCGCGTCGGCGTCGGCGGCGTCCTCTTCCTCCGCGCCGGAGTCCTCCGCCAAGGCCGGACTGGCCTCGGGCGGCCGCAACGGCTGGTCGAACACCCGGGACCGCAGGGCCTCCGCCAGCTCCTTCTCCCGCTCCAAGGCCCGGGTCAGCTGGGTGCCCAGCATCACCGCCTGGGCCTCCTTGCGGCCCACCAGGGCATAGCCGGAGCGCAACAGATCCAGCAGACCGATGTTCTCCCCCGCCTCCCGGCCACAGGCGGTCATGACCCGATCCAGGGCCTCGGGGGTCATGCCCACCAGCCAGGCCGCCTCCTCCCGGGTCAGGAGGGGCAGGGTTTCGATAGGGGATAGATCCAACACCGCACGCTCCCGATGTTCGCAGGAAGGATGGCGCAAAGCCCCGGTCACTGCCACAATGGAACGGGAATTGCGTCACAATTGAGATGAATGTCACAGCGCGACGTTCACGGCAAGCAGCCACCAGGGAACTATATAACTCGGGGATCGGCACGGATGGAAGGCAGCGAGAAAAAAAGCATCGGAATCGTCGGCGGCAACGACAAGGCCAAGGAACTCATGGACCTGTTCTCCGGCAGCCGCCATGTGGAGGTGGTCTATCTGGTGGATCCGGACCCGGGCTCGCCCGGAATGAACCATGCCAAATCACTGGGCATCAAGACCCTGACCAACGTGGAATCGGCGGTCAAGGGCATGCCGGTGGATTTTGTCATCGAGGCCACCGGAGACGAGGAAATCCGGGAGATGGTGGCGGCCAATCTCCAGCGGGGTGAAATCCTCTCCAGCTCCGCCACCCTGCTGTTCTTCAGCGTACTGGAGGACCAGAAGGGGGCCACCAATCAGCAGGTATTCGACGACCTCTCCGGCGTCCGGCGCGAAATCGACCGCAACACCCGGGACGTTTCCAAGACCCTGCACGGCATCGAAAAGATCTCCAACGAACTGGAAGTCCTCGCCATCAACGCCGGCATTCAGGCGTCCCGGGCAGGCGAGTTCGGCAAGGGCTTCGCGGTGGTGGCCGGCGAGGTCAAGAGTACCGCCCGGGTGGCCCGGGATCTGGCCGGGGACATCGACCGGGTGATCAGCGAGATTTCCGCCATGTCGGAAAAGATCGAGCAGTCCCTGAAGAAGGTGCAATAACCCGACGGCCCCGGCCACGGGGCGTCAGAATTTCGGCACATACCGGCCCGCCGGATGGATCGCTCCCAGCACCGCCGGTTCCCTGGCGCCCGTGGCGCCCGGCAGGGAACTGGGCAGCCCCCGCAGGGTGCGGACGGCAAACCAGGCGAAAAACCGCGCCTCCAGGCTCCCGGCATCCACGCCCAGGGCATCGCTCTCTTCCACCCGACAACCCGGCAGTTCCCGGACCAGGGCGTCCATCAGGGCCGGATTGCGGGCCCCGCCGCCGCAGATGATCAGATGATCCGGGCCGGGGGGCAACAGCAGGCGCGCCGCCACCGCGACGCTGGCGGCGGTGAACGCGGTCAGAGTGGCGAAACCGTCGTCCCCCGCCAAACCGGGAAACCGCGCCAGGAATTCCTCCAGCAGTCGAGGGCCGAAATCCTCCCGCCCGGTGGATTTGGGAAAGGGTTGCTTCAGATAAGGATGGGCCAACAGCCAGGCCAGGGCCAGGGGATCCACCGCGCCGCGCCGGGCCCGCCGGCCATCCAGATCACACCGCTGCGCCCCGTCGGACAGCCGTTCGGCCAGCAGGTCGATCAGGGTATTGGCCGGACCGGTATCTCCCGCCACCACCGGCCCATCGGCCGCAGCCGGCAGGGCGGTGAGATTGGCGATGCCACCCAGGTTCAGCACCCCCACCCGCCGGCCCGGCCGGCGGAACAGGGCGTCGTGGAACCGGGGAGCCAGGGGTGCCCCTTCCCCGCCCCGGGCCAGATCCGCCGGCCGGAAATCCGCCACGGTGAGGATGCCGGTCCGGGCGGCGATGCGGAACGGATCGCCGATCTGCATGGAAAACCGCCCGGGCCGATGGCGCACCGTCTGGCCATGGCTGCCGATCACGTCCACCCGGGTCGGATCCACCCCGGCCCGATCGCAGACCGCCAGGGCCGCCAGGGCGAACAGGTCGCCCAGCCGCCGGTTCAGATCGCCCAGGCGATCCAGTTCGCCCGGTCCAGGGTCGATCAGCGCCAGCACGTCCCGGCGCACGTCCGGGGGATAGGGGTGGCTGTGGAAACCCAGGGTCTCGGGAATGCCTTCGCCGTCGGTGCGCACCAGCACCGCGTCGATGGCATCGGCCGAGGTGCCGGACATCAGACCAATGGCGGTCAGGAAAGCAGTCATGGGGGTCAAATCCAGATTCTGGGCAATCCCACCGCCCACAGCAGCAGGAAGATGGCGAAGCGCAGGGCGCTTTCGGACAGACGCCAGGTCAGGGTCAGCCCCAGAGGCACCCCCACCAGCGCCCCCGCCAGCAGCCCCCACAGGGCCGGCAGCAGCAGGTAACCTTCCGGCCCAGAGGGTGGCAGCAGATGCTGGCTCCAGCCGGTTTGAAACCAGCCGGTAAGCCCGGCCAGGGCCGAAAACATGGCCACCACGGCCGTGGTACCCACCGCCCGGGCCGGGGTCAGACCGGAGATCACGATGACGGCCGGCAGGACCAGGATGGCCCCTCCGAAGTCGGCCCAGGCGCCGAAGATCCCCAACTGCACCGCAAACATGCTGTTCAGCCACCAGGATTCCAGCACATCCTGGCCTTCCACCAACTCCAGCCGCACCCGGACCAGGACCGCCACCCCGGCCAGCAGCAGACCCAGCCCCAGGGCCGGTCCCACCCACCAGCCCGCCGCCGTGTGGATCATGGGCCCGCCCAGAAGGCTGCCCAGCAGGAGACCGGGCAGGTATTGCCGCACCAACAGCCAATGGACCAGACCGCGACGGTGATGGTTCCATCCGGACAAGGCATAGATGGTCACCGCCGCGGCCAGGGTCGATCCCACCGCCAGATCCCCGGCGAACACCGGGTGCAACCCGGCCCCGACCAGCAGCAATCCCAACAGGGGCACGATGACGACTTCCGCCCCCACCCCCAGCATCCCAGCCGGCAATCCCCCCAACAAGCCGAACAACAGAGCGCCCGCGCTGATGGCGTTCATGGGCAGTCCTTCCCATTGCCGATCGAACGCCGACGCAACCGCTGCTTCCGACTGGCCGGGTGGCCCTGATCGCCCAGGACTCGACAGGCTCCGGTTGTGCCGCGTTTCGGGTTCATGTATTTCATCCCTGGACAAAAGAGGGTACTCTACCCGCAATGGCCGCGAAAAACAAAACCCGCCATACCACCCTGACGCCCAGCGCGGCCAAGGTGGTCGCCATCCTGCGCCGCGCCGGCTTCCGGCCCCATCCCGGCACCATCAATCCCAGGGGGGGACACGGCGGCACGATGCGGATCAAGATCACTTCCGAGCCCGGACGCACCCGCATCCGGGTGGCCGGGGGTGGGGTCCAGGAAGTCTATCTGTACGGGCCGGTGGAACCGACCCGCATCATTGATGCCCTGCAACGCCACCTGGGATCCGGGGTGGTTCAACAGGATGGAGAAGGCGAGGACCATTAGCAGGCGCCATGACGACCCTCACGGAACTCGAAGAAGACGCCCTCAAGGAATTCTTCAACCTGGGACTGGGAACCGCCGCGGACCAACTCAGTCGCATGCTCGACAACGAGGTGCTGCTGGATCTGCCCAAGCTGGCGATGGTATCCCACGAACAGGCCCTGAATCTGGTCTCCCGCGGCCCGGAACAGAAGATGGTCGCCATCCGTCAGAATTTCCACGGCACGCTCACCGGAACCGCCCTGTTGATCTTTCCCGGCTCCGGCAGCCTGGAGATGGTGCGCACCCTGACCCGGGAGGACATTCCCCTGGAAGAGCTGACCGCCCTGGAGCAGGAGACCCTGCTGGATGTGGGCAATGTGGTTCTCAATGCCTTTCTGGGCAGCTTCACCCAGATGATGGCGTTGAAATTGGAGTTCGAATCGGCCGAATTCCTCAAGGCGGATTCCGAACACATCCTGCGGGCCTCCACCCATCTGGCCAGCCAACCCCTCTCCGAAGGGACCCTGGGGGCCGTGGCCGACGAACCGGCCTTCTTTCTCATGATGGACTTTCAAACCCATGACGACCAACAGCGGGAACACACCCTCAACGGTTATGTGGTGCTGCTGTTCACCCAGACCGCCATGGCCACGTTGAAACACGAGCTGGAACGAATTCTGGTCAATTATTGATACATGGGGGAAACGTCCCCCCACCCTCCGCCGATGAAAGCCCGCGCGATGCTCCCCCTGGATCCCTTTCTGCTGCTCAAGGTGATCGATGCCGCCGCCCTTGGGCTGGTGCTGCTGGATGCCGACGGCCGCATCCTCCATTGGAACCGGTGGATGGAAAAAGGCGCTCGCATCCCCACCCGACAGACCCTCGGCAAAACCCTGATCGAGGTCTTTCCCGGGCTGGCCGGATCGCGTCTGGTCCAGGCCGCGGAGAACGCCCTCACCTCCGGCCTGCCCACCGCCCTGTCCCATCGCTTGAGCCCCCGGCCCCTGCCCCTGTATGCGCCATCCGAGGATCCCGGAGAAAACAGCCCGCGCATGGACCAAATGATCCAGGTGGCGGGTTTCAGTGGTCCCGACGGCCGGCCCTACTGCCTGATCCAGGTGCAGGAAATCACCAATGCCGTGCAGCGGGAAACGCTGCTCAAGGAAAAAAAGCTGGAACTGGCCGCCGCCAAGGAGGAAGCCCAGATTGCCAACCGGGCCAAGAGCGGTTTTCTGGCCAACATGAGCCATGAGATCCGCACCCCCATGAACGCCATCCTGGGCATGAGCCATCTTGCCCTGGAGAGCGGGCTGACGGGTCAGCAGCGGGATTATGTCGAAAAAATCCAGCTATCCGCCCGCTCCCTGCTGCGGATTCTCAACGACATCCTGGATTTTTCCAAGATCGAGGCCGGCCGGCTGGAGCTGGAAAGCACCCCGTTCCACTTGGATGAAGTCCTCCACGACCTGGGCAATCTGGTGATCCTCAAGGCCGAGGACAAGGGGCTGGAGATCTGTTTCGCCATCAGTCCCGACCTGCCCCTGGCCCTGGTGGGCGATCCGCTGCGCCTGGGGCAGATTCTGCTCAACCTGACCAACAATGCCGTCAAGTTCACCGAGCGGGGGGAGATCCTGGTCCAGGTCCTGGCCGGACAGGTGGAGAGTGACCGGGTGGAGCTGCTTTTCACGGTGCGGGACAGCGGTATCGGCATGAGCGAAGAGCAGGTGGGACGGCTGTTCCAGGCTTTCACCCAGGCCGACAGCTCCACCACCCGCAAATACGGCGGCACCGGCCTGGGCCTGACCATCTCCAGACGGCTGGTGGAGCTGATGGGGGGGCGGATCGGCGTGGACAGCGTGGCGGGCCAGGGCAGCACCTTTGCGTTCAACGCCTGGTTCGGCCGCCAGACCGCGGAGCGTCGCCGCTTTCGACTGCCCTCGGACCGCTTCGTGGGCATGCGGGTGCTGTTGGCCAACCACCATCCCCTGACCGGCAGAATCCTGCATCAGGCCCTGGAGTCGTTCTCGTTCCGGGTCACCCGGGTGAGTTGTGGCGAGGAGGTCCTGGACCTGGTGGGTCGCGACCCCGCTCCGGTGCCCTTCGACCTGTTGATCCTGGACTGGAAGCTGCCCGGGATGGATGGCGTTTCCACCGCCCACATTCTCAATGAATGCCATCCCGGTTTCACCGCGCCCCGCATTCTCATCGTCACGCCCCGGGGCCGGGCCCAGGTGGCCCACACCGCCCACACCGCCCGCATCGACGGGTTCCTGCTCAAGCCGGTCAGCCTGTCCCGATTGTTCGAGAGCATTCTCACGGTCCTCGGGGTGGAGGAAGCGGTGATCGACCGCAAGGTACCCAGTCGGGACAACCGGCCCCTGCCGGATCTGGCGCCCCTGCGGGGCGCCCGGCTGCTGCTGGCGGAAGACAACGAGATCAACAGCCAAGTGGCGGTGGCCATTCTGGAACGTGCCGGTCTGCAAGTCCATGCGGTGCCCAACGGCCTGCAGGCGGTGGCAGCCGTCGACCGGGAGCATTTCGACGGCGTGCTGATGGACCTGCAGATGCCGGAGATGGATGGCCTGGAGGCCACCCGCCGCCTGCGGGCCGATCCCCGTCACGCCGGACTGCCCATTCTGGCCATGACCGCCAACGCCATGGCAAGCGACCGGGACATCTGCCTCCAGGCCGGGATGAACGATCACATTCCCAAACCGTTCGAGCCGGAGACCCTGTTCCAGACCCTGCTGCGCTGGATCATCCCCGCCCATCCCGTGACGGCGCCTTCCGGCCCGGCCCCTCTGGACCGGGAAGCGGGGGCCGGTTTGCCCCTGTCCCTGCCCGGGCTGGATCTGGAATCGGGACTGGAACGCACCGGCGGCAATCAGCGGCTGTTTCTCAAACTGCTGCATACCTTTCTGCGCGACCACCGGGAAACGCCCACCCTGTTGGCCCGGGAACTGGCCGCCGGCCGCCGGGAGAGCGCCCGCATCCGGGTACACACCATCAAGGGCATTGCCGGCAATCTGGGCGCGACCGCCCTGCACCGCAGCGCCGAGGTCCTGGACCGGACCCTGCGGGGGTCCGAGGCGGTCTCCGGGGAGATGCTGCGCACCTTCCGGGAGGAAATGGACCGCGTGATGGCCGGATTGGCCACCCTGCCGCCGCGGTTTCGCTCCGCGCCGAAACCAGGCGCGGCCCAACCTTTGGATCCCGAGGCCTTGCGGGCCCTCCTGCTGCGCCTGGCCGGCCAACTGGACGACGGCGATCCGGATGCCGCCCGCACCCTGGAAGACATCCGCCACCGCGGCGACACAGCCTGTCTGGCCGAATTCCTGGGGGATCTCGAACAGGCCATCGATGACTTCGAATTCGACCAGGCCCACGCCATTCTCGATCGCCTGCGGGAAAAACTCGGCTTGGGCCCGGAGGAACCTCCCGGCAACGCCCACGCTTGACCTCCCTTCTTGGACTGCTTTCAAAAAAAATTATTTCCAGCTTATTTTGGTTGCCTTTCCTTTCTTTGGCAGCTAATTTTTTCGCCAACCCCCTGTGAGATCAAAACTGTCGCTCAAGTTTCGGAGCCACAAAATACTGAATTGAAACCACACCATTTCTCCCACCCCACAATAAAGAGATCTCCGTGAAAGAAACCATCGAATGGATAACTGTTGGAGTCAAAGTTGCTCTGACATTGATCAGCGCTGTTGCAGGATACGTTTTTTCGCACCAACACCAACAAAATGAGGACATCAAATTGGTAACCGAACTGGCATCTTCTTCGGAACCAATGAAGCGCATGCTCGGGGCCGCCATTGCTGTGGACTACTACGACCAGAACCGTATTTCGCTGTCTTTCTATAAATCTATCTATACTTACGCCAACAATTCTCCAGACACAGCCATGAAGGCATTGGTAAACACGGGCATCTCCGAGACCGCAAAAACAGACGACAATCTACGTAAAGCGGTCGAAGTTGCAGCCAATTCTCTCCCGATCCGAATTTATTTCCATATTGGCGAACCAAACGACCGCCAAAAAGCCGAAATGATAAAACAAAGACTGGAAGCTGCCAGCCTGGAAGGTGGTTCCGCAATCGTTGTTCCAGGGATTCAGCACGTAAAAGAATATCCCATAAAAAAGAGCAATCTGAGATGCTTCCGGAAAGAGGAATGCAAAAACATAGCCGAACCACTCCTGCAATTGTTTCGCGAAAGCGGAATAAAAGATATTGAACTGTCTGATATGAGCAACAGGTATGAAACATCGACCGCCATTCGACCAAAACACTTCGAAGCGTGGATTGCTTCCCAATCACTCGCCAATACAACACCATAAATATATTCTATTGCCGTCCTAACGATTACTTGTCGTGAAAGTTACGACGAGACTTTCATCGGGGAAAGGTGGTGGGGCCATCCCCCAACAGAGAAAGGACAACACCATGGCAGACTTCGAACCGGCCTTCCAGTACATGATCAAACGCGAGGGGGGCTTCATCAATCACACCGTGGCGGGGGATCGCGGGGGGCAGACCTATGCCGGCATCGCCCGGCGCAGCCATCCCGACTGGATCGGATGGACCCTGATCGATGCCAACAAGCTGGACGATCCGGCCCTGACCGGCCATGTGCGGGCCTTCTACAAGGCCAATTTCTGGGACCGCCTGCGCGCCGAGGACATCACCAACCAGGATGTCGCCACCTCGCTGTTCGACTTTGCGGTCAATACCGGAGTCAAGAAGGCGGTCACCATCGCCCAGTTGGCCGTGCAAACGACCCCGGACGGCATCATCGGTCCCAGGACCCTGCAGGCCATCAACGACCTGGACCCGGAAAAATTCCTGTTGCGCTTCACCATCGGCAAGATCGGCCGCTATGCCGCGATCTGCAACGCCGACCGCTCCCAGACCAAATTCCTGTTGGGGTGGATCAACCGCAGCCTGCAGGGAGCCGTCTGATGTCCTTCTTCAATCTACTTGGCGCCATCGTCGGTCCCGTGACCAACCTGATCGATGACCTGCACACCAGCGATGAGGAGCGCCTGAAGGCCGCCACCGAACTGACCAAAATCGACGCCTCCCTGCTCCAGGGACAGCTGGAGGTCAACAAGACCGAGGCCCAGCATCCATCGCTGTTCGTGGCGGGTTGGCGGCCAGCCGTCGGCTGGGTCGGCGCCGCGGCCATGGCCTATCAGTTCGTACTCTATCCCCTGCTCACCTGGGCAGTGCAGCTCTACTCCCCCGGCCATGTCATGCCGCCCGCAATGAGTTCGGATATTCTCTGGACCATCGTGTCGGGCATGCTGGGCATCGGGGGGCTGCGCAGCTTTGATAAAATGAAGGGCTCGGACACCACCCGGATTTCCTGACAACGGTTCCGTCCGCCTCAGGTCCCTTCGGGAGTCGAGGCGGTTCGGGGGGCGAACCCGCTGGCCAACACCGTCTCCGCGAACAGAAAATCCAGCGGCGTATCCAGATCCACCGACCGCTCCGCCGGCATCACATGGCCCACGGTTTCGGGACACAGAAAGGTCCGATGTTCCCGGAACCACGGCACCCGGGCCACATACACCGCTCCGTTGAGGGCATAGACCGGTTGCAAGTCCTGACGGCGGATATGTCGATCCTCCAAGGGCAAAACCGAATCCAGCCGGACCCCGTCCAGATGGTACATATAGATCGGCGGCTGATGGGCCGCCACCAGGGACACGCAGACCGGGGCCTGGTGCTGTTCACAGAGGTTCAGGCAGGCGCTGATATCCTCCGGGATGCGCAGGGGGCTGGTGGCCTGGAGCAGGACCAGATAGTCCCAGGACTCCTCCAGGCTGTCCAGGGCGTGGAGCAGCGCCGGAATGGTGGGGCTGTCGTCCTGGGCCAGCTCGGCAGGCCGCACGAAGGGCACTTCGCAGCCCCATTGCCGGGCGGTGGCGATGATTTCGGCATCGTCGGAGCTGAGAATCACCCGGTCCACCTCCGGGCAGGCCCGGCCGGCCTCGATGCTCCAGGCCAACAACGGCTTGCCCGCCAGCGGTTTGACGTTCTTGCGCGGGATCCCCTTGCTGCCGCCCCGGGCGGGGATGATGGCCAGCACGCGCTTGCCGTTGATCATTCGAACACCTTGGGATAGTCCCGGCAGGCCTGCTGAAAATCCCCCAGGCGGCCGATGTCCAGCCAGTATTCCAGAAACGGGAAGGCCGCCGTGGTGCCGCCGCTGTCCATGATCTCCCGGAACAGGTCGGTCATGTCGTAATGAACCCCTTCTGGAACCAGGGACAGCGTCTCCGGATTGAGCAGGTAGATCCCGGCATTGACGAAATACTCCCGCACCGGTTTTTCCTCGATGCCGATCAACCGATGGCCGTCCATCTCCACCACTCCATAGGGGACGGAATGCTCCACCTTGCGCACGCACAGGGTGGCGGCGGCCTGGTGCCGGAGATGAAAATCCAGAATGTCGTCAAAGTCGATGCGGGTCAGGAGATCGCCATTCATGACGAACAGCGGGTCATCGGGAAAGTCCGGCAGCAGGGTCAGGGAGCCGGCGGTGCCCAAGCGGCGATCCTCCTCCAGGTATTCGATGGTCACCCCGAAGCGGGAACCGTCGCCAAAATGGTCCTGAATCATCCCTTTCTTGTAGTTGACCGAAAAGAAGAAACGGTGAAAGCCGTACTCGATGAAGCTTTCCAGGATGATCTCCAGGATGGGGCGGCTGCCCACATTGAGGAGCGGTTTGGGACAGTCGGCGGTCAAATCGCCCAAACGGCTGCCCAGCCCGCCGGCCATGATCACCACCCAGTTGTCCCGCGTCACCGGCCGGGTCAGATCCTGGAGGGTCTTGAGCCCCACCAGGCGACCCGCCTTGTCCAACACCGGCACATGTTCCAACCCCCGGGCCCCCATCAACGAGCGGATCGTTTCCCGGGAGTCGGTCTCGGGGACCGTGACGGGGTTGACACACATGACCCGGCTGACTGGCGCGTCCATGTCGATGCGGTGCAGCAGTCCCCGCCGCACATCGCCGTCGGTCATGATTCCCATGAGATGTCGATTATCGTCCACAACGAGTACCACCCGCATTGCCCCGCGATTCATCACATCGAGGGCCTTGAATATGGGAAGATCCGGTTCAACCAGTACATTCCGCCAGTCATGTCCCATCAAGCAACTCCCGGGCCGGAACCCCGGCCACCCGTTTTCCGTCCGGCACCGGGTGGATGACCACCGCCCCGGCGCCCACCACCGCATTCACACCGATGCGGGTCCCCTGAATCACGGTGGCCCCGGGCCCCACATGGGCTCCCTCTTCCACCCGCACCATACCGCACAGCACAGCCCCGGGAGCCACATGGACATGGGCGCCCAGTTGGCCGTCGTGGTCCACCACCGCGCCCGTGTTGACGATGCTGTTGACCCCCACCACCGTTCCCACCTGCACCGTGGCCCCGGCCATGATCTGCACCCCTTCCTCCAACCAGACCCCCGCCATCACCCGGGCGCCCGGATGGACCAGGGTGGCGAAGCGGTACCCCCGTTGGCTCCAACGCTGGAATACCGCCCGCCTGGCCGTCACATCCCCGGTGGATCCCACCCCGTTGACCAACCGCACCCGGTCGGGTGCGAAGCCCGCGACCACCGTTTCGTCCCCCAGCAGGGGGATGTCGAACGGATTGGGCGGGGGATGAACCCCCGGCGCTTCGACAATGCCCAGAATCCGCCCGCCCCATCCCAGGGCGGTGAGGGTTTCCATCACCACCCGGCCGTGTCCCCCACCCCCCAGGATCAGGCAAGCTTCCATCAGCGGATCACCTGGTCCGGCTGGTAATCCTGTTCCGCCAGGGTGCCCAGGCAGGTCCAGTATTCCATGGGCGAGCGCCCCACCCCGGGCCGCTTGACGCCCAGATTGGCCGTGGTGAAGGGCGTGCCGCGTTCAATTCTTTCCAGAGCCACCAGGCTCTTGCGCGCCACCGGGCGATTTTTCCATTCCGAATTGCTGGGAATTTTGCGGCCATCGCCAAGGGCCTCCTCCACCTGACGGATGGAGCGGGTCATGCTCTTCAGCTCCGCCGGCTCCAGGGAGGCCCGATGGTCCGGACCGGGTTGGCTGCGATCCCGGGTAAAATGCTTTTCCACCAGGGCTGCGCCCCGCGCTACCGCCGCCAGGGCCACGGCGATACCCGGCGTATGGTCCGACAGCCCGGTGCGCAATCCGAACGCGCAGGACAGCGTATCCATGCCCAGCAGATTCACTTCCCCATAGGGAGCCGGATATTCGGTAGTGCATTGCAACAGGGTGATTCTGGCCCGCAGCAGATCCCCGCCCCGGGGAGAATCGTAGGCGGCATCGAACAGCTCCGAATTTGGGGTCCCCTCGCCCCCCATCATGCCGAACGCCAGCACCGCCAGGGCCTTCTCCACCTCGCCCATGGTGGCCATGCCGGTGGACAGGATGATCTCCTTGCCACTGCGTCCGGCAGCCAGCAGCAGGGGCCCGTTGGTGATCTCCCCGGACGGAATCTTGAGGGCCTTCACCTCCGTCCGGGTGGACAGGAAGGCCAGGCTTTCCAGATCGAACGGGCTCGACAGAAAGGCGATGCCCAGCGCCTGACACTGTGCCATCAGCCGGATATGGGCCTCCTGATCCAGCTCCAGCTTCCGGATCATCTCGAGTTGGGACTCGCCGGGATCGGTGGTCTCCTTCTGGTAGTCGGCCTTGGGCGCATAACGGCTCACCAGGGAACCAGCCCGAAAGGTCTGGAACTTGATGGCATCGGCGCCCGCATCCCGGGCGGCGTCCACCAGGCGCAGTGCCTCCTCCAGGGAGCCGTTGTGATTGACTCCGGCCTCGGCCACGATGAAACAGGTCTTCCCGTCCATATCGCTCTCCCTTGAACCTGTCACAGGATGGCCATGACATGAATGGCCATCCTGTGACAGACCACTTTCACGCCGCCAGTTTCCGGGTCCACTCGCCCGGCAGTGCCCGCCCGTCACGGGGCAGATCGTTGGTATCCAGACGGCGCATGGTCCAGCGCCGAGAAAAATCCTCCTCCAGCCCCGGGCTACTGATGAAGGCCAACCGGCAGCCCGGCAACCGCTCCAGGAGGTCGAAGGTGTGCCGGTTGCAGCTACCGAAGGGGTAGGTCAGGATCCAATCTTCCGGACCCCTGCCCAGTATCCGATGCAAGAAATCCCGAGTCCGCTCCAGGTCTTCCACCTGCTCCCGGCGCGGGAGGTCCTCCAGCCATTCGTGGCGGTAGCCATGGCCGCCGATGCCCATGCCGGCAGCAGCCATCTCCCGGATCTGGGCCGGGCTCAGGTAGAGTTCCTCGGCAAAGCCCCGCTCGTCGCTGGTGACGTGGCGGCGGAACAGCTCATCGGCACAGCGACGGGCCACCGGCCGGGGCAGGGCCTGTTGCAGCAGCCGTTTGAGGGTGATGGTCTCGGCATCGTCAAATCGGGCGGCTCCGGTGATGCATCGGCGCTGCAATTCCGCCCGTTCGGGCAGGTCGTATTGCTCCCGACACCGCTCCACCAGCTCCCAGGTCTCCGCCAGCAACCGGCCCACATCGGGCTCGGCATCGAGAATGAAATGCGCCTTGTGAACGTTCATCACCTCCGCGGCATCCACCGCCGCGCCGATGGGATAGAACCCGGCGGCCAGCCCCCGCTCCAGCAGCATGGGCAGGACCGTGTGGTAATGGTCGGCCAGGCCGTCATCGAAGGTGAGCAGGCAGGCATTGGTCGGCAGAGGCTCCCCGCCGCCAGCCGCCGCCAGCACCCGGTCAGGGCTGCAGACCGCATAGTGACGCTGGATGAAATCCAGTTGCCCGGCAAAATCCCCCGGCAGCAATCCCTTGAGGCGCGGCCAGCGGCTGTTGGGAATATCCCGCACATAGTGGTACATGACGGTGGTCAACATGGCTGTGTACTCTTCCGACCTCGGCGTTGGGGCCATGGCCACAGTCCCAGGACCATCCTTCACGGACCTGCCGTCCCGGCCATTGTTTCTTTAGGTTGGCAAGTTCCGGACCACTTTCCGGCACACCCGGTCGGATCATCGCGGAGAATAAATACAACAGATTGAATTAATTAAGACAAACACAACCATCCCACCCTGAGTCGACCGGATGGGTCCGGGAGGCAAAGAACTCCCGCCTGCCTGATGAACTGGCAATAATTACCGTAAAAGTCGCGAAGCGGCTTTCATCGGTGGAGGGTGGAGGGTGGAGGAGGGGATGGCTCAGTCCGCGCCATCGAACAGCCCGTCCAGGGAAACAGCGGTCAGAATCCGCCCGGTCCAGCGTTCCAGTTCGACCGGGGAGGCCCGGGCCAGCCGCTCCTCCACCACGGTTGGCAGCCCGGGGCCGAAGCGCTGGCGCAACAGGAGCCGCAGCAGATCGATGGCGGCCTGCCGGCGTCCCCGGGCCTCGCCCCGGGCCTCGCCATCCATCCGGGCCTGTTCCACCGCGCCCCGGGCATCGGCCAGGGCAACGCCCGCGCTCTCGTACAGCTCCAGCTCCTCCCGGCTCATGTTGGCCAACCGGGCCTTCTCGAAGGCGTGGCGCAGGGGGGCTGCCGTCTGCATCCGCTTCGGAACCTTTTCCAGGGATCCGGCATAACGAATGAACCAGATCCATTGATCCAGCACTCCCTCCAGATCCTCCACCGATTTGGTGAACTTGGGCAGCTCGATGAAATAATGCACAATCTCCTGCAAACAGGATGCGCCGCTGACCGTCTCCCGGTATTCGTGCCGGGAAACCCAGTGCCCGAACTGCTCGAACACCACAAAATCGCTGATGGTGATGGCGATCACCTGATTGAGCTGTGGATAATCGTCGCCCCGCTCGATCTGGTGAACATAGGTCTTGGCCGCGTTGTACTGTATCCGCTTCAAGAACGCCGCCACCCGCTGGATCTGCATCTCGACGATGTAGACCACATCCCGGTGATCCCGGCATTTCACGTCAAGAATCGAGTATTTCAACTCCTTGATCTTCGGCGCCAGAAACGGATCCAGCAGGGTCAGCTCGGCGATGCGCCGCTCCCCCTCCAGACCCAGCAGGCTCTCCAGAAAACTGATGAGGATATCCTTGGCATCCTCGCTGCCGAATATCTTCCGGAAGGCAAAGTCGATGCGCGGATCGATGAATTTCATGATCGTTTTCCTCTGGTCTGCCGGGGGACGGGCAGGTCGAAAAAGCGCTTCTTCAGGATATGCTCCAAGGGAAAATTTGCCAAGATCCGGGCGATGGCCCGGGCGGCCCCGCCGCGTCCGTAAGGAGGGATCATGTCCTGCAACCCGGCACGGAAGCCGGGGGCGAGGGCGCGGTGCAGGGCCTGGGCAATGGCCGCGCTGTCCTCCGGGGCGTCGATGACCGAGGCCGCCCGCAGACGACCCTGCTGGCGGTCGCCCAGGTTCACCGCCGGCAGCCCGAAACAGGGCGCTTCGATGAGGGCGCTGGAGCTGTTGCCCACCATGGCGTCCATGAACCGCAGGGCGCTGAGGTAACGCACCGTTCCCAGGCTGGCGACCACCTGGGCGCCCGACCGATGGGAGGCGTAATCATCGATCAAACGATTGATCACCCGCCCGGCGGTATCGGCGTTGGCCCGGGTGAACAGGATATGGGCGTCCGGAAACCGGTCCAGGGCCTCGAACAGGGCGGCCACGGCCGTTTCCGGCCCCTGGGCCTCCAGGGTGACCGGGTGGTAGGTGACCAGCAGGTTGGTCGGTCCCAGACGAAAACCGGTGGCGGCCATCCAGGCGTCCCGGTCCAGCAGGGGAGTGCGGGTCAGATGATCCAGGCCCGGGGCGCCGACGTTGAAGACCCGGGCGGGATCCTCGCCCAATTGAATGACCCGCTGCCGATAGGGTTCGGCGGCGGTGAAATGGAGCTGGGCCATCTTGGTCATGGCGTGGCGCACCGCCTCGTCCATCACCCCTTCGGACGCCTCGCCCCCATGGACATGGGCCACCGGAATGCGCGCCGGCAGGGCCGCCTGCACCGCCACCAGGGCCTCGAAGCGATCCCCCAGCACCAGCAGCAGATCAGGGCGCAGACGGTCCAGGGCATCGGCGAAACCGATCAGGCCCAGCCCCATGGATTTGGCGATGCTCACCGGGGTATCCCCGGACAGCAGCATCTCCACCCGGGCATCGATCTGGAAGCCGGCGGCAGTGATCTCCGTCTCAGTGCGGCCGAACTCCGGGCTGAGGTGCATGCCGGTGGCGATCACCTGGAGCTGCAGGCCAGGGTCGGCACGGATTTCATGCATGATCCAATGCAGATGCCCCAGATCGGCCCGGGTGCCGGTCACCACCGCGACGCGGCGCATGTCAGTCCCCTCGGGTCAGGCAATCCCGTACCGCCTGGATCACCCGGTCCTGGTCAACGTCGGTCAAGCCGGACGAACAGGGCAGGGTCAGCACCCGATGGGCGATGCCTTCGCTCACCGGCAAAGCGGTGCGGGGCACCGTCCGATAGGGCAATTGCCGGTGGACCGGCTTCCAGAAGGGTCGGGCACCGACGCCCTGCTCCTCCAACCGTCGGATCAAGGCCCGCACCGCCACCGGGCTCATGGAGTCTGGCAGCAGCAGTCCCGAGAACCAGCAGGCGCTCTCGCTGTCCGGGGGCAGGGGGAAGGGGGCGGTTCCCGGCAGATCCCGGAATGCCGCCACATAACGCTCACGAATGCGCCGTTTGGCCGCCACCAGTCGATCGAGCCGTTCCATCTGGGCACAACCCACCGCCGCCTGCAGGTTGGTCATGCGGTAGTTGAAGCCCACCCGGTCGTGGTCGTAATCGGCCCCCACCCGGGCGGTGGTGGTGAGGTGGCGCACTCGGCCCAGCAGTTGCAGGTCGTTGCCGGCCACCGCACCGCCGCCGCCGCAGGTGATGGTCTTGTTGCCGTTGAAGGAAAAGACCGTCAGATCGGCCCCCAGCTCGCCCAGCGGCCGCCCCCGGTACCGGGCTCCCAGGGCCGCGGCGGCATCGGCCACCACCGGCAGGTGCAGGCGGCGGGCGCAGGCCACCAGGTCGTCCATGGCCGCCGGGGTGCCCAGGGTGTAGACCGGCATCAGCGCCGCCACTCGCCGGCAACTGGCCCGGTGGATCAGCCGACCATCGCGCCGGCGTTCGGTCTCCGTCGCCAGGGTCTCGGCCAGCAGGCGGGGATCCAGGGTCCAGCCATCGGGGGTGATGTCCATCAGCCAGGGCACGGCCCCGCAATGGGCCACAGCATTGGGGGAGGCGATGAAGGTAAAGGCCGGCAGGATGACCAGATCGCCCCGCTCCACCCCCAGGGCGGTGAGGGCGGCGTGGAGGCCGGTGGTGCCGGCCGAGGTGGCCACCGCCACCGCGCAGCCGGCCGCTTCCGCCACCAGCGCCTCGAAGCGGTCCACGAACGGTCCCACCGAGGAAACGAAGGTGGAGTCGATGCATCGTTGCAGGTAAAGGGCTTCGTTTCCCGTGAGATCCGGCACGGCCAAAGGTATCATGTCGGGCTCCGGTCCTGTCTGGCGGCGCGCCGCCGGGGAAGGGTGATCATGGGTCATGAAAGTTAAATAAAGCGAGGCAGGGATGGAACCCCACGCGTTCAAGGACAGGCTCACCCGGGCCATCGCACTGCAACAATCGGGTCGCCCCATGGAAGCCGTGGCGCTGTTCCGGGAGGTCCTCCGGGCGATTCCCGGCCATCCCCTGACCTGTTATCTCTGCGGCCTGTCCCTCCAGGAAGCCGGTCGGGCCGTCGAGGCACTGGAGATGCTCAGCCGGGCCGTGGTGGAGGCCCCCGGCGAACCCGACTATCACCGCGGGTTGGCCATCGTTCTGAAGAAAAACGGCAAATTCGGACCGGCCCGGGAGCGGCTGCGCACCGCCCTGGGCCTGGATCCCCAGCATGCCGAAACCCATTTCCACCTGGGCGACCTGGAGATGGACCTGGGGCGGCCGGAAGAGGCCGCCGGTCATCTGCACCGCGCCCTGGAACTGGCCCCCGGCCTGGTGGAAGCTCGGGTCAACCTGGGGCTCTGCCACAAGGCCCTGGGCGATCTGGAAGGCGCCCTGGACTGTTTCGAGGCCGCCAGCGCCGTCCAGCCCGACAACCCGGAATATCATGTCAACCGGGCGCTCACCCTGCTGATGGCGGGCCGCTACCCGGAAGGCTGGCAGGCCTATGAATGGCGCCTGCGGCTGCCGGTGATGGCCCGACAGATGGAGCAGGTGCCGCCCGGCATTCCCCGCTGGACCGGTGAATCCCCGGCTGGCAAGACCGTTCTGGTCCTTTCGGAGCAGGGCTTCGGGGACAACATCAACTTCATCCGTTTCCTGCCCCAGTTGGCCGCCATGGGGGCCATCACCCTGCTGGAGGCCCCCGACCGACTGCGGGAGCTGTTCCGGGACCATCCAGGCATCCACCACTTCGTCAGCCGCCGGGAGATGATCATGGGGGAAATCCGGGCCGATTGTCATATCCCCTTGCTGAGCCTGCCGGGCCTGCTGCATACCACCCCGGAGACCATTCCCAACCGGATGCCCTACCTGCAGGCCGATCCCGCACTGACGGCGCGCCTGGCGCCCCGGGTCCGGGCAGCGGGCCTGAAGGTAGGGCTCTACTGGGAGGGAAAACCCCTCCATGCCAACGACCCGGCCCGGCGCCGCTCCTGTCCGCCGGCGGCGTTCGTCCCCCTGGCCGGGATGCCGGGTGTGACCTGGTTCAGCCTGCAGACCCCGCCCGAGGGCCAAGCCCTCTCCCTGGCCGATCACCCTCTGCAACCGGTGGATCTGGGTAGCAGCCTGGAGGGCTTCCACGAAACCGCTGCCCTGCTGACCCACCTGGACCTGCTGATCACCATCGATACCGCCATCGCCCACCTGGGGGCGGCCCTGGGCAAGCCGGTCTGGCTGCTGGTGCCCTTCGCCCCCGACTGGCGCTGGGGGATGGCCGGTGAGACCACCCCCTGGTATCCCACCCTGCGGCTGTTCCGTCAGGCCACGCCCGGGGACTGGTCCATTCCCCTCATGACCATGGCGAAACGGTTGCGGGATCAGCTCCTCACAGGTGCCCGCCCGCCTGCATGAGCAGAGCATCGACGGCACCGAAGTTGTGTTCCCGGGCCAGATGTCGGGCGGTACGCTGGTCCTTGTTGGTCACATGGACATCGGCCCCCTTGGCCAGCAGCATGGCGACGGTCTCGGTGTGGCCCTTCTGGCTGGCGAACATCAGGGCGGTCATGCCGTCCTCGTTCTGGGCGTCGATCTTGGCGCCATGGGCGAGCAGGCGCTCCACGATGCTGGTATGCCCCCGTTCGGAGGCCAGCAACAGGGCCGAGCAACCGCAGGTATGGTTGCGGGTCAGATCGGCCCCGGAGGCCAGCAGCACATCCACCAGCTCGTCCTGCCCCATCTGGGCGGCCAGCATCAGGGCGTTGTTGCCTTCGTAGTCCTGGGCATGGATGTCCACCCCCTTGTTCAGCAGATGGCGCACCGTATCGGCATTGCCGGACCGCACGGCCCGCAGGAGTACGGTGCGTTTCTTGCGGTCCAGGGCAGTGGTCTTGGTGCCATGTTCGAAGAGCAGGTCGATGATGGCCCGCACCCTGGCCTGTTCTTCCTGTTCCCGGAGCGTGACGGAAACCACCCGCATCAGCGGGGAGACATGGCCGCGGAAGTGCAGGTCGGGTTGCGCTCCCCGTTTCAGCAGCAGGGCCACCACCTCCGGATGGAGGTGCTGGACGGCGACGGCAAGGGCGGTGAGGCCCAGTTCGGCATGCATTTTGTTGATCTGGGCGCCCCGATCCAGCAGCAGTCGGACCAACTCCAGGTTGCCGTCCTGGGCGGCCCACATCAGGGGGGTATAGCCGTTTTTGGTCAGCCTGTTGATGTCGGCCCCCAGGTCCAGGGTGCGGCCGACCTCGGCGATCTTGCCGTCCGTCAGGTAGTTCCAGAACCGCTCATCGAGACCCTTGTCCAGCGGGTTGGCCCCGGCGCCCGGCGCCAGGGTGGTCAACAGTCCCGCCAACATCAAGATCCGCATGTATCCCATGGTATTCCCCGTCGTCTCTTGTTCCCAGCCACGACACCATACCCGTCCTGCCCCAACGAGTGGATATTTTACCCGTCCGGGAAGCATATTCCCAGGATAATCAATAATTCCCTTATACCTCCATCAACAGCCCAGGCTTCCGGAGAAAAACCGCTGAACGTGCCAGATTCTTAAGGCATCTCCATATCCAGGTGCAAGTCACCGATATCCTCATGCAACGCTTCCACCTCCCCCGGGGGCACGGTGGAAAGTTCCATGAAATAGGCCAGGAATCCCATCATCCCCACTCCGACGCCCCACCAGAGGATCTGCCAGATCCAAATAGAGGGCAGCCCCAGCCACCAGGTGGTGGCGTCGTTGGGGTCGCCGAACAGGGTATTGCCCAGCACCGCGCCGGGACCGATGGCGCAGTAGAACCAGACCAGGACCAGGACCCAGGCCAGTGGAATGAAGGGGCGTTTGCGGCGCGGCAGGCCGGCGTGTTTTCTGAGATAGGTGTGATAAACCATGCGGTGGGCCCACTCCCGCCGGTTCCAGGTCAGGGCGGAGACCCCCATGGCGGTGACCATGTTGAACAGTATGCCCCAGCCGGCGGAATGGATGGTCAGGGGCCAGCGGCCCCAGGCGGTGATGCCGAGCCATTGGGAGCCATTGGCTTCGGTCAGGGTCACCACCACCAGGCCCGCCACCAGGCCGGCGGTGATGCCGAAGCGGGTGAGGAAGGGCCACCAGCAGATGGCGATCAGCGCCGGCCACATCTGCAGTCCGTAGGCCACCGCCAGTCCGCCCAGCAACACCAGGGCATCCTGGCTGGTGGAGGCCACCACCAGGGCGGCGCTGACGATGAGGATCACCGCCCAGCGCCCGAACCGCACCTGGGTGGCATGGCTGGCATCGGGCCGGATGAAGCGTTTGAACAGATCCCGGGTCAACAGACCGCCGGCCGAGGACATGTAGGCCGCGGCGGTGGACTGCATGGCAGCCAGGGCGCAGACTGCCAGCAGCCCCACCAGCCAGGGCATGGTGTGGCCCATCAGGTTGATCAACTGGGGCACCAGCATGCCTTCCCGGCCATCGGTGGCCATCAGGTCGGTGCCATGGAGGGCCACGCCCATCACGTCATGGACCATCTCCGGGGCCTCCCGCATGAACTGGATGTCCCCGCCCAGCAGATGTCCCCCCAGGCCCTGCACCGCCGTGAAGACGAACAGCAACGCCCCCACGGCAAACGCCGACGCCCACACCTGCTGGGGAGCGAACGGCCGTGGATTGGTGTTGGCGAACGCCCACATGGAAAAGGCCGGGGAACTCTGCACCCCCATCAGGGCGAAGCCGTAGGTGAGGATCATCATCCCGGTCCAGGCGCCGCCCCGGGCCTCCTCCCCCGAGGGAATGAGCTGGACCACGCCGGGGATGGCGACATAATGGCTGTAGCCGTCCGGGGTGCGGATGGGATCCAACTCCACCAGCCGGGCGATGCCGGCGCTCAGGTGATGCCACCCGCCGACGGCCTGGAGGGTGACGATGCCGATCACCACCACCCCGATGGCCAGCAGGACCGCCTGGACCGTGTCTACATAGGCCACCGCCCGCAGACCGCCCGAGGCGACATAGACGATCACCACCAGGGACAGCAGCCACATGCCCGTCTCCACCGACAGGGCGCCATCGGTGAGGACATTGAACAGAAATCCGGACGCCCGCAGCTGCACTCCCACGAAGGGGATCGAGAACACCAGGGCCACCAGCACCACCAGCAGGCGGATCACATCGGAGCGAAAATAGGCGTGGAACATTTCCCCTGGCGTCACGAAACCGAACCGCTTGCCCAGGATCCACTGCCGTTTGAGAAACAGCACCCCGGTCAGGGGAATGGTGATGACGAAGAACGAGGCGTAGGCGTAGGGAAAACCGTCCCGGTAGATCATGCCGGGATGGCCGATGAAGGTCCAACCCGAAAAGGAGGTGGCGGTGGCGGCCAGCACGAACACCCACAGGGAAATGCGCCGTCCGGCGACGAAATAGTCGCTGGCGGTGCGGGTGGCGCGCGCCCCGTGGAGGCCCCAGAACAGGCAGTAGAGCCAGTAGCAGCCCACGAACACCACCAGCCAGAGGATCTTGGCGTCCACGACTCTCCCCCCTCCCCGTTCGTCAGGCACCCAGGCGCAGCAGCACTTTCATCACTTCCGGTTCCAAAGCGCGCGCCATGGTGGCCGGTCCCCGGCCCCTTCCACCACCCATTCATGGCCAAGGATACCGCGAAACCCCACGTAACCGCGCAGTTCTCCCCGCAACCAACCTACGCGCCCCCACCGGACCATGGCCCCTTGGCTGGCCGCAAGGGATGGGGTAGCGTACTCCAATGGATGCGCTGCTCACTGCCGAACGGACCGAACGCTTCTCCCGCCAGATCCTGCTCAGGGAGGTAGGCGGGGCCGGACAGGCGCGTCTGCTGCGCGCCACCGTCGGCGTGGTGGGGGCCGGTGGTTTGGGGTCGCCGGCGGCGCTCTACCTGGCAGCGGCCGGGGTGGGGCATCTGATGCTCGCCGACGCCGACCGGGTGGAGCTGTCCAACCTGCAACGGCAGATCCTCCACACCACGGACCGCATCGGCCAGCCCAAGGTGCTGTCGGCCCGGGCCGCCCTGCAGGCCCTGGATCCCCACCTGCGGCTCACGCTGCATCAGGGCCGTCTGGACCAGGACTCGGCCCCGGACTGGGTGCGCGCCTGCGACCTGATCATCGACGGCAGCGACAATCCCGCAACCCGCTACCTCCTCAACCGCGTCTGCCAACAGGCCCGCAAACCGCTGATCTATGGCTCTGTGGTGGGCTTCGAAGGCCAGATGGCCCCCTTTCCCTGGGGCACGGGAGCCGATTTTCCCTGCTACCGCTGTCTCTTTCCCCATCCCCCCGACCCGGATCAGGCCCCCGGCTGCGCCGCCGCTGGCCTGCTGGCCCCGGTGGCGGGGGTGATCGGCTCCCTCCAGGCGGTGGAGGCATTGAAAATCCTGCTGGATCCGCAACATGCCAGCGGCGGTCGCCTGCTGCTGGCCAACCTGCGGGACGGGGTGTTCCGGACCATCCGTTTCCGGCGCGATCCCCACTGTCCCGACTGCGGCACTCCCCCAGCGGCATGAGCCGGTCATGGGAACTGTTCTCGCCGATCATCCGACCGTCTTCCGCCTCCACGTCGGGGGGCTGCTGGCCCTGCTGCTCCTGGCCCTGCCCGGGGCCGCCACCGCACAACGCCACAGCCCCGCCTGCACCTGGGTGGGCAGCACCCTGGGGCTCAAGGACCAGGAGTGGTGGGACATCATCGCCCAGGGCCGAGCCGAGGCGGCCATCCGGGCCCATTGTTTCACCCGCTACTGCGGGCGCAAACCCCGCATGCATCATTCCATGGTCTACGAGATCATGCCCTGCGACCCGGGTTGTTTCCTGAAAAAGCGTGCGCTGTTCCGTCAGTCCTGCGTATATTGAGTCCGAAAGGGTTACCGTGGAAGCCGGGAAGCGGCTTTCATCGGTCATTTGAGACAATGGGGGAGCGCAAGCCCCCTGTCAGGGCCACCCCCACGGGAGATATGCCGGTGACCAGTACCAAAGCAGTCCCATTGTCCCTGCGCCCCGCCCCGCCGCCTGAGCTGCTGGATGCGGACCTGACCGCCTCGCTCCAGGAGTTGGAGGAGGAAGAACTGTCCCTGGCCCTGCGGGAAATCCGCGATGCCATGCAGGCATCCAACCTCCCCGCCGAGGACGCGCTGCTCAATCTGGGGTCGGTTCTGGATGTGGCCAACCGGCTGGAACAAAGCAAGCTCGACTACCTGCGCCAACTGGGCAAATCGGTCCGCCGGGCTGGACACTTCAACCACATGGGACTGGTGCTGGCCCGCAACGGTTGGCTCCTGGAGGCCGAAGCCGCCTTCCGACGCGAGATCGGCGCCTCCCCCCACAGCGCCGCAGTCTACCGGAATCTGGCCGCGGTGCTGCGGGAGCAGGGCCGGGAGGAAGAGGCCCGACTGGCCGAACAGCGCGGCGCCAAGGTGGGCTCGCAGCAAAGGTGATCCGGCGGGCAGCACCCGCCCGACCCCCGACTGCCCCTCCGGCTTCACCAATTGTTGACTTCCGCGGATGTCTGGGGCTGATAGCCGTCGCCCAGCATCAGTTCGGACCCGCCGCCATAATACCCGCCTGCCCCCAGCATCGGCGCAGCGGGTGGTTGTGGATAGGCGCCGGCTTCCGCTGCCGTTGGTCCCACCGGGTTATACACCATTCTTGTGTGGTAAACCTGTTGGGGCTGGATGATCACCTGCCGCGGCACATACATCCACCGGGACACCGGGGTGCGGGCCGGATAGTAGGCGGCATCGGGCTGCACGTTGAAGGGATAATGAATCCTGCTGCCGCCCAGATCATTCTGCATGTCTTCCACCAGGATGGGTTGGGGCCAGGCCGGGGGTGGACCACCCCCGGCCCGGACGGTGGCGGCGCCCAGGACGGCGACGGCCACGATGATTCCAAAGGCCAGGGGCTTGCGTTTGCTGGATCCGTTCATGTCATTCCCCTTCGGAGACTACCCGATCATGACCGTGGCAGCCGGGTAGTGACTTGCAGCGGTGGAGGGTGGTGGTTGGTCGAGAAGCAGCTACAGGTTGCCCAGGGGGGGAGCGGCCATGCCCAGGTCACCCTGGGGCACGCCGGAGCCCGACCCCCCGCCGCCTCCGGGGATGCCCGGCGGCGGGATGTCCATGCCCGAGCCCATGGCATTGGTCATGGGGCCATCTGGCAATGCCGGGGGCGCCATGCCACCGCCCATGGAAATATCGGATTCCTCGATGGTCGGCACATCCATGCCCCCCCGGCCCCGGCCCGACAGATGATAGGACGGGGGCACCGAGCTGTAGATCACCGCTGGGCGAGGCGGAGGAGCCTGATAATGGTTCGGATAGTAGCCCTGGGCGTAACCGGCCCCACCCAGACCCTGGGGATAATACCCCTGCCGGCCGCCCATGGGTCCCCAGCCGGGCACGAACACCGGTCCGTGGGCGCCGGTGAAGTAGACCGTCTCGCTCTTGGATGCCAGATAGTCGCCGAGTACCGCCCCCATGAACGTACCGCCCATCAGCAGGGCCACGCCCGTGCCGCCATCGGCGTGGGCCGGGACGGGGATCACAGCCGCCAGGCCGACCGCGGCCAGGGCGGCGGCGGCCAGCAGGGGGATGCCACGACGGCCTGTTGCGAACTTGCGTTTCATCTGCTTCCCTTTCGGTGCGCTGGAGCCCGATGGTGACACCCGATCGGCCCCTGCGGAAACCTGCCGCCCCGAAGGGCAGCAGGATGTTGGATTCAGTAATCGGCCACCGGTTGCGTTACCCCGGGATAGACCTTGGCCACGGGCGACGCCGGGACGATCACCTGGGGGACCACCGCCATCACCGGGTGGGGCACCACCACCATCGCTTCTTTGCGGGTGATGTAGGGAATGGGCTGATGGGGTGTGGCCACCGGGGAGAAGTAGTCCCACACCCCCTTCTTCGAAGGCTCCTTGTCGAACCAGAAGTTCACCGGATGATAGAACCCGGCCTCGTAGACATTGGTCCTGGTCTTCGTGTGGGTGACGCCCACCTGTTTCAGGGTCATGGCCACCATCGGTGCCGGCGGTTGGGCCCAGGCGGGCAGGGCCAGGAAAAACCAGAGCGCCACGCTGAGGCCCATGAGGTACAGGGCCGGTTTGCTGTCGAGACAGGCGGTCATGGTCTTCATGTTCAGTCCTTTCCGATGTCCTGCCAGGGCGGGAATGGCCCGCCGGGCGTCAGGATGGCTCACTTGAAATACTCATCGGACGGGTCCGTACTCCGCTGAAGAGAATTTTCGGCTCCCCCCGACCGGGACCGCCCCGTCCCGGGAGCCGGCCGTCCCTGCTGGGCCACCGGCCCGAAGCCTTCCAGGATGTCTTGCGACAAAGGCATGGTGCCCGGCAAATACCCACTGCCCGCCCCCGGCCGCTCCAGCCGGTCGGCGGCCGGAGGCGAAGCGCCGCCAGATCCCCAGGGAGGAATCCCGGTCATGGAAGACTGACCGGGCACGAGTTCCGGACGCGCCGCCATGCGGGCGCCGCCGGTCTCCCGGACCGGAGCCGGCGCGGGCTGGTAGGCCCCGCCCGACGCGGCGATGTCATCCCCCGCCAGCCCCTGGGGAATCATGTCGAGGGAGGGGGCCTCCGGCGGGGTCAGGGAACTGCCGAAGCCGTCGGACCCCGCGGTTCCAAAACCGGATTGGGCCATGACTTCCGGATGTGGCCCGGGCCCGGCCGGTCCAGACGGCTCCAGACCGGATCCAAACAAACCGCCAAGGAACGTTCCAAAGGTGGATTGGGACGACGGCCCCAGGGTAGCCGGTGGCGCAGGAGGACTCAGGCCTCCCGGGATGGCACGGTCGAT
>PEAP01000037.1 GCA_002753665.1 Magnetococcales bacterium DC0425bin3
CGAGGGGGCCCCCCCCCCGCCCGGGAAGATATTCCCCAGGACAAGACATCCGCCGGCCCGCCCGGGAAGCCGGCCGCCAACCAGACGACGGGGGCAGGTGGCTCATGAAGAAGGACCCGTTGCATGAAGTCACCATGACGGCCGGTGTCAGAATTCCGGCTGCCTTGCTGGCGTTGACGCTCCTGCTGACCGGCTGTTCCAGCGCCGGACCCTGGTTCGGAGGCAAGGAGAAGCCGGAGGACGAAAAGGTCCAGGACTATGTGGAACCCAAGCCGGGCCAGCCGGTGGGCCTGAAACAGCTCTGGCGCACCGGAGTGGCTGGCTCACCGGACGAGTACTTTTTCCACCCCCGGACCATTGGGCTCACCGGCGAGGCCGTCTACATGGCCACCCGGGACGGCCAGGTGACCGCCCTCTCCCGCCCGGAGGGGGATACCCTCTGGGAGACCGATCTGGACGCCCCGGTGGCCGGAGGGGTCGCGGTGGACGAGACCCGGGTCTATGTGGGCACCCTCGACGGCGACATGGTCGCCCTCCACCGGGCCGACGGCAAACCGGCCTGGCGGGTTCCGGTCTCCTCCTCGGTGGCCTCGGCGCCCCAGGTGGCGGCGGGCAAGGTGATTTTCCTCACCCTGGACAACCGCACCTATGCCCTGGACGCGGCCAGCGGTGAACGACTCTGGGTCCATACCACCCCGCCGGAAAGCCTGGTGGTCATGGGAGCCGCCACCCCCACGGTGAGCGGCCGGATGGTGCTGGTCGGCTATTCCTCCGGAGAGGTGTTCGCCCTCGCCCTGGACTCGGGCCAGCGGATCTGGTCCACCAACCTCACCGTGCTGGGCAAACGCAGCGAGCTGGACCTGCTCCAGGACGTGGATGCCCCGGTGGTGGCCGGGGAGGGGCGGTTCTACGCCGTCAACCATCAGGGACGACTGGTGGCTCTCCAACCCTCCAAGGGAACCTTCCTCTGGGAGCGCTCCCTTTCCGCCGTGCGTCGGCCGCTGCTGGCGGACAACCGCCTTTATGTCTCCGACGTGGACGGCTCCCTCACCGCTCTCGGCACCGAGGACGGCATTCCCCTGTGGACCACCCGACTCAGCGATGGCCTGCTGACCGCCCCGGTCATGTATCGGGGCAGGATCGTCGTCGGGGACAGCAAGGGACGCCTGTTCGCCGTGGATCCCACCAGCGGCCGGGTGCTGGGTCTGGATCACCTGGGCGATGACCTCTTCAGCGATCCGGTGGTGGACGGGAACAACTTGTTCCTGTGGACCAATGACGGCAACACCTACCGCTTTGAATGACCCTCTGATCGCCCTGGTGGGCCGCCCCAATGTGGGCAAGTCCACCCTGTTCAACCGCCTGACCCGCAGCCGCAAGGCTCTGGTGGACGACCTGCCGGGCGTCACCCGGGACCGCCAGTACGGCCGGGGCGACTGGTCGGGGCGGCCCTACCGGGTGGTGGATACCGGGGGGTTCGAGGAGGATCCCCGGGACGACATCACCCTCGGCGTGCGTCAACAAACCCTGGTGGCGGTGGAGGAGGCCGACGGGGTGATCTTCGTCACCGACGGGGTGGCGGGTCTGATGGGGGACGACCACGCCATCGCCGACCTGCTGCGCCGCACCGGCAAACCGGTGATCTGCGCCGTCAACAAGACCGAGAGCGTCAACCGGGCCCAGGGGATGTTCGAATTCCACCAACTGGGCCTGGAGTCGGTGATTCCCATCGCCGCTGCCCATGGCCTGGGGATCGATGATCTGCTGGAAGCCCTGTTCAGCCGTTTTCCCCCTCCGGAAGCGGTGGGGGAGGGGGGGCCGGCAGCCGAGGCGCCGGACCGGGTGGCGGTGATCGGCTGTCCCAACGCCGGCAAGAGTTCGCTGATCAACCGGCTGCTGGGCGAGGAACGGATGCTGGCCACCGATCTGCCCGGCACCACCCGCGATAGCGTGGATCTGCCCTTCACCGCGCCCGATGGTCGCTCCTGCCTGCTGGTGGATACCGCCGGTCTGCGCCGCAAGAGCCGGGTGGTCCACCGGCTGGAGAAGTTCAGCGCCATCGCCGCCCTCAAGGCCATCGATCGAGCCCAGGTGGCCGTGCTGGTGCTGGATGCGGTGCGGGGCGTGACCGATCAGGACCAGCGGGTGGCCGGCTATGCCCAGCAGGCCGGCTGTGGCCTGGTGCTGGCGGTCAACAAGTGGGATCTGGAAGGCAACAAACCCGGGGCGCTGCAGCGGTTCAGGGAGGATCTGCGCGACGGTTTTCCCGGTCTGGGGCATGTGCCGACGCTGTTCCTGTCCGCCCACACCGGTCTGGGCATGCGCAAGTTGTGGCCGGCGGTGGACAAGGTGCTGGCGGCCACCCGGCTGCGGATCTCCACCGGCCAGCTCAACCGGTGGCTGGAGGAGGTGATCACCCGCCATCCCCCGCCGCGTTCGCCGCGGGGCACGGTCAAGATCCGCTACCTGTCCCAGGTGGCGGTGGCCCCCCCGACCCTGCTGTTCTTCACCAACCGGCCCGAACACATCCACGACACCTACCGCCGCTATCTGGAAAATCAGCTCCGCGCCCGGTTCGACTTCAGCGGCACGCCCCTGCGGCTGCTGTTCCGCAAGAGCGACAATCCCTTCGATGGGTCCCCCCGGGGGTGACCTGCCTGTCGTCCTGGGGCCTGGGGGTGACCTGTCTGTCGGAAAAGGAGGCGTCAGCCCTGTCTTTTGCGTCGGAAGTAGTCCAGGACGGCATGGATCGGGATGAACCCCCTTAGCACGCCCTGTTTGCTCACCACCGGCAACATGCGCAGATTGTTTTCCAGGATCAGGTCGGCGGCCTGGTTGATGGTTCCGCTGCTCATGATGGCGATCAGGTTCTGTCCCGAGTTGATCTTGCCCAGGGGCAGGGTGCAGATGGCCTTGTCTCGGGCGTTCATGGCCTGAGTACCGAAGAACGGGCCCATGAGCTGCCGCAGGTCGCTTTGGCTGACGATCCGGACCAGTTTGCCCTGGCGGTCCACGCCGATATACTTGAAGCCGTCGTGGCGCATGGCATTGATGGCCTTGATGACCCGGTCTTCCTCCTTGAGGGTGAAGGGCATTTCGGTGGTGACCACCTTGATGCTGCCGGGTTCGTCCGGGTGGGGCAGGCCGTCGGAGGCGTAGTTGAGCCTGGGGCGGGGGCTTTTGGCGAGGGTGTCGGCGCCGTCTTCCACGGTGCCGTCCCAGAGGGGCGCTGCGCCGTCGGCGAACTGCATGGCGTGGCCGGCGGGTTCCTCGGGGAGAGGTCCGCCTTCCTCGGCGGTGCGTGGTCCTTCGGCATCGTCCGGCTGGTCGTCGGCGTCGGCAAACACCGCGGCGGCCGTATCGACTTCAGCCGATTTTCCGGACACGGCGGCGTCGGCCTTCGCGTTGCCGCTGTCCTCCGCCAGATCCGGGCCGGCGGCATCGTCTCCTCTGGCGGCTGGCGTTCCGCCCCCGGCGGCGGCCCGCAGGGCGGCCAGTTCCTTTTCTTCCTCGTCCAATCCCTGGATTTCGAGATTGAAGAAGGCCTCGGCGAAGCCCTTGGAGAGGACCCAGACCGAAGGCGCCACCGGGAAGTTGCTGACCTGGATATCCACCGTGGCGGAGAGATAGGTCCAGTTGCGGTGCAGGGACGGGGGGGATTCGGAATAGCCGTGGTAGGTGGTGGGCAGTTCCAGGAACAGGTGGCCGCCCTCCATCTTCTTTTCCACCAGGTCGTTCATGGCGCCGACGACCTGGTTGGCGATTTCCTGGAACCCTTCCCGGACTTCGTCGTTGTATTCCCGGTTCTTGACCTGTTCGCTGATGACGGCCTCGGGGACCATCATCATGAGGCCGGCCAGGGCGATGGAGGTGGCGACATCCATGACGATATGGATGTCGCCACTGCTCTTGCCGTCCTCCCGGACCAGGGCTACGGTCCGGTCGGTTTCGAAGACCGTTTCCAGGTCGTCCCAGCCCCGCATGACCGAGAGGTCGTTGAGGGTGCAGCTGATAGGCGCCGCCGTCAGGGTGTTCAGATCGTTGGCCAGCCGATTGAAGAAATTCAGGAAAAAGGGCCGGGCCTTTTTCAGAATCTGGTCTTCGGAATGCGCCATGGCGATTCACCAAGTCGAGGGATGCCTGCGGCATCCACTCAAGCGGCCCCAGAAACTTTGATGGATGGGGGAAGCCTCCCTCCAGCCTCCACCGATGGAAGCCGCTTCCCGGCTTCCACGGTAAAAAAGTGCGGCTGCCGGATGGGCTTGGGGCCTTACTTGAAGAACTGGCCCAGGGTCGAACGCAGGGTATCCGGGGTGAAGGGCTTTTTGATATGCCCGTTGGCCCCGCTTTGCACCGCTTCGGCCACCTTGCCTTCGCCCCCTTCGGTGGTCACCATCACGATGGGGGTCTTGTCGCCACTCTTGCGCAGTTCCTTGACGAAGGTCAGACCGTCCATGTTGGGCATGTTCCAGTCGGAAAGGATCAGGTCGCACTTCTTCTGGGCCTGGGTGGCCAAGCCTTTCTGTCCATCGCCGGCTTCGAGAATTTCGTCAATCTTGAAGCCGGCCTGACGCAGGCCCCGGCTGACGATTTTCCGCATGACGCTGGAATCATCGACGATCAGTACACGCATTTTCTCCCTCCGGCTTGCTGACTTATTGGAAACGGATTCGTTGTTTCTGAGGTTTCTGGAACCGGTCGGCTCCCTGGGGTCCATTCCGGGAAAGATCCGACACGACGAATCATAACCTGTTTGCCGATCTCAGAAAACCGTTAAATGCTGACCAGGACCCGGATAATGTCCCGGTCCAGCATGAAAGTCAATTCCCGGACCGGATGGGCGGTTTTCCAATGGACCGTGGCATCCTGGCCGATGACGGCCAGGGGGGGCGTGAGATCCAGGCCGTGGATGCCGGCCTTGGCCTTCATGCCGCCGCAGATCATGTTGGCCAGCTCGGCGATGCCGTCGGCCAGATCCTCCAGTTCGATGTTCGGGACGGGCAGGCCGGTGATGCGGGAGACGATCTCCAGACCCAGGTGCCGGTCCAACGCCACGCCGACCAGGCCATCCCGGGCGCCGCGTATTCCGATCAGCCCGCAGGTCTGGCTGGCCAGGACGAAGTGCTTCCTGGGTTGCTCTCCCTGGTAGGTGATCCGGGACCAGGCCATGGTTTCGAAGACCTGAATGACCGTCTGGATCAGCCCCTCCAGCAGCCCGGCCCGTATCTGTTCCTGCATCTGTTCATGTTCCGTCACCGCCAAGCACCCTCCCGAGAGCCTGTGTGCATCAGGCGCCCCCCATGCCCATAGCCTCCAGGATGCGGGTGGCCATTTCCTCCTGGGAAAACGGTTTGGTCTGATAATGGACCGCGCCGGCCTGAATCGCCTGGATGATGTAGTCCCGTTCGCCCTCGGTGGTGACCATCATCACCGGGATATGGCGGATGCGCGGGTTGGCCTTGGCCGATTTGAGGACTTCCAGGCCGTTCATGCCGGGCATGTTCCAGTCCAGCAGCACCAGGCCGATTTCATGCACATGTTCGCCCAGAACCGCCAGCCCCTCGGCGCCGTTTTCCGCCTCCAGGACCTCGAACCCGAGCATGGCGCCGATGCCGGAGATGACCCGCCGGATGGTTCTGGAATCGTCGATGGTCAGCAGTTTGATCATATCCTGTCTGCCACAGGCCGAGCCGCGGCCGGAAGGGTGCGGTTGGCCCTAGGAGCCTTTCTTGGGGCGGAACAGGGCGGCCCCGCCCACCATAACCTGTTCGAAGTTGGATGTATATCCCCGGGGTGATTCGGAGGCGCCGATGGCCAGCAGACCGTCCGGGGTCAGTCGGGCATGGAGTTTTCGATAGATCTCGGCTTTCAGCTCGTTGGAAAAATAGATCAATACATTGCGGCACAGGATGAGGTCGAAGGGACCAAGCCCATCGAAGCTGTTCTTGAGATTGAATTGCTGGAAGGTCACCAGCTTCCGGATGGCGGGATCCACCTCGTAGGCCATGGTGCCGGTCTTGTTGAAATAGCGTTCCAGAAAGGCTTCGCGCATGCCCCGGGAGATGGCCAACTGGTTGTAGCGGCCAGCGGCGGCAATGACCAGGACCGACGGGGAAATGTCGGTGGCCAGGATCTGGAATTTTTCCAGCGGTGGGGCCTGCTGTCCCCGACTCTTGCGGCGGGCATGGTCCAACAGCATGGCGATGGAATAGGGTTCCTGGCCGGTGGAGCAGGCCGCCGACCAGATCCGTACCTGGGGTTGCCGGGCAGCCTTTTCCATCAACTGGGGAACGATGAAATCCGAGACGGCCGAGAAAAAGGAGGCGTCGCGGAACCAGAGGGTTTCGTTGGTGGTCATGGCATCCACCACCTTGGCCCGCAAGGGACCGGCATCCGCGACCAGCTTCTTGTGCAGCTCGATGAAATCCTTGCAGCCGTTCTGGACCATCAACACCGTCAGGCGGTTCTCGACCAGGTATTCCTTGCCCTCGCCGATCTGAATGCCGCTGTGTTCGTGGACGAAACTGCGGATCAGGTCGAACTCTTCACGGGAGATGGCCATGGGGTCTATCCGCAGATTTCCACGATCCGGGGACCGATCCGGTCCAGGGGCAGGCTCTCGTCCGACAGCCCCATTTCTTCCACCGACCGGGGCATGCCGAAGACCACGCAGGACTGTTCGTCCTGGGTGAGGCAATAGTTCTTGCCGCTCTGCTTCAGGGCCTTGACCCCGTTGGCCCCGTCCCGCCCCATGCCGGTCAGGATCACCGACAGGGTATGGCCGGGGGCCGCGGCCAGGGCCGACATGAACAGCACATCCACGGCCGGACGGCATTCGTTGACCTTGGGGCCGTCGTTCAGGCCCACTTCCAGCCCCTGGGCGCCCTGGCGCAGGGTCATGTGTCGGCCGCCCTGGGCCAGGATGATGCGGCCGGGTTGCAGGCGCAGCCCCTCCTGGGCTTCCAGCACCTCCAGCCCCGAGGAGCGGCTCAACTGCAGGGCCAGGGAGGCAGTGAAGACCGGCGGCATGTGCTGCACGATCAGGCCGGGAACGGTCAGACGGCGCCCGATGGTGCTCAGAACCTTGGCCAGGGCTGCCGGTCCGCCGGTGGAGGAGCCGATCAGCAGCAGATCGGGCGCAACGGGCTTGACGGTCCGGCCGTTGGCGGGCCTGGGATGGGGGATCGCCGAATGGTTTGCGGCCGGTCCCGTCCCCCGAACCTGGGTGACCGGCGGGGCCGGCGGAGGGGGAACCGGCGTCCGGACCGGGGTGCGGTGCGGTGCGGGGGCCGGGGCAACAGGGGCGGCGGCGGGCCGCACGGACCGATCCGTTCCCAAAGCGGCAATCCTGTTGGGTGCCGCTGGCTTTCCCCCAGCCCGCTTTTGGCGGATCACCGACAGGATCGGCTCCAGATCCTGCCTCAGCGCCTCCTTGGCCCGGGTGGCATTGGACTCCACGGGCTTGGTCACGAAATCCAGGGCGCCGGCGCCGAGACAGTCCAGGATGATGTTGGCGTTGGAGCGGGAGGTGCCGCTGACCATCACCACCGTGATCTCCGGGTGATTGGCGGTCAGGTGCTTCAGGGTTTCCAGGCCGTCCATCACCGGCATTTCCACGTCCAGCAACACCACGTCCAACTTGTCCCGCTGGACCTTTTCCAGGGCGACGCGGCCGTTGTTGGCCGACGTGACCACCTGCACGCCGGGAATGCTTTCCGCGACGTTTTTCATGATCATGCGGTAGGTGATCGTGTCATCCACCACCATGACGCGGAGCGGAGCGGTCATCGGTCCCGGAATTCTGAAGGGTTCAAGGGAACACCGTTACTGGCTGGTCCAACGATAGGTGGCTTCGGCGATGTTGGCATTGCCGTGATAGACGAGTTCGGTACACAGGGTACGCACCAGGGCGATGCCCCGTCCGCCGTGATCGAGATTGCCTTCCAGGTGGGATTGTATCTGGACGGGATCGAAACCGGAACCGCTGTCCTCCACCCGGACCCTGAGTTCCCCACCGTCGGCCAGGGGCGTATGGGCCAACCGGACGTTGATGTGCCCCTCCTTCAGGGCCGCCAGGCGGATTTCCCGCTGGGCATAGTATTCCAGGAAGCCCTCGGAGGTTTTCTTGGTCCGGGTGTCCAGTTGCAGCAGGCCGTGGTCCAGGGCGTTGGAGAAGAGTTCGGCGAGGATGGTGTAGATCCGCTCCCGGTGTCCTTCCGGGGCCTGGAGGTTCATCAGGGCGTTGATGATGGTGGGCAGCGGATCGACCGCCTTGAGGGTGGCGGCGGAAAAGGCGAAGGCCATCTCCCAGTGGGCGGGGGGAATGTCCTTCCGGGACCGGGGAGCGCTGCCGCCGGGGGGTTCCTCGCCGGCCCGGGCGCACACCACCTCCAGGAGACTGACATCGTCGGTCTGTTCCGCATCCTCCCGGAAGGCCTTGAGATCCTCCAGGATGACCTCGAACAGTTGGTCAGGGGGGGTGTGACCGCCGAAATGGGCCAGCAGCCGTTCGTTGCCGTACATCTCCCCCTGGATGTTGGTGGCCTCGGTCAGTCCGTCGGAATGGAGGAAGACCCGGTAGTCGTCCTGCATCTCGATGATCTCGACCTTGCGGTCTTCCCGGGTCATGGGGGCGATGCCCAGGGGCAGATGGTTGGAGGGGATGGTGCGCACCAGCCGACCCTGGCCGTCGGCAATCAGCAGGTCGGGCAGGCCGCCGTTCCAGACCATGATGCTTTTTTGACGGTAATCCACCTCGATCAGACAGGCGGCGCAGAACATGCGGGTGGGCATCACCCGGGCCAACTTCTCGTTGATCTGTTCCGCCAGGTCGCCGATGGAGAACCCCTGGGCGGTCAGGCCGTAGAACAGCTCCGCCAGGGGCAGGGCGCCCACGGCGGCGGACAGACCATGGCCGGTGAAGTCCCCCAGCATGATGTGCAGGCCGCCGGCGGGGGTATAGCTGGCCACCAGCAGATCGCCGTTGAACAGGGACATCGGGGATGTCCAATGGTTCAGACAGGGGGCGTCGAGCAGGTTGCCGGTCCGCACGATGTTCGAGAACAGGTGCTGTCCCACCTCCAATTCGTGGCGCACACCATCCCGGTGTCTTTCCAGCTGTTCCTTTTGATCCTGCAACACCGAATGGAGCATGCGAATCCGCTCCATGGCGCTGATCTTGGCCTGCAGGATGACCCGGTTGAAGGGCTTGGTGAGGAAGTCGTCCCCCCCCGCCTTGATGCACTGGGCCAGCCCCTCGTCATCGGTGACGGCGGTCAGGAAAATGATGGGGACGAACCGGTTGGGACTGGATTCCTTGATCTGACGGGCAGCCTCATAGCCGTCCATCAGGGGCATGCGGATATCCATCAGCACCAGATCCGGCTGTTCGGACTTGAACAGGGCCACCCCGTCCCGGCCATTGAAGGCGGTGACTACGGGATGTCCGTCCCTGGTCAACAGCCGGTTGAGGATGGTGCTGTTGATGCGGTCGTCATCGACGATGAGAATCTTCATGCCGGCTCGCCGGGTGGAATCCCCTCTCCGGGCTGCACTCAGGTGATCTTGAACAGCCGTTGAAAATTGGCGGTTTCCAGAATTTTGCGGATTTCCGGACGGGCGTTGATGATTTCGATATCCGCCTCGTTGGCGCCGGCTTCCTCCCGCAGCAGCAGGAGCATGCCCAGGGCGGAGGAATCGATGTATTCCGTTCCGGTCAGGTCGATGATGAACCGCTGTCCCTTGCCCCCCCCGGATCCATCGATTTCATTCTGGTATGCGGTGCGAAACTGGGAGTGCATCTCGAAATTGAAGCGTCCCTTGATGCTGATGGAGGTCTCTTTGTCGCTCCGGCTGACGGTGATGGTTCCGGACATCGCTTGCTCCTGCTGGTCGAGAAGGTGGAAACCCCGGGTCAGAACAGCTCGATATCCCCTTCATCCATGGAGGTCTGACCCACGGCCTTGTGACTGGCTTTTTCAAAGGAGGCCTTGTGATCTTCCAGGGCCTGCCGAATGGCGTCCAGCCGGGCCTGTCGATCCGTGATGGCGGGATCGGCACAGCCACAGCACAACATATCAGAGAATTCCTCTAAAAAAACGAATTTCTTCTCCAGGCTCTGGGCCAGCTGGGTGACCATGTCCTCGAACTGCAGCGACATCACGGCCACCCCGACGCTGTGGTTGATGCCGTCGGTGATCTCCGACACCTTCACCAGGGTGGCGGCGGTGAAGCGGTCGATTTCGCTCACCTCCTCCATCATCTCGTCCACCCGTCCCTTGGATTCGATGGCGAAGCTCATGTCCTTGGAGGCCATGACCTCGATGATGTCCTTGGCGGAGTCGATGTTGTCCTGGGAACGGCGCACCACCTGGCTGATCTGTTGGCTGAACTGGTTGGAATCGCGGGACAGCTTGCGCACCTGGTCGGCCACCACCGCGAACGCCTTGCCCGCTTCCCCGGCCCGGGCCGAGACGATGCGGGCGTTGAGCGCCAGGACGTTAGTCTGTTCCGCAATGGCTTCGATGTCATGCAAAAAATGCACGACCTCCCCCATCTGGGTGGACAGATCGTCGATGCGATGCACCATTTCCATGCTTTGGCGGCTCACCAGCAGGATATGGTCCACGAAGGAACGGAGGATGCGGTCGGTCTCGGCCACGAACTGGCGGATGTTGATCCGTTTGCGCTGCTCGGTTTCCGGCGTTCCGCCTTCCTCAGCGGCGGTGGGCTCATCCGATTCCATGCTGGAGGTCAGGGAGGTGACCAGGGAATGCTGGGTGTTGGACTGATCCCGCAGACCGTTGAAGCTGTCGGTGAGCTTGACGATGGCATCCTGCACCAGGTTGCGGATCTGGGCCACCTCGTAGCGCAGGTTCTCCACCTCCGACCGGAGCTGATCCTTGACCTCTTTGGCAAGCCGCTGTTCCAGGTTATCCATAATGGCTTTTCCCGACCGGTCCCCCCCCATCTTGCCGTGGAAGTCGCGCTGTGATTTTCATCGGAGGAGGGTGGAGGGAGGCCTCCCCCATCCATCAAAGTTTGGTCTGAATCCGGCCCCGGTCCGCGTGGGTTCTCGTCAGGCGGCCTTGGCATCCACCCCGAGGACCTTGGCCACGTCCAGAATGACCAGCAGGCTGCGGTCGAACTCCACCACCCCCCGAACGAATTGGGCGGCGATGCCCCGGAGGTTGGCCGGCGGGGGTTGGATGTTGTCGTCGGAGATTTCCAGCACGTCACCCAGTTGATCCACCACCAGACCGACCGGATCCTGCCAGGGGCAACGGGCCTCCCCGATCTGCCGGTTGATCTGGATCACCTCGCTGCGGGTCTTCATGATGACGTTGTACTGCTTCCGCTTGTTGGTGGTGGCATCGTGTTTGTCCGACCAGCCCAGACGCCGGCGGAGATCGAACAGGGTGATGACCCGGCCACGGATGTTCAACATCCCCCGGATGTAGTCCGGCGAGCCGGGAACCGGCGTGCATTCCATGGAGCGGTTGATCTCCCGGACCAGGAGGATCTCAATCCCCAGGTAGAGTTCCCCCAGGGTGAAGGTGCTGACTAACATGCCAAGTCCCCGTGGTTACCGCTGCAAGTCGCCCCGCGACTTGCAGCGGTGGAGGGTGGAGGGAGGCTTCCCCCATCCATCCAGAGTTAAAATCCGTTGGCCGGCTGCAGGGCGGAGACCACCCGCAACAGGCGCTTCTTGTCGATGGTGGGCACGCAGGCGACGAAGCCCGCCCGGGCGCATTTTTCCTCCAGCTCCGAGGAGATGGAGGGGGTCGTGGCGATCATCGGGATGTCGGAATGCATGGTCGTCGGCACCTCGGAGGCCAGTTCGAAACCATCCATCAAGGGCATGTTGATGTCGGTGACCAGCAGGTCGTAGGTGCCGGTCTTCAGCATGGTCAGGGCCATCTGGCCATCCTCGGCCTGATCGATCTCGAAACCGACCCCTTTCAGATAGGTGGCGGTGAGAACCCGCAGGAACGGGGTATCGTCCACCACCAGCGCCCGCAGTCCGCTGCCGTCGAATTCCGGCTCGGGATGGGGAGACATGATACCGGCCAGGTCGAACACCCGGTTGACATCGGGGAAGGTGATCACCCGATCGTCCAGCAGGGTGGAGCCGAACAGGCCGTCGGCGGTGATGGCCCGGGTGTCCAGCTCGATGTTGATCTCCCGGGTATCGATGATGCGGGCGAAGATCAACCCGGCCTGGATGTCGGGAATGTTGGGCACCACCATGCAGAGATCGTTGTCGTCCTCGTCGGCGTTGGGATCAACGCTGAGGCCGGTGCCCTGGAGTCCCAGCACCTGGTCCGGGTAGATGGCCCGGAAGGTCTTGCCATCGTAGCGGACGTAAGGCAGGCCGCCGATGGTGACCAGCAGGTTGGGGGAGATCTTTTCCACCCGCCGCACCATGCTGTGGACGATGCCCATCAGCAGGCCGGTATCGGTCTCCAGCAGGATGATGTTCTGTCGGTCCCGCAGGGCCTCCCGGCGTTCCGCGTCCAGATCCATGCGGGTGGCCCGTTCCACGTTGCTGAAGCTGATGTTGGCCTGCTCCATGACGCCGGCGTAGTCGATGATCAGGGAGACGGTGCCGTCCCCCAGAATGGTGGTGGCCGAGAAGCAGATGTTGTCCTTGAAAAACGAGGGCAGCGGCTTCACCACGATTTCCTCGCTGTCCAGCACCTCGTCCACCACCATGCCGAACTCGTTGCCGCCGACGTTGAGGACCATCACATAGGCCACCAGACTGCCGGGATGCCGTCGGTCGGAATTCTCGCGCCGGTCCTCCGGCATCGACGGCCGCCGGGAGCCGGTCATGCGCAGGTCCCGGGACTTGGGCTTGCCAGGGGAGCGGCGGTCGGGCAGCCGCTCGCGCCGGTCGGGAATTTCGCTTTCCTCCACGGGCACGACCTTCTGGATGCCCAGGACATCGGCCAGGTTGACCAGGGGCAGCAGCATGTTGCGCAACCGCAGCACCGGAGCGTTGCCCACCGTCTCGATCTGGCTGGAGCGGTCCGACTCCGCCACCCGCACGATTTCCACCAGGCCGATTTCCGGGATCGCGAACCGCTGGTTGCCGGAGCTGACGATCATGGCGGGAATGATGGCCAGGGTGAGGGGCAGTTTGAGGACCACGCGGGTCCCCTTGCCCACCTTGGATTCGAGGTGGACGGTGCCGCCGAGCTTTTCGACGTTGGTGCGCACCACATCCATGCCCACCCCGCGGCCGGAGACATCGGAAACCTTCTTCGCCATAGACAGGCCGGGAGCGAACACCAGATAGAGGGCTTCCTCGTCGGACATGGCGTCCGCCTGGCTCTCGGTGATCTGGCCCTTTTCGATGGCCTTCAGCTTGATCTTGTTGGGGTCGATGCCGGCGCCGTCGTCGATGAGGGCGATGTTGACCATGCCGTTTTCGTGATAGGCGGCCAATTCCACCCGGCCCGCCTCGGGCTTGCCGATCTCGATGCGGGTTTCCGGTTCCTCGATGGCGTGGTCCGCCACGTTGCGGATCATGTGGGTGAGGGGGTCGGAGAGATGCTCGATCACCGACTTGTCCAGGTCCACGTCGCCGCCCCGCAGCTCCAGGTCGATCTTTTTGCCCAGCTTGCGGGCCAGATCCCGGACGATGCGTGGAAACTTGTTGAAGACCACGCTCACCGGCTGCATCCGGGCCTGCATCACCTTTTCCTGGATCCGGCTGGTGATGGAGTCCAGGTTCTGGACCAGGGGACCGATGTTGGGATGGTGGACCGTCACTTCCCCGGCGGCCCGGGTGAGCTGGTTGCGGGCCAGCACCAGTTCTCCGGCCATGTTGATCAGTTCGTCCAGCAGGGAGACGCTGACCCGCAGGGTTTCCTCCACCGAGGGGGCACCCTTGGCGGCGGCCGAGTTGGCCGCTTCGGTGTTCTTGGCGGGGCTGGACTTGGCGGGCCGGACGCTGGGTTTCACCAGCCGGGGCCGATGGGGCGCGGCGATGGCCGGGTGGGAAGGCTCCATCAGGGCCGGACCAGCGGCGACCGCCACCATCTCCAAAGCCCCCGGCGTCGGCGCTGGAGTCGGCATGGCGACCGCGGCGGGTGGCGGCGGAACCGCCGCCCTGGGCGGCGGTGGGGGCACGGCTCTGGCCAAGTGCGGGGGAATGGGCACCTCGCTGATCTGGTCGGCCGGGACCTGCAGCAGGGTCTGGAGCAGATCCTGCTCCAGAACCGTGGCCATGAGAATCTCCAGGGTATCCAGGGACACCTTGGTCAGATCGGGATCCCCGGAAATGTCGGGGTTGGTGGCCACCACCTGACCGACCGACTCCATCAGGGCCTTGATCTTGGCGTAATGGGACTTTCTGTCCTCCCGTTCGAGAGGCAGATTCAGGGTGACCACGAAGAACATCTGGCCATGCTGGACGGCGGTGATCAGCGCCTGCCTGAACAGTTCCAGGTTGCGCAGATCCACCCCGCGCGTCACCACGGCGGGCAGATTGGACGCCTGGGAGCCTGGCTCCGGCTCCTCGGGGGCCGCTTCCCCGGAACCGGCCTCCAGCTCTTCGGGCAGTGCTTCCGGCTCGCCTTCTTCGGAAGCGGTCTCGCCCGGCCCGGCTTCCGCCTCCTCTGGGGGGGGCTCCTCTGGGGCAGACTCCTCGGGAGCGGTCTCTTCCGGCAGCGGTGGAGGTTCCGGAGGCTTGGCCGCCGCAGGGGCAGGGGGCGACCCGCCCTCCAGCGTGTTGAGCAGGGCCTGAATGACCGCCACCTGCTCGGAAGCGTCCACCGACTCGCTGTTGCTGACGTCGTTGATCATCGTCTGCAACTTGTCGAGACCCGCCAGAAGACTGTCGGAGACCGCCGCGGAGGCCACGCTGGGATCGTCCCGCACCTTGCCCAGGAGGTTCTCCATGATGTGGCTCAACTTCGAGATGGCGGTGAGCCCGAAGAACCCGGCCGAACCCTTGATGGAGTGAACGCCCCGGAACAGGCGGTTGATGATGTCCCGTTCCGTATCCGGACCGTTCTCCTCCAGCGTCAGCAGGTCCGGTTCGATGGTTTCCAGGTGTTCGACCGCCTCCTGGACGAACATGCCCAACAGTTCATCGTCTTCCTCAGACATGGGTCGTTCCGCTTCCAAGCGTTGGGTTGATGGCCGTGAGGGCCGAATGATGCGTCAATGGCTTGCAAGATCGGGACCAGATTTGGCGCCGTTACAATGTGATGGAGACATCATCAAATGGATCCCCCCCCAAAACCAGGAAAAAAATTGGTGAAATTCGTGGGAAAAAAATTGATGAAATTCCAATTTGTTTTTTGTTATGATCCCCCGGCGTGGAAAATGGCGCCCAACCCGTCGAGTGCCCTTTCAGACCCCACATGCGGCCGGTAGGGAAGCCGGGCCGGTTTTCCAGGGAGCTGGAGTCTGTCGACAGGCATCTTTGGCCGGGGACGTTCCCGGGACGGAGCTGTTTTTTTCCCGCAACCGCACATTTTTATATCGTCCTTGAAATTTTTTCGCTATAAAGTGGTTACTTTTTGTTGATAAAAGCCCCCTTCCGTCGATCCCGGCCGCACCAGCGGGATTGCCGAACGCACGACGCGCTTGCGCGGACAGGGAGTCCCATCTCAACGCTTCGCTTTTCCCGGGGAGCGTTTGACCGGTCGCTGAGGAGGAACCTGAATGAAAAGAACGGTGTTGTCGGAGATCATGGACGAACCGGCTTTCGACAATAACGATACCCATTTGTGGATGGCCGTCATGGACCGGGCCGTGCGCGACCTGGTGGCCCTGGAGAGATACCGCCAGGATCCTTCTGTCATGGAAGATCCTGTTTTCCGGTACGATTATCGGACATTGAAAAAATGGTTCCATTCCTCCTCCATGGAACCGGGTTCCTTCAACTGGATCTGTTCCCTGGTCAACATCGATCCCAAGTGGGCCTTGCGGCGCCTGGAGGAACGGCTCCAGGTCAACCTGCTGCCGGAGACCGCCAGAAAAGCCCGGGCCAACAGCGAGAGGATGCGGGCCGCCGCCCGTGCCGCCTGACGCCGAGAGACTGCACAACACCCTGGAGAAAGGCCGGGTTCCAACCCGGCCTTTTTTTGCCCGCCCGTTGCCGGATCCATCCACACAGCCAAGAGGAAATCACGGACCATGACCGCGGATCGTCTGTCTCAATCCTGGGATCGGGGCAAGGAGTTTCTGGGAACCCGATACGCCATTCTGGGCGGAGCCATGGCTTGGCTGTCGGAACACAACCTGGTGGCCGCCATCTCCGAGGCCGGCGGATTCGGTGTGTTGGCGTCGGGCAACATGTCGGCGGAAAGCCTGCGGGCCGAAATCCGCAAGGTGCGGGAAAAGACCCCCAAACCCTTCGGTGTCAACCTGATCGTCCTCAACCCGGCCTTGCCCCAACTGCTGAAGGTGGTGCTGGAAGAGCAGGTCAGCCACTGTGTGCTGGCCGGCGGCTTTCCCGACCAGGACACCATGGGTCAGCTCAAGGCCGCCGGCATCCGGGTGATCCCCTTCGCTCCCTCCCTGGCCCTGGGCAAACGGCTGGTGAGCCGGGGCGCCGATGCCCTGATCATCGAAGGCCATGAAGCTGGCGGCCATGTGGGCCCGGTGGCCACCGGCGTTCTGATCCAGGAAATTCTGCCCCATATCACCGAGGTACCGGTGTTCGTGGCCGGCGGCATCGCCAACGGTGCCATGGTGGCCAGCATGGTGGCCATGGGCGCCGCCGGCTGTCAACTGGGCACCCGCTTCGTCTGCACCGAGGAATGCGTGGCACACGAGAAATTCAAGAAGGCTTTCCTGCGCGCCCAGGCCCGGGATGCGGCGGTCACGGTGCAGTTCGACCCGATTCTGCCGGTCATCCCGGTGCGGGCCCTGGTCAACAAGGGCACCGAGGCTTTCAACCAGCTCCAGTTGCAGCTGGTCCAGGAGGTGAAGTCGGGCCAAAAGGAACGCAAGGCGGCCCTGCTGGAATTGGAACATTTCTGGGTCGGGGCCCTGCGCCGGGCCGCCATTGATGGTGACGTGGAACAGGGCTCCCTCATGGCCGGCCAGAGCGTGGGACTGGTCAACAACATCCAGCCGGTCCGGCAGGTGGTCCAGGAACTGGTGGCCGAGGTGGAAGCCCGGCTGGCCAATCCCTCTCCGGGGCCGGGTTGATACGACAAACGGTCGGTCCTTTCCGAACGCCCACTCCGCAGCCTGAGCCCGGGGGAACTCCTCCCCCTGGCCTCTGGCGCCACCGCCTGATTTCCAACAGGCGGGTGACGACCGTCAAACTTTGATGGATGGGGAGGCTTTCCCTCCACCCTCCACCGATGAAAGCCGCTCTGCGACTTTCACGGTAACTTTCATGGATGGGGGAAGCCCTCCCTCCACCCTCGTACCGTGAAAGCTGCTGACGCGACTTTCACGGTAAGTCAGGCAGGCATTATTTGCCCGAAGTGCCTGATTTCCCCCGCTCCCATTTCCATCCTTCCTGACGGATTTCATCCCGATCAAGTGGTTGCGTCTTTGGCACAGCCCTTGAAGCTCCTTCCCCAGCCCATGAATTTCCAATGCCCCGGCCCGCAAGGGGGGCTCTCCGAGGAGCGATCGGTCGTGATGACCCCATTCAACATGCCCATGGCCAACCCCAATCCCACCCTTCCTGCCGCCGCGGCCATGGACAGGGGAGCGGCATTGGAACGCAACGATCAATCCCCGGGGGGGGAACGGTTCGAGGATGTCCTGCGGGCGGCCGATGGGCGGGAGACCCCCCGGCCAGCGGCCGACGAGGGAGAATCCACAGCCTCTTCCGGGGCGGCCAGGTCGGCCCGGGGCGGCGGTCGGGCGCGGACGACCGGCGAGGGGAATGTCCAGAATACCGACGAGGGAACGGGAACCTCCCGGGATCCTGCCCTGGCGACGGCAACCCCGGGTCAGGCCCAGGAGAATCCTCCGGTGGGAGAGCTGGGGAGTCTCCAGATCCAGCTTCTGGCGGCCCAAAACGCAGGACAGGGTCCCGCCTCCGAGGCGCAACTGTGGACGGAATTGCTGGGGGGCATGCCCGAAGGCGAAGCCCTGGAGCAGCTCCTGGTGGAAACCCTGGGCAGCCGCCAGGGAGGCGGACCCATGGGTCGGGTCAATGGGCTGGAGGTGGTTGGCGCCGGGCTGGTGTCGGGCGCCGGCGGGGGCATGGCGTCCAGGAATGATGGTTCGGACCCCTTGATGAAGGGCCTGGAGGCTGGCAACCCCCTCCAGACCGCGTCCCAGCGGGCGGCGAACGACCAGTCGAGCGTCCCCCGGTTGACCCTGTCGGCCGACGGGCCGGATTTCGCCCAGGAACTGGCGGATCGCATCGGCCGGTTGCGGATGGTGTCCCGCCCCGGCCAGCCGGACCAGATGCGGGTGGTCCTGCAGCCCAAGGAGTTGGGGGAACTCCATGTGCGCCTGCAATTGGACGGGGACAACCGGATCAATGTACAAATCACCGCCGAAACCGAGGCCGCCCGGGAGATGCTGACCCGTCAGCTCTCCCAACTGCGCCAGGCCTTCGAGCGGCAGGATCTCGCCTTCGGTCAGGTGACGGTGCAGGTGGGACCCGATCAGAGCCAGCGACAGGATGCCGGGGGATTCGGGGACGGGGAGGGGGATCACGGGTTCCGGGGATCCCGGGGTGGACGGCAGGCCGAAACCGCTCCGGTCGGATCCCTGTCCTCGGCGCCGCGCGGCAGCGTGGGGGATGGGCGGGTCAACCTGTTTGCCTGATTCTGGTGGGCAATGGTTGCCCTGGGGGGAGGGGCAAAGATTGCCCGATTCGGTTCCAGGCCGGGACAAAAGTATCGAAACATGACCGCGGCGGCGGTTTGTTGCAAAGCCGAACAAGGTGGCACGGAGATTGATAGCAGTTAACTCGATGGATGGGGGAAGCCTCCCTCCACCCTCAACCGATGCAAGTCGCGATGCGACTTCCATCGGTAACCAGGACGGCAGGGCTGGAGGCAATCACCCCATTCCTGCGGATGGATGGACAACACCGGTCCGGCCAGGGGAATCCGTTCCCCAAGGGGGGGGGGCGGGAGCCGGTTCGAGGAGAGCAAGCAATGAGTATTACCGGAGCGGTGAGCAGCATCCCCCTCTATGATGCGGGGGCCACGAAAATAAAGGAGAACTCGGCGGATGCCGAACAGCTGCAGATCGACTTTCTGAAGATGCTGACCGCCCAGCTGGAGTTTCAGGATCCCCTGGAACCCCTGGAGAACACCGAATTCACCCAACAGATGGCCCAGTTTTCCAGCCTCGGGGAGCAGCAGCGCTCCAACGAGCTGTTGCAGAAGCTGATCACCTCCCAGGGCACGGACCAGGTCAATCAGGCGGTCTCCTTCATCGGCAAGCAGGTCTATGTGGAAGGCGACGGGGCCGTGATCTCCGGCGGGTCAGGGGTGGCGCGCTTCGAGCTGTCCAGTGACGCCACCGCCACGATCCGCATCAAGAATGCCGATGGGCGCACGGTGCGGGAGATTCCCGCCCAGGCCTATGGCAACGGCGAAAACACCGTGGACTTCAACAACGCCAAATACGGGGCCCCGTTGCCCGATGGGGCCTATACCTTCGACGTGGTGGTGGAAAACGGCGATGCCAGCCTGAAGATCACCACTCTGGAGTCCGGCAAGGTGACCGGCGTATCCCGCACCGACGAGGGGGTGATGCTGGACCTCAACGGCCGACTGGTCCCTGTGGACCAGGTGCGCCGGGTCGAGCAGGCCCTGTCCTGACTGCCGGAATAATCCATAACGAAACCGCTTCCGCCCCGTCGCAACCGTTGGGGCGGACGCTGCCCCCAGGGGCAGCCTTGAATGATCTAGGAGACGGGGATGAGCATTACCCAGGCCATGTACTCGGGTTCCAGTGCGTTGACCAACTACGGCAACGCCATGACGGTGATCGGCAACAACCTGGCCAACGCCAACACGACTGCCTTCAAGGGCAGCCGCACCACCTTCGAGGACGTCCTGATTCAAACCGTGGGCATCAGCGGCACCCGGTCCGCCACCCAGATCGGCACCGGGGTGGGGTTGTCGGCCATCGGCCAGGACATGAATCAGGGTTCCCTCAACGGCACCACCAACGTCACCGATCTGTCCATCGACGGGCGGGGCTTCTTCCAGGTGCGGGGCAATGCCTCGGTGGGCAGCACGGAAACAGCGGTGACCTCCAGCGATACCTATTATACCCGGGCCGGGGATTTCAAGAAGAACAGCGCCGGCCAGCTGGTGACCAACGCCGGTCTGGTTCTGCAGGGCTGGAAGCTGGGCGAGGACGGTTCCACCACCGGCCAGACCCAGGACATCGACATGGATGTGTTCCAGACCAGCTCGCCCCAGGCCACCACCCGGGTGGAAGTGGGGATGAACCTGGACGCGGACACCCCCATCAATACGGCCACCTACGATCCGGACAATCCCTCCACCTATGACCATGCCACCACGGTGCGGGTGTACGACTCCCTGGGCAATGGCCACAATCTGGAGGTCCATTTCAAGAAGACCGCGGACAATACCTGGGCCTGGCATGTGGCGGCCCCCACCGAGGATCTGGTGGAAGCGGATCAGGCCGCGGACCAGAGCCTGACGGCGGTGGACCAGATCACCACCAACGTCAAGGCTGCTGCCGGCACCGGCTATACCGCCGGCACCTTGGTGTTCGACAATCTGGGGCGGTTGAGCCAGGAGGGGTCCACCCCCATCACCTTCAATTTCTCGGGCAACGATTCTACCGCCGCCGCCCAGGAGATCCTGTTCGACTTCGGCGGGGCCCTGGGCACCAATGGGGATTCCACCAACGACTTCACCAAGGCGTCGGATGCGGTTCTCACCTACGGCATCGGCACCGAGGTGGCCGATGAGGGCAACAGCGGGGTCAATCGCACGGTGCAGCGGGCGGACGACTTCGCCACCCTCTCCCTGGACAAGAACGGTTTCCCCACCGGCTATCTGGAGAGCTTGGCCATCAGCCAGGATGGCAAGATCTACGGCAACTACTCCAACGGCGACAACAAGGCCCTCTATCAGATTGCCCTGGTGGATTTCGACAATCAACTGGCCCTGGAGCAGATCGGCGCCAACCTGTTCGCCGAGACCCACCTCTCGGGAGAACCCCGCCTGGGGCAGGCCCAGAGCGGCAGCCTGGGAGCGATCAAGAGCTACTCGCTGGAGCAATCCAACGTGGACATGTCCGCCGAGTTCGTGACCATGATCACCGTGCAGCGGGCCTTCCAGGCCAACTCCCGCATCGTCACCGTCACCGATGGCATGCTGGAAGAGCTGATCTCCCTGAAACGGTAAGCATTTTTTCCCTGTTGCGCGCGGGCGCATTGTGGGATCGTTGAATGGGTTGTTGTGGAAGGATTTTCAAACGGGTTGCGAAAGGAATCGGTCATGGCGGAAGAAGCGGAACAGGAACTGGACGAAGGGGGTGGCGGCGGCGGTGGCGGCGGCGGCATCGTCAAGATTCTGATCATGGTGATTCCGGCCCTGCTGATCGGTCTGGGGGGGGGCTATTTCCTGGGAAGTTCCCTGACCCAGGCCCAGCAAGAGGAAACCGCCAAGAAGGATCCGGATGCGGAACAGGAAAAGACCCCCAAGAGCGAAGCCGAGATGGTGGGGGACATCTTCAAACTGGAACCCTTCGTGGTCAACCTCAACGAACCCCGGGGCAACCGCTATCTCAAGGCCACGGTGCAGCTTGAAATGGACACCCCGACCTTGCAGGCGGAGCTGGAGCGGCGCACGCCCCAGTTGCGCGACGTGATCCTGCAACTGCTCACCTCCAAGACCACCCAGGACCTGCAGGCCGTGGACGGCAAGTTCAAGCTGCGGGAAGATGTGTTGTCCCGCATCAATGCCCTGCTGGTCAACGGCAGCGTGACCCGGGTCTACTTCACCGAATTCGTCATTCAGTAACTCCGTAGACGGCGGATCCCCATGTCCCAGATTCTGTCCAGCGATGAGATCGATGCCTTGATGGCGGGGTTGGAGGAAGGCTCCATCAACCTCGACGAAATCGAGGAGAACATCCCCGCTGCCGCCCAGGATGACAAGAAGGTCACCGCCTTCGTCTTCGGCCAGAAAACGGCCATCCGGGCCGGGGCCCTGCCGGGTCTGGACCTAATCAACGAACACCTGGCCAGTCAGCTGTCCTTCAAGCTGACCCAGAAGGTGGGGCGGGAGGTCCATGTGCAGCCCAAGACCACCATCAACCAGGTGTTTGGGCGCTACCTGCACAGCCTGGAACCGCCCATCTTCATCAACATCCTGCGGGTGGAGCCCAGCCAGGACATGGCCCTGCTGTCCATCGACGGCGAGGTGATGTACCGGGTTCTGGAGGGCTTCTTCGGGGGCAGCGGGGAGTCGGAACGGCCTTTTCGCAATTTTTCCTCCTTCGAGATGAAGGTGATCGACCGGATCATGGACGTGACCCGGGAACAGATCGAGTTGAGCTGGAAGAAACTGGACAGCTCCTTCCGCCTGGTCCTGACCCGTTGGGAAAATCAGCCCCAGTTCGCGGCGGTGATGCCCCTGGACGACAACGTCTTCCTGATCACCTTCGCCATCGAGGTGGGGGAGGCGGAAGGATCGTTGACCATCTGTTTTCCCTCGGTGATCCTGGAACTGTTCAAGCAGCAGCTCAAGGTCGGCTTCCAGCAGAAGGAGGCCATCGAAGGCAGTTCCGTCTGGATGACCTCCATGATCCATCAACTGGGCCTGGTGGGATTGCGGGTCGATCCGGTCGTCGATCAGGTCTCCATGTCGCTCCGTGACATGCTCAACCTCAAGGAGGGTGACGTGATCATGCTCAATCACGACATGACCGAGGAGATGTCCATCCAGGTGGGCGGGCTGCCCAAATACAAGGGGGTGGCCGGGGTCGTCAACGGCAAACGGGCCATGCGGGTCACACGGATTGTGAAGGAGGACGAGGAATGATAAAACCCAATCCACCCACCGGGAGCAGCCGAACATGATGGCAGACGACCTGAAAGAGCTGGAAGACGGGGCGGACTTTTCCGCCGGCGGCCTGGACAGTCCCCTGGGGGACCTGGGCGATGATCTGGCCTCCCTGATGGACGGTGACGCCAAGAAGCGCCCCTCCGCCAGTGACCGCGACCCGGACGACAAGGGCCTGCCCAAGAATCTCGACCTGCTCATGGACGTGCCGCTGGACATCTCTGTCCGGCTGGGCAGCGTGCGCATGCAGATCCGGGATTTGCTCAGGCTCAACAAGGGCTCGCTGATCGAGCTGGGCAAGGAAGCGGACGATCCCCTGGAGATCTATGTCAACGACCGCCTGCTGGCCTATGGCGAGGTGGTGATGATCAAGGAAAAACTGGGGATCCGGATCACCGATATCGTGTCCCTCGAAGAGCGGCTGGAGAACCTGCGCTGATGGCGGGACGGATCCTGACAGCCTTTCTGGCCTTGCTGCCCCCCTGGCTGGCACCGGCCCTGGCCCGGGCGGAAGAAGCGGCGGCCAACGCCCCCCCCATCGATCTGCTGGAAGAAACCCTGCGGATCATGGGATACTTGGCTCTGCTGATCGTGTTGGCGGTCCTGGCCGTCAAGGTGGGCAAACGGCTGGAGCCCAGGATCGGCGGGGGGCCGGTGCGGTTGCTGGGGGGCCGCAACCTGGGTCCCGGCGTGGGGGTGCGTCTGGTCCGGGTGGGCAGCCGGGCTTGGCTGATCGGCGTCACCAAGGAACGGGTTTCGCTGTTGGCGGAACTGGGCGAACAGGAGTTGCAGGCTCTGGAGGAGCAAACCCGGTGAGGAAAGGCAGCCTTTTTGCAGCTCTGTTGCCCCTGTGCGTCCTGTTGGCGGCTTGGCCCGCCTCGGGTTGGGCGGCGGATCTGACCCTGCCGGGCCTCTCCCTGACCACCGGGGGACGGGCGGACCCCCAGCAGGTGGGCGTGGGGCTCCAGATTGTCGCCCTGATGACCGTCTTCTCCCTGGCCCCGACCCTGCTGGTGATGATGACCTCCTTCACCCGGGTCATCGTGGTGATGTCCTTCGTGCGGCAGGCCATCGGCCTCCAGGGGCAACCCCCCACCCAGGTGCTGATCGCCCTCTCCCTGTTCGTCACCTTTTTCGTCATGGGGCCGGTGTTCGACCGCATGTGGGACAACGGCATCAGTCCCTATCTGGACAAGCAGTTGCCCGAAAAGCAGGCCCTCGAACGGGCGGTGGCCCCGGTGCGGGCCTTCATGTTTCGCCAGACCCGGGAGAAGGACCTGGGCCTGTTCATGCGCCTGTCCGGAGTCGAGAAGACCAAAAGCACCGATGACGTGCCCACCCGGCTGCTGATTCCCGCCTTCATGGTTTCGGAACTGAAGACCGCCTTCCAGATCGGCTTCATGATCTACCTGCCGTTTCTCATCATCGACATGGTGGTGGCCAGCGTGGTCATGTCCATGGGCATGATGATGCTGCCCCCCCTGGTGATTTCCATGCCCATCAAGCTGATCCTGTTCGTGCTGGTGGATGGCTGGGCCCTGGTGGTGGGCTCTCTCGTGCAGTCCTTCCGCTGACCATGTCGGTCGTCATCGAATTCGGCGGTGTGGATCCGGTCCCCCTGGAACAGGCGCGGGTGGTGATCCTGCCGGTCCCCTACCAGGGAACCGTCAGTTACGGCAACGGCACCGCCCAGGGTCCCACTGCCCTGTTGGCCGCCTCGACCCAGATGGAACTGTTCGACGAGGTGCTGCAACAGGAGACCATCGACCTGGGCTTCCACACCCTGACGCCCGTCGAACCGGACCTGTTCGGACCCGCCGCCATGATGGAACGCATCGCCGCCGCCGCCCGGCCCCAGGTGGCGGCGGGCCGCTTTCTGGCCGGTATCGGCGGCGAGCATTCCATCACCGACGGCCTGTTGCGGGCCTTCCTGCCGACCTTCGGCCGCCGGCTGTCGGTGCTGCAGATCGACGCCCATGCCGATCTGCGGGACCAGTACCAGGGCAGTCCCCACTCCCATGCCTGCGTGATGCGGCGGGTGGCGGAGATGGGCTTGGAGTTCGTCCAGGTGGGCATTCGCTCCCTGAGTCGGGAGGAGTGGGAATTCGTTCAGAACCAGGGCCGGGGCGGACGGATTTTCTGGGCCCGGGACGTGGTGTCCGCCGCCCGGCGGGGGGAAACCGGCTGGATGGATCAGGTGGTGGCGGCCCTGGGGCCGGAGGTCTATGTGACGGTGGACCTGGATGGTCTGGATCCATCGGTGCTGCCCGCCACCGGCACCCCGGAGCCGGGAGGATTGGACTATCCCACCCTGCTGACCCTGTTGGAACGGGTGGCCCGTCGGCGGCGCATCGTCGGCTGCGATCTGACGGAGCTGGCGCCCCTTCCCGGTCAGCCGGCCAGCGATTTTCTCGCCTCCCGACTGCTCTACCGGTTGATCGGACTGGCTCTGGCCCGTTGAGGGTGGCCCCGCCTGCCGATGTTCGGGGTCGGGCGATCAGATCAGGCTGTCCGGGGTCGGGCGATCAGGCCGCGTCGCTGGCGCCATCCCCGATCAGGGTGCCCCGCACCTTGCTGCGCCAATAGCTGATGCGCTTGGTCATGTTGGCGGCCAGTTCGGCCTTTTCCTGTTCGGTCCGCTCCAGCAGATACTGGTACTTGTGGTGCCACCAGTCGATCTTGCGGTTGAGCTTGAGGATCTCCTCCTGGTGGCTTTTCTGGTTCACCTGGACAGTCCGCTCCCGCCACCAGGCGATGCGCCGGTTCAGGTAGTCCAGCTCCTTCTGGTGGGCCTCCTTGAGGGCGTCCATCTCTTCCTGGTGTTTCTGCATGTAACCGCGCATGCGCTTCAGGTATTCGGTGCGCAGCTTGTCCACGCTGGCTTCGGCTTCCTTCTCGCGGAGCAGCTCTTCGTAGGTGACACCGGCCTTCTTCAGGAGCTGATTGGCCAGGCGCACGGAATTGAGCGCCTCGCCATCATGGGTGGAATCGGTGAGTTGCAGCACCTTGGCCAGTTTTTGCAGGTCCAGTGACGCAGACGACATGGTCCGTTGTTCCCTTTGTGACGGTTCGTCCCGGGCCGTTGAAACCAGACAGCAGTCGCTCATTGTGGAAAATCGGCGGCCAAAGATCAACGGTATTTTCCCGGCGACAACAGGTAAAGCAATTTTTGGACCATTATATTTTATTTAATTATATCAATACATTATTTGTAATGCACCGTCAGATCTCCCCATGGACTGTCAATATCCCAGCTGACAGCCCGTTGATGAACGGGCTGTCAGCCGTTGGAAAAGCGCCGGGGGTTGCCGGATTTGTTTGGCAGATTGGGACAGGTTTTGTAAACTGTGACTTGTGAACGGGGTCCATGAATTTCCAAATGGGAGAAAGACCATGTGGAAAAGTTTGGAGGAGGGGATCCCGGGAAACTGGACGCGGACCTTGCGGGCGATGGAGCGCGCCTTCCACTGGGATGATGGGGTTGCATCTGCGCCGGTGGCACAAGGGTTCCAGGAGGGAGCGGCTGCGGACGGTTCCACCCCGGGGGGGGTGGGTCCCGGATCCGTCAAGGTGAGTGAGCAGTCGGAAGTGCGGCCTTTCGACCCGGTTTATCTGGGTTTTTGACCTGCGGTCGGGGTCGTTGCCGCGATTTTCGACGGTCATGGCAGGCAGCATTTTTCCAGATTATCCATGAACCGCACCACCCGCCATTGTCCATCCCGACGGGCGACGGTCGCCTGTTGCTGATGGATGCTGGTGAGCAGGGGGCCTTGGGTCGGGGTGTGGACGACCTGCACGGCCACGATATCCACGGACGAGCCTTCGGGGTTGGGTTGTTCGCCCACGATCATGATATCGGAGGTTTCGGGGGCGGGATTGGCGTTGTTGGCGAGGGCCTGCTTGCGTGCCACCACCTCCAGGGCCTGATCTGCGGCCAGGGCGGCGGCCTGGGTCAGGTCGCCGCGGGTGAAGGCGGTGGCGAAGGCGCGGTAGGTGGTGACGGCCGGGGTGTCTTCCGCGGCGGCGGCGGGGGCCAGGAACAGGAGGATCAGGAGCAGCCATATGGCTGGGCGGGAGCCGGTGGTTGGCCGATCAGGAGGCTGTTGGGTGGCGAACCGAGGAGCTGCATGCATGTGGAAGAGAATCCTTGTGTTGGGATTGTGTTTGTTATCCGGTCCGGGGGTGTCCCGGGGAGGATCCATGGTTTCCCCAGTGCCGCTCAAGGGGGATTTTTCCTTGCTGGATGAGGACGGGCAGCGGGTGAGCTTGGCGACTTACCGGGGGCGGGCGGTACTGGCCTATTTCGGCTACACCTTTTGCCCCGATGTGTGTCCGACCAATCTGGGGGCGATGAGTTCCGCGTTGGCTTTGTTGCCGGAGGCGGTGGCGGGGCGGATTCAGCCGTTGTTCGTGACGGTGGATCCGGAGCGGGACACGGTGGCGCAGTTGCGGGATTATACGGCGTCGTTCCATGACCGCTTGGTGGGTTTGACGGGCACGGCGGCGGAGGTGGCGCAGGCGGCGCGGGCGTTTGGGGTTTATTATGCCCGGGTGGAGGAGCAGGGGAATCCGGACGGTTATTTGATGGACCATGGCTCCAGCACCTATCTGGTGGATGGCCAGGGGCGTCTGATCAGCATTTTCCCCCACAATACCGATCCCAAGGTGATGGCCGACGCCATTATCGAATTGTTGAAGACCCGGTAAGCGGCAGGCCCGAGCAGATCTGGAGATCCTCACATGAACGGGGTCCAGGGGCCGGTGGCCCCTGGCGGGCCCCGGGCGGGGCCCGGGCCG
>PEAP01000038.1 GCA_002753665.1 Magnetococcales bacterium DC0425bin3
TGACCCTGGAGGAGGACCTGGCCCGCCGGGACCTGACCATCAACGCCATGGCCCTGGATGAGCGGGGCATGCTGGTGGATCCCTGGGGCGGCCGGGCGGATCTGGCGGCGCGGCGCCTGCGCCATGTCGCCCCGGCCTTCGCCGAGGATCCCCTGCGGGTGCTGCGGGTGGCCCGTTTTGCGGCGCGTTTGGCCCCCCTGGGCTTTCGGGTGGCGGAGGACACCCTGGCGCTGATGACCCGCCTGACCGCCTCCGGCGAGCTGGCCGCCCTGACCCCGGAACGGGTCTGGATGGAGACCGTCAAGGCCCTGGAATCCCCCCGTCCCCCCCGCTACTTTCAACTGCTGCGGCGCTGCGGGGCGTTGGCGGTGCTGTTTCCGGAACTGGCCGCCCTGGTCGGGGTGCCCCAGCCGTTGGAGCATCATCCCGAAGGGGATGTCTGGACCCATGCCCTGCTGGCCCTGGAACGGGCCGGGGCGATCACCCCCGATCCCCGGATCCGCTTCGCCGCCCTGGTCCACGACCTGGGCAAGGGCTGCACCCCCCCCGATCTCTGGCCCCGCCACCTGGGCCACGACCGCGCCGGCCTGCTTCCCCTGGAACAGCTGTGCCACCGGCTGGCGGTGCCCAACGACTACCGGCGGTTGGCCGCCCTGGCGGTCAGCCAGCACATGCGCTGCCACCGGGCGCTGGAGATGCGGCCCGGCAAGGTGGTACGGCTATTGACCGATGGCCAGGCCTGGCGTCATCCGGAGCTGTTCGAGGGACTGCTGCTGGTCAGCCGCGCCGACCGCCTGGGTACCGGCCGCCCGACGGATTGCGCCGGTCCGGACCCGGAACCCTTTCTGCGCCAAGCCTGGCAGGTCGGCCGGGAGGTGCGGGCGGCGCCGTTCCTGGCGCAGGGACTGTCCGGCCCCGCGGTGGGCGCGGCGCTGCTGCAGGAACGGATCCGGCGCGTGGCCCGGATTTCCCGGACGCGGGAACAATGCCGCCTGCCGGACCCCTCAGCATCAATTCTGGGGGAGGCATCCCCATCCATCGAACTCAACCCAGAGTGTCCCTGAGATGATCGGCATGGTGGCGGATGGCCGCCGCCACCGATTTCTGGTAGGACGCCGGGTCGTTGCCCGCGCCTTTGGGATAGGTGAGGGTGCGGGACATGGGCACCAGCACCCCGCCGCCGCCGGGGGCGGCGAAACCGCGCAGGGTTTCGATCGCGCCACCCTGGGCGCCGATGCCGGGCACCAGGATGACGGCATGGGGCATGCGCTCCCGCAGGGGGGCGGCCTCCCGGGGATGGGTGGCGCCCACCACCGCCCCCACCAGGCCGAAGCCGCTGGCGCCGAGGGTCTCGACGCTGCGGGCCTCCACCAGCCGGGCCAGCCGGTGGGACAGCAGCTCGCCGTCGGGGGTCAGGGCGTTCATCACCAGGCTGGAGCCGGGATTGGAGGTCTTGACCAGGATGAAGAGCCCCTTGCCCCGCTCCCGGGCGGTGCGGAGGAAGGGCTCCATGGCATCCTCGCCCAGGAACGGGTTGAGGGTGATGCAGTCGGCTTCCAGGTTCGAGGCCAGGGCCGAGCCGCCGCCCAGGTAGGCATGGGCATAGGCCTGGGAGGTGGAGCCGATGTCGCCGCGCTTGCCGTCCAGGATCACCAGAAAGCCCATGTCCCGGGACGCCGCCATGGCGCCGGCCAGGGCCTTGATGCCGACGATGCCGAACTGCTCGAAGAAGGCCGCCTGGAACTTCACCGCCGGCACCAGCCCGTCGGCGGCCTCCAGGATCAGGACGCAGAAGTTGACCAGGGCCGCTTCCACGCTGTCGGGGGTGTTCTCGGCCGGATGCAGGAAGTCGGGCATCAGGTCGATGTTGGGGTCGATGCCCAGGGCGATGGCCGAGGTCTGGGCCATCCGCTGCAGCAGCCGGTCGGTGAAATGGGGAGCCATGGGGGACACAGGTCCGGTCAGGGGATGGCCGGGGCCGCCGGGCCGCGGGCCAGCTTGTCGTCCAGTTCCTTCAGCAGCCCTTCCGGGCCCTTCTGGCTGAGGGTGGCGTTGAACTGGGAGCGGTAGTTGTTGGCCAGGCTGACCCCCTCGATGACGATGTCGAAAATGCGCCACTGACCGGCCTCGTCCGGGGTCATCCGATAGAACATCTGGAACTTCTGTCCCTTGGCCTCGACCAGGGATTCCACCCGGACCATGCGGCCCTTCTGTTCCTCGATCTCCTTGGTGAAGAGGACCTTTTCGCCCCGATAATTCTCGATCTTGGACAGATAGGCGTCTTCCAGGAGCCGCTTGAACTGTTCGATGAAGCGCGCCTGCTGCTCGGGGGTGAACTTGTTCCACTTGTTCCCCACCGCGCCCCGGGCCAGGAGGGGGAAGGCGATTTTGGGATACAGCGCCTGTTTGAGCCGTTCCCGCCGGGCGTCCCGCTGTTCCGGCGCGGCCAGGGCGGGGTCGAGGAGGATTTCCAGGGACTGGTCGATGGCGGTGTGGACCTCCCGGGTCGCCGCGCCTTCTTCTGCCTGGGCCGGGATCGCCCAGAGGCCCCAGAGGGCCAGGAAGAATCCCAGACAGAGGGCGGAGGGGAGCAGGGGGCGTGATGACATCATGGTGAGGTATCCCTTGAAGAAAGGACTGTCCAACGTCGGGAAAGAATCGGATCGTGCGAAACCCGTCGCGAAGCGCGTCGGGCATGCCGTCATTTGGCGGAGCCGTGGATGAACTGGCTGATCAGTTCCTCGAAGTTGATGCTGGGTTCGGTCTGGACCAGGCGTTCGCCGGAAGTCAACAGCCGGTCCGAGGCTCCGGGGCTGATCTTGACGTAGCGGTCGCCGATGAGGCCCTTGGTGCGGATCGAGGCGATGGCGTCCTCCTGGATGGGGATGCCGTTGTCGATCTTGAGGGTGACCCGGGCTTCGAATTCCTGCACATCAAGGACGATCTTGTCCACCCGGCCCACTTCCACGCCGGCGATTTCCACGCCGGCGCCGGGCTTGAGTCCGGCGATGGAGGTGAAGTAGGCCTCGACGGTGAAGAAGTTGCCTCCCACCAGTTCCATGCGGGCCATCTTGACGGAGAGCCAAGCCAAGGCTCCCAGTCCAGTCAGCACGAACAGACCCACCGCCAGTTCCAGTTTGACACTTCTCATGACCGCATCCCGTCCTTCAGGGTCAAATCACCTTGATGGGCCCGGTGAGGGCCCCGTTGATCAACTGTTGAATCACTGGGTGTTTGGAATGGAGGACCTCCAGGGAGGGCCCCGCTTCGAGGATCGCGCCCTCGTGCAGCACCACCGCGTGATGGCACCAGTTGAAGATTTCCGGCACCGCGTGGGTGATCACCACCATGGTGTAGCGGCTGCGCATGTAGGTATCGCAGATCAGGTGATGAATGGAATTTTCGATGATGGGGTCCAGGCCGGCGGTGGGTTCGTCCAGGAGGATGATCTCCGGCAGGGTCACCATGGCCCGGGCCAGGGCGGTGCGTTTCATCATGCCGCCGCTGAGGTCGTCGGGGAACTTGTCGCCCATGCCGTCCAGGTTGACCTGGCAGAGGGCTTTTTCCACCCGGGAGCGGATGTCCGCTTCCGGCAGGCGGGTCATTTCCCGCAGGGGAAAGGCGACGTTGTCGAAGACGTTGAGGGAGTCGAACAGGGCGCTGCCCTGGAAGAGCATGCTGAAGCGGGAGCGCACCGCCACCAGCTCCTTGCGGCTGAGGCCGCTCAGGACCCGGTCCCCCACCCAGACCTCGCCCCGATCCGGGCGCATGAGGCCGATCATGTGCTTGAGGGTGACGCTCTTGCCGCCGCCGCTGACGCCGATGATGGCGGTGATCTTGCCCTTGGGGATGGCCAGGGACACGCCCTTGAGGACCCGGCGGCCATCCAGGACCTTTTCCACATCGACGAAGCGGATGGCCGGGGTGAAGGTGGGATTGTTGCGGTATTCCTCCCGCTCCCGGGTCAGCTGGCGGAAGAGGAAGTCCAGCAGTTCCCACTGGCTGATGGCGCCTTCCTGGACCAGGATTTCGCCGATCAGGCTGGTATCCACCGTGCCGGACTGGCGCTGGAGGGCGGCCTCCACCTGCTGACGGGACAGCCGTCCCGCCTCGATGAGCAGTTGGCCGATGGAACCCAGGTGAGAGGGAGGAGTCATGGGGGCGATCCGGTGGTCACAGCATCAAGGCGGTGATGAAGTAGTCCAGGACCAGCACCAGGACCGAGCTGAGGACCACGGCCTGGGTGATGGACCGTCCGACGCCCTCGGCGCCCCGATTGGCGTAATACCCCATGTAGGTGCAGACCCAGGCCACCAGCACGCCGAAGCTGACCGATTTGATCATGCTGATATAGATGTCCCTGGGGCCGACCTTGGATTCGATGCCGCCCCAGTAGGTGCCGGCGCTCATGCCCAGGAGATGGACGGCCACCAGATAGCCGCCCAGGATGCCCACGACGTTGAAGATGGCGGTGAGGACCGGCAGGGAGATGATGCTGGCTTCCAGCCGGGGGGAGATGAGATAGTTCACCGGGTTGATGCCCATCACTTCCAGGGCGTCCACCTGTTCCTTGATGCGCATGACCCCCAACTCGCCGGCCATGGCGGAGCCGGCGCGACCGGTGACCATCAGGGCGGTGAGGACCGGACCCAGCTCCTGGATGATGGCCAGGGCCACCATGGGGCCCACCATGCCCTCGGAACCGAAGCGGGACAGGATATAGAAGCCCTGCAGGGCCAGGACCATGCCGGCGAAGGTGGCGGTGAGGATGATGACGAACAGGGAGCGGACGCCGATGAAATGGATCTGCTTGAGCAGGTTGCGGGGCCGGTAGCGGGGCGTGACAACGCACCAGAGAATGTTGATCAGGAACAGGAACATATGCCCCATGAACTGGAGCAGTTCCAAAAAGGCACTCCCCAGGCGTTGAACAAGGGAAAACATGGATATCCGTTCCAGCTGTCGAAAAACGGTTCTGGATGACGCCACCGATTGCGAAAGCCGGGATTATCCATCATGATAGAGCGCTTCCGCAAGGTGCGGTTTGACAGCCCGTCGATCAACGGGTCGAGCCCATTTCTTTCCGGGGATTTTCCCGGTCGTTGCCTGGCGAGTGCATGAGACCATGACGATCAGCTTGAAGCAGTGGACCTGGGCCCTGGGGGCCGTGATCCTGGTGGGACTGTGGACCCCGCCGGTCCGGGCCGGCGCGACCGCCGCCGCCGGATCGGATGCCGATGTCCTGTGGCAGGAGATCGACCAGGGCGCTCCCGATCCCACCCAGGTGTCCGATCCGCTGGAGCCCTGGAACCGGGCCATGTTCACCTTCAACGAAAAGCTCTACGACTGGATGCTCCAGCCAGTGGCCAGCGGCTATGCCGCGATGGTGCCGGAGGGCGGCCGGGTGGCGGTGCGGGATGTCTTCCACAACCTCGAATTTCCCATCCGCTTCGTCAATTCGCTGTTGCAGGGCAAGGTCGCCAATGCCGGCAGCGATCTGGGTCGGTTCGTGGTCAACACCACCCTGGGGGTGGGAGGCCTGTTCGACATCGCCGGCCTGCATTTCGGCCTCCATGCCGAGGACGAGGACCTGGGCCAGACCCTGGGCCATTACGGCGTGGGCGATGCGGTCTATCTGGTCTGGCCGGTCCTGGGATCCTCCAATGCCCGGGATACCGTGGGCACGGTGGCCGACTGGTGGCTGGATCCCCTGGAATACTATCCTGAACATTTCTGGGACCGGATCGGGATCAAGGCCTACAAGTATCTCAACGCCACCTCCCTGCGGATGGAGGAGTTCGAGAGTCTGCGCAGTTCGTCGCTGGATTCCTATGTCGCGGTGCGCGACGCCTACCTGAAAATCCGGACCAAGAAAATCGCCCAGTGAGTCGTTCCCCACGTCGCATGATGGCAGCCTGCCGGCCCTGGGGGGCCGTCCTGCTGCTGTGTCTGCCGCTTTGGGGCTGCAGTCCCACCCGGGCGCCCGCCAAGGAGCCGGCCACCGCCGGCTTCGAGCTCACCGATGTCGCCAAGACCGACCTCAACCTGTTCCTGGAGACCAACCGGCGGGAGGTGATGGGCCATCTGCGCACGCTGGTGGACAAGCTCTATCAGCGCAATCCCTTCCAGCTGCGCCGCAGCCGCCTGCCCTCCCGCCCGGACAATCTGCAGCGGATGTTCGATCGTTTCCACAACTGGAAATTTTCGGAACTGAACGACATCACCGGGGTGGACTGCATCCAGCTGGCCTTCGACGAGACCTTCCAGGGCGACCGGGTGCTGGCCCTCGGCGCGGGTCTGGGCTCCATGCTCCAGGCGTCGTACAACAACAAGCGGGAGTTCTATGTGCTGGACAGCCTGGATCCCCAGAAGCTGTACAACAGCGCCCGCAACCTGGAGCTGGTCGCCTGGAAGCTGTCCCGCACCCGCACCAGCCAGGGCGAGCTGTTCCTGCTGAGCAACGAAGTCAACAGCCCAACCCCCAACCTCAGCTTCGAACGCCAGTTCGGCAAGATGATCGCCATCCAGGACAGCACCGCCCGGGTGGTGGCCCAGAAGACCCGCCGCCTGATCAAGGATACCCTGCAGTTTCTGGTGTTCCTGCCGATCTGAGGTTTCTGCCCAACCGCTCCAGGCTGACAAAGGTAACCGTTCACCGCAAAGCTGAAAACCGCTCATGCGGCTTTGGCAACGGCGGGGGAATATTTCGGGTAACCGTTCACCGCAAAGCTGACAACCGCTCACTGGCCAGCAGGCTCGTTCCAATGCGTGCCGAATCTCCCTGGCGTTCGGACATGGCCCAAAAATCCCTGATTCAACCCCCGTCCCCGAGCCGCGCCAGCAGCCGATAGAACGTCCGGCGGCTGACCCCCAGCAGGGCGGCGGCCCTGGTCTTGTTCCACTGGCTGCGTTGCAGGGTGTCCAGAATGGCGGCGGCGTCGGGGGTCGGGCGGGCGAGGTGCTGGAGCAGGGCGTCGCGGGCCAGGCGGTGCCGGTGGGCGGGGTCTTCCTCCGGCCGGATCGTGGTCGGGCCGGGATCGGCCGGTTGCGCCGGTTCATCGCCGAAGCGGCCCGCGGGCAGGTGCCGGGCATGGAGGGTCTCGCCGCGACAGAGCAGGCAGGCATGCTCGATGGTGTTCTCCAGCTCCCGGACGTTGCCCGGCCAGGGATGCTCCAGAAAACGTCGCAACACCGAGGCCGCCAGCTGGTCGATGGTCTTGCCGAATTCGCGGTTGAACTGCTCGATGAAATGAAAGGCCAGCAGGGGGATGTCCTCCCGGCGCTCCCGCAGGGGCGGCAGGTGCAGATGCACCACGTTGAGCCGGTGGTAGAGATCCTCGCGAAACAGCCCCTCCCGCACCTTGCGCGCCAGATCCCGGTTGGTGGCCGCCACCAGGCGGAAGGTGGCCTTGATGGGGGTCGCATCTCCGACCCGCTCGAACTCCCGCTCCTGCACCACCCGCAACAGTTGCAACTGCAGCCGCGGGGAAATGTCCCCGATCTCGTCGAGGAACAGGGTCCCGGAATTGGCCCGTTCGAAGCGCCCCACCTTGTCGCGGATGGCGCCGGTGAAGGCGCCCTTGACGTGACCGAACAGCTCGCTCTCCAGCAGATGCTCGGCCAGGGCGCCGCAATGCACCTTGACCAGGGGCGCCTTCTGCCAGTCCGGCCGCTGGCGGTGCAGGGCCTCGGCGGCCAGTTCCTTGCCGGTGCCGCTCTCCCCGGTGATCAGCACGGTGGTGTTGACGCTGCCCAGCTGCTCGATCCACTCGTATAGTTCCAGCATCCCGCGGCTCTTGCCGATCAGCCGATGAAAGCGGTGCCGCTCCTGCAGGGACCGCTCCAGGTTGACCAGATGGGTCTGGTTGCGCACCACCAGCAGGCAGCCGGGCGCGGAGTCGGGGGCATGGGTCACCGGCGTGGCGACGATCTCGTTGACCTGGATCGGCCCGCTGGTCATCCGGCATTCGATCCGCAGGGGCGGGTGGGGGACGCCGGAGGTCAGGGTGGCGCGGATGGCCGCCGCGCAGGCGCCGTCACAGCCGGTGCGCTGGGCGTGGAACGGTTTGCCGACCGCCCCGGCCGGGTCGATCCGGCACAGGGTCCGGGCCGCCTGGTTCAGCTCCAGGATCCGCTCCTGGCCGTCCATCAGGACCAGGGCCTCCTGGACGCTGTGGAAGATCGCCTGGAGATGCTGCTGCACGCGGGCATGGTCCTGGCGCAAAAAATGATGCTCCAGGGCCTGGCGGGTGACCTTTTCCAGCTGGTCGATGCGCACCGGCTTGGCCAGGTAGTCGAACGCCCCCAGCCGCAGGGCCGCGGCGGCGGTCTGATGGGTCGGGTAACCGGTGATCAGCACCACGGGGCAGTCCAGGCCACGGCGGCGCACCTCCTGCAACAGGGCGACGCCGCTGTCGCAGCCCAGCATGATGTCGGTGAGAATCAGGTCCCAGGAGCGCCGTTCCAGGGCCTCCAGGGCGGCCGGGAGGGTGGCCACGCCCAACACGTCGTGGCCGGCGCCGGCCAGCACGCTCTCGAACAGCTCCCGGATCCGCGGCTCGTCGTCCAGGACCAGGATGCGGCCGGTCCGGGATTGGGCGACCGCGGTCATGGCCCGTCGCCGCCGCCGGCCAGGGCATGGCGGATCGTCTCCACCAGCGCGGAGTGCCGGAAGGGCTTGGGCAGCAGCCTGGTGATGCCCGCATCCGCCATCTCCTCCGACAGCAGCGCGCCGCTGCCGCCCGACATCAGCACGATGGGCAGACCGGGCCGCGCCTGTTGGACCATCCGGGCCAACTGCACCCCGGTCATCTCCGGCATGGACTGGTTGGTCAGCAACAGATCGACACTGTCCCGCTGCTGCAGAAAACGCCGCCAGGCATCCTGGGCGCTGGTGGTGCCCGTCACCTTGAAACCCGCCTGCTCCAGGTGGGTCTTGCAGACGTAAACCAGGTCGAGATCGTCATCCACCACCAATACATGGCCATCCCGCACGGCCCCATCGCCGGTCCAGGACGCCGGCTGGACCCCGGGACCCCGGGCCGGGGCGGCCCGGGGCAGGGACAGATGAAAGCGGCTGCCGACCCTCGGCTGGCTGTCGGCCCGGATGGTGCCGCCGAGGGTCTGCACGATGCCATAGACGATGGACAGGCCCAGACCGGTGCCTTCCCCGGGAGGCCGGGTCGAAAAGAACGGATCGAACACCCGGGCCAGGGTCTCGGCCGCCATGCCGCAGCCGGTGTCCTCCACGGTCAATTCCAGGGTCTGGCCCGAGGGGGCGTTGTGCAGGCGGATGGTGAGCTGCCCGTCCCGGTCGGCCATGGCCTGGGCGGCGTTGGTGCAGAGGTTCATGAAGATCTGCTGCATCTGGATCGGATGACACAACACCGCCCCCGCCTCCGGATCGAGATCCAGCACCACGGTGATGCGGTCGGGCAGTCGGGTCTTGAGCAGTTGCAGGGTTTCCTTCAACAGCGGGATCAGGGCCACCCGCTCCAGGGGCAGGGGACCGGATTCCCGGCTGAAGGTCAGGATCTGATGCACCAGCTCCGTGGCCCGCAGGCCGGCCGACAGCACGGTGTGCAGCTGGCTCCTGACCAGCGGCTGCCCGTCCAGATGGCGCAGCGCCAGCTCGGTATAGCCGATGATGCTGGAGAGGAGGTTGTTGAAGTCGTGGGCGATGCCGCCGGCCAGGGTGCCGATGGCTTCGAGCTTGCGGGTCTGGAACAGATGCGCCTCCAGGCGCCGGTTCTTCTCTTCGGCCTGCTGCCGCTGGCGGCGCAGGAGGTCCTCATGCTCCTTGCCCCGCAGCATGACCTTGATCTTGGCCACCAACTCCCGGGCGTCGATGGGCTTGGAGATGAAATCCTCGGCGCCGGCCTCCAGACCGCGGGTCCGGATGTCGGTGGAGGAATCGTGGGCGGTGACCAGCAGCACCGGCACGGCGGCGGTGGCCGGATCCGCCTTGAGCCGCCGGCAAAACGCGATGCCGTCCATCTCCGGCATGCGCAGGTCGATCAGGGCGCCGTCCAGATCCTGGCGGGCGGCGATGGCCAGGCCCTCCCGGGCGCTGGTGGTTTGCATCAGGTCGCAGCCGGGCAGGTACTCCTCCAGCAGGGCCTCCAGGACCAGCAGGTTGTCCGGCCGATCGTCCACGGCCAACAGCCGGACGCCGCGGGGGGTGGGCTCAGACATGACCGGCGGGCAGCCACTGGTTCACGAGGGCCGTGAGCCGGGCCGGATCGATGGGTTTGGAGATGTAGTCGTCACAGCCGGCCGCCAGCATCCGTTCCCGATCGCCCTGCATGGCGCTGGCGGTGACGGCGATGATGGGCGTGTCCTTGAGCAGCGGATCCTCCCGGATCTGGCGGGTGGCGTCGAACCCGTTCAAAACCGGCAGCTGCATGTCCATCAGGATCAACCCGGGCCGGAAGCGACGGGCCTTTTCCACCGCCTCCCAGCCATCCACGGCGGTGAGATAGGGATGGGGCAGCTCGTCCAGGAGGGCGGTCAGCACCAGCAGGTTGTCCGGCTTGTCCTCCACGGCCAGAATGGCGGGTCCGGAGCGGGACCCGGGAGCGGCGGGCGCCATCATGGATGGCGCGGGACCGTTCAGCAGACCCCGGATGTTGGCCAGCAACTGGTCGCGATTCAGGCTGCCCTTCTGGATCAACGCCTGCACGTCGTGGCGCACCAGTTGGCTGCGCTCCACCGGGGTCAGGGCCTTGGCGGTCAGGATGAGAACCGGGATCCGGGCCGTTTCCGGGCGGGCGCGCATCCGGGCGACCATCTGGAAGCCGTCCATGCCCGGCATCATGAGATCCAGCAGGACCAGATCCGGCAACGGTCCCCGGTCGAGCTGCTCCAGGGCCTCCCGGCCGCCGGGAGTCTCGACCACCCGATGGCCGGTTTCCTCCAGGGCCGTGCGGATCTGCAGGCGGGCGACCTCGTTGTCCTCCACCACCAGGATCCGGGCCGACTCCGGCAGCGGCCTGGCCGCGACCGGCGGCTCCCGGACCGCGGCCGGGCGGGGGGCAGGGGACGCGGCGACGGCGGACTGGAGCGGCAGGGTCAGGGTGAAGGTGGTTCCGGCGCCGGGACTGCTCTGCACCAGCAGGCTGGCGCCCAGCAGGTCGGCCAGCTTGCGGCTGATGGCCAGCCCCAGACCGGTGCCTTCGTGATGCCGACTGGCCGAGCCGTCCACCTGGGTGAAGGCCTCGAAGATGAGATCCTGATGTTCGGCGGCGATGCCGATGCCGGTATCGCGCACCCAGAACACCAGGCGGTCGAGGTTGCGGCTCAGGCCGATCTCCACCTGGCCCCGGCGGGTGAACTTGACCGCGTTGGACAGCAGATTCAGCAGGATCTGCCGCACCTTCTCCCCGTCGGTCAGGACGGCGGGCATGCCGTCCTCGATGTGGACCTCCAGGACGAGCCCCTTGGTCTCCGCCAGGGGGCGGATGGTCTCCGCCGCCCGGGTGACGGCCTGGGCCGGATCCAGGGTGGTCATGACCAGCTCCATCTGTCCGGATTCGATCTTCGACAGGTCCAGGATGTCGTTGATCAGGTCGAGGAGCTGCTGGCCGTTGCGTTCGATGACCTGGAGATACTCCAGGTCTTTCTGGGGATGGTGCCCCACCCCCTTGGCGAGCATGAGCCGGGACAGGGTCAGGACGCTGTTCAGGGGGGTGCGCAGTTCGTGGCTCATGTTGGACAGGAACTCGGTCTTGAGCCGGTCGGCCCGGCTCACCTGTTCCTGCTTGCGTTCGAGTTCCCGGGCCTGTTGCCGCAGTTCCTCGGCCTGGCTCTGCAGCTCTTCGGTCTGGGCGCGCAGTTGCAGGGACTGGGCCTGCAATTCCTGATTGTTGGCCTCCAGTTCGGTGTTGTTGAAGCGCAGCTTGTCGGCGAGCTGTTCGGTCCGGGCATGGGACAGGGCATCGGCCAGGGCCATGCTGAACAGGCTCTGGGCCATGGTGAGGATCTCCAGCGTCTCCCGGGCCGGGACGCGCAGGCTGGCCAGGGCCAGCACCCCCAGCACCCGTTCCTGGAACACCAGCGGCAAATGGACGATGGCCTTCGGCACCGCCGCGCCGGCGAGGGTGGGGTGCAGAAAGAGCGTATCCGGGGGAATGTCCGCCAGCACCTGCAGACTCTTGCGCTGGATGGCGAGCCCGAATCCGCCCTCCCGGCCCTGGATCCGCGGCCGCAGGGCATCGGCAGCCAACCCCACGGCATGGACCAGCTTGAACTGCTCCGGATCGTCTTCGTCCCTGAGATAGAGAGCGCCCGCCTGGCTGTCGGTATCCTGCATCACCCCATCCAGGCCGCGGGTGTAGAGGTCCTCCAGGGAATGGATCGCCACCAGGGTGCGGGAAAAACCCAGAATCCGCTCCTGCACCGCCTGGTGGCGGGCCTGCTGGTCCAGGGCGGCGTGGAGCTGGCGGGTTTGTTCTTCGAGCCCGGCCAGGGTCTGCTGCGTGGTGGCGGCCATGCGGTCGAAGGTGCTGGCCAGCAGGCCGATTTCGTTGTCGGCCCGCACCCCGGAGCGGACGGTCATGTCTCCCCTGGAAAACGCCTCGGCGGCCTGGCCGAGCTGCACGATGGGGCGGCTCAGGCGTCCGGCCATCCACAGGGTCATGGCCAGCAGCAGACCGAGGGTGAACAGCCCGCTCAGCACGGCCCGGCGGATTTCATTGTCCAGAAACCCCAGCAGCTCCCCACGGTCGATCTGGACCACCAGCCCCCAGTCCCGGCCGCCGGTAAACGGCAGGTGCCGGTAGGCCGCCAGGACTTCCCGCCCCCGGTAGTCGAGGGTCTCCATGACTCCCTCCTGTCCGGCGACCGCCCGCAGGGCCGGCGGCATGCGCAGGTGATACTGCAACGGCCGGGCGCTGCTGCCGTCGGGCAGGGGATGCTTGAGGCCGGTGAGGATGGCCAGGGAGTCATCGAACAGCATGGCCTCGCCCCGTTCGCCCAGGCCCTCGCCGGCATGCAGCAGTGGGGCGAAGGGGATTTCGGTATCCACCGTCAGCACCACCGCCGTCCCGCCGGCGCTCGCCAGTTGCCCGCCGGGGTCCGCCAGTCTGTGGAACACGCGCAGGACATGCCTGTCGCCCTCCGCGTCGATGGCCATGGCGGACGCCGCGTCGCCTGGGGCGGGCAGGACAGTCTTGAGCCAGTCCTGACGGCCCGAGGCGGCCCCCATTCCCTCCCGGGTGGAGACCAGGACGGCGCCGTCCCGGAGATCGATGATCTCGATGCGGGTGTAGAGTCCGTTGGCCCGGCGGACCAGGTCCAGGGCGTCGTGGACCTCGCGGTCGTCGATGTCCCGGCCCGGGTCGCCCGGGGCCTTGCGCGGGGTCCGCAGCCGGGCGACCTGGGCGGCGATGCGGCGGTTGTCGGTGATCAACCGGGCGTCACCCTCCCGTTCGGCGATCCAGCGCAGCAGGCGTTCCTTCTTGATGTCGGCAATCAGGGCCACATGACGCAAGGCCTGATCGGTCTCGACCCCGAGGAAGCCCCGCCAGGTGGTGAACGGGATGCCGACCAGGCCGATGACTTCCAGCAGAATCAGCACCGGAATCGACAGCAGCAGGAAGCTGCGAACCATCTGGGCGCGCAGGCCGCGGAAACGGTGGTGCGGGGCGGGGGCGGGGGCGCGGTCGTTCATGGGGTCTCGATCCGGTTGGGCCTGATCAGCGCTTGCGAAAGATCCGGTTGCGGCGATCCATGGCGTCGAAGCGGGCCTCCATGTCTCCAGCCAGGAACTCCGCCTCGCCCAGGACCAGATAACCGCCCCGGTCCAGGGAATCGTGCAACTGGCGCAGGATGTGGCGCCGATGCTCCGGGGAAAAATAGATCAGGACGTTGCGGCACAGGATCAGGTCGAAGGTGCCGAACACGCTGTCGGTGGGGGTGCCGAGGTCGGGAATGGTCAGGTCGTGATAGGAAAAATGCACCATGTCCCGGATGACGCCATCGACCTGGAAGTCCTGACCATGGGGGACGAAATAGCGCTTCAGCAGCCCCAGTTTCACGGCGTCGAGCCGGTCCGGCGGGTAGATCCCGGCCCTGGCGTATTCCAGGGTGTCGGGGTGGATGTCCGTGGCGAAGACGTGACCGGCGCGGTCCTGGAGCTGCCGGTGTATCAGCATGGCGATGGTGTAGGCCTCCTCGCCGGAGCAGCAGCCGGCGCTCCAGACCCGCAGCCCGGTCTGGCCATGGGCCTGTTTGCGGGCGATGAGTTCGGGCAGGACCTGCTGGTCGATGAGTTCGAACACCACCGGATTGCGGAAGAAGGCGCTCACCTGCACGGCCATGAGGTTGACCAGCTGCCGGCATTCGGCGGCGTCCTGTTGCAGCCAGGTCAGGTAGTCCTGGGGTCCGGCCAGGGCGGTTTCGGCGATCCGTTCGGCGATGCGGCGGCGCAGCAGGGTGTGGTCGTAGCGGCCCAGGTCGCAACGGGTGGTTTCCCAGACCTGCCCGATGAGCGCGTCGAGCCAATGTTCCCGGGGGGATTGCACCGTTGCAGGGGCCAATGACGGGTCCTCGGCTGGTGGTGAGACGCCGGGCTGGGTGACGGCCGCTGTCGCCGTTCCGGACTTGGTCACTCTACCCCGGAACGGGGGCGGTCGGCACGGTCTTTCGATTCTGGCATGTATGACACATTATGGCACAAATGGCATGCGACATATGCGCCATATATCAACATTGCAATTTTGTTTTTTATTATAAATCAGTGTAAAATCAAATGATTAAAAAGTATTTTAATCTGGCACATGAAGTGCAAAAGCTGAAGCCATCGGGGAACCCCATCGAATCGAATCGCAATCGGGAGAAAGCGCATGAACAAGGCAGTCGGGTGTCTGGTGGTGGCTGCGGCCATGCTGTGGCCGGCGGGCGGGGCGCGGGCGGGGTCGGGGGGCGGCGGCAGCGGCGCCCATTGGAGCTATGAAGGCGCGGAAGGGCCGGCCAATTGGGGCTCCCTGGGGTATCCCCTGTGTGCGTCCGGCAAGAACCAGTCCCCCATCGACATCGGCGGCAACGCCGCCGCTACCGATCTGGACGAGATCCAGTTCAAGTATGCGCCCGCCCCCATCCAGGTGAAGAACAACGGCCACACCATCCAGTTCGACTACCCGCCCGGCAGCTTCATTACCGTGGGCGCGCAGCGCTTCGAGCTGGTGCAGTTCCATTTTCACACTCCCAGCGAAAACACCATCCAGGGCAAGAGCTATCCCATGGAGGTTCATCTGGTTCACAAGAACGCCGAGGGGGGCTTGGCCGTGGTGGGAGTCATGATGCAGACCGGCCAGGTGGAAGCTGCCCATGGCGGTCATGGCGCCGAAGGCGGCGGGCTGGAGACGATTTTCGGCGCGTTGCCGGCTGCGGCCAATCTGACGCTGACCTCCGAGCGGGCCATCGACGCCGGCCGCCTGCTGCCCCATGACACCGGCTATTACCACTGGATGGGATCCCTGACCACGCCGCCATGCAGCGAGGGAGTGCGGTGGTTCCTGATGAAGGAGCCCATCACCATTGCCCCGGCCCAACTGACCCGATTCCAGACCATTTTCGCCAACAACGCCCGGCCGGTGCAGCCGTTGAATTCCAGGAATCTGTTCATCAAGGCCCGGTCGGGGGGTGGGGCGGGCGCGGGACATTGATCGGTACGATGTCGTACACGACGACCGGGAGGGACAGGTGATGAGTTTTTTGGAAAACATGAAGCTCAGAACCCAGATTCTGGGTTTGGCCGGGGTGCTGCTGGCCTTGATGATCCTGCTGTCGGGCTATGCCATTCTCCAGATGGGGCGTATCGGGGTGCAGATCAAGGGGGTGGCCGAGGAGGACATGCCCCTGGCCAAGGTGGTCTCGCAGATCACCGAGCAACAGTTGGAGCAGTCCATCCTGCTGGAACGGGCGCTGCGTTTCGGTGAGGTGATGTCCGCCAACGCCCACGCCGCCAAGGGCTTTGCCCAGGCCGAGAAGGCCTTCGAGGAACTGGCCCGGGGCGTGGACGGGGAGATCACGAAGGGCGAGGGCATCGCCCAACAGGCCGTTCAGGACGCCCATTCCCCGGAGGCCCGGCGCGCCTTCGAGGAGATTCTGGCCCATTTGAAGAAGATCGAGGAGGAACATGGCGGGTTCGACACGCATGCCCTGCATGTCTTCGAACTGCTGCACCATGGCCAGCTCCACGAGGCCCACGCAGCGGCCGAGGCCATCGAGAAGGAAGAGGAGGAGTTGAATCATGAGCTGGCGCAGTTCATGGAACGGGTGGAGGGCTTCACCGAAGAGGCCCTGCTGGAAGCGGAACACACCGAGCAGGCCGCCTTTGCCACGATGACTGGTTTGACCCTGGCCGGCATCGTGTTGGGATTGCTGATCAGCCTGCTGGTCATCCGTGGGATCCTGCGGCTGCTGGGCTGCGAGCCATTCCAGATCCGGCGCATCGCCGCCATGATGGGCGAGGGCGATATCACCCGCAATGTCGAGGCGGTCTGTGGGGTGGACAGGCCCACGGGCGTGCTGGCGGACATGCTGCACATGGCCGACAACCTGCGCCGCATCGTCGCCGACACCAAGGAAGCCGCGGACAATGTCTCCTCCGGCAGCCAGACCCTGAGCGAGGCCGCCTCGGATCTCGCCCAGGGGGCCACCGAGCAGGCGGCCTCCATCGAGGAAACCTCCGCGGCCATGGAGGAGATGGTCTCCAGCATCCAGACCAACACCGACAACTCCCGCCAGACGGAGTCGATGTCGTCCCAGGCCGCCAAGGACGCCAAAGACGGCGGCCAGGCCGTGGACGAGGCCGTCACCGCCATGAAACAGATCGCCGAGAAGATTTCCATCATCGAGGAGATCGCCCGGCAGACCAACCTGCTGGCCCTGAACGCCGCCATCGAGGCGGCCCGGGCCGGGGAGCATGGCAAGGGCTTTGCGGTGGTGGCGGCGGAGGTGCGCAAGCTGGCCGAGCGCAGCCAGGTGGCCGCCGGGGAGATCAGCCACCTGTCCAGCTCCAGCGTCCAGGTGGCGGAACGGGCCGGCGGCATCATCAACAAGCTGGTACCGGGCATCCAGCGGACGTCGGAACTGGTGCAGGAAATTTCCGCCGGCAGCAACGAACAGAACGCCGGCGCCAGCCAGATCAACCAGGCCATCCAGCAGCTCGATCAGGTGATCCAGAAGAACGCCGGCGCTTCCGAGGAGATGGCCTCCACGGCCGAGGAACTTTCGTCCCAGTCGGCCCATCTGCAACAACTCATGGAGTTCTTCAAACTGGATGGCGCCGCCACGGCCGGAGCGGGCCGATCAGGCCGCGGGGGAGTGAAGGCCATCGCCGGACCGGGCGGAGACCGGCTGCCGATCTCCGACCCTGCGTTCGAGGCGTATTGAGTCGCATGTGACCCGCGGAGCCTGTCGCCGGCTGCGGCAGGGCTCCGCGGGCGCGGTCGGACGTTCCCGGTGGATGTTTTTGAGACTTGGTCGCGGGGGACGGCCCGGTATATACTGGAGGATGATATGTCAGATATTGCCGCGGAAGTCGCACCGCGACTTCCATCGCTGGAGGGCGGAGGGAGGCCTCCCCCCTTCAGCATGGTTATGTGGACCGTCTACGGATTGGACAGCTCATGGCGCTGCGCGGACACCTCCTCCTCCTGTTGTGCCTGTTGACCCTTGCGGTCCCCGTCTCCGCCCGCGCCGACGAGATCAAGGACATCCGCAAACTGGTGGAGGACCACCAGCTCCCCGCCGCCCTCACCCGGCTGGATGCCTACCTGGACACCCACCCCAAGGACCCCCAGGCCCTGTTTCTCAAGGGGCTGGTGTTCACCGAACAGAAGAAACATGTCGATGCCATCCGCATCTTCCAGACCTTGACCGAGGACTACCCGGGCCTTCCCGAACCCTTCAACAACCTGGCGGTCCTCTACGCCGAGCAGGGCATGTATCCCAAGGCCCGGGATGCCCTGTTGCAGGCCATCAAGACCCACCCCACCTATGCCACTGCCCAGGAAAACCTGGGCGACATCTACGCCAAGATGGCCTCCGAGGCCTACCGGGACGCCTTGCGCCTCAACACCACCAACCCGGTGGCCATGGCCAAGCTGGCCCTGGTGCGCACCCTGTTCGTGGCCGGCACCGCCAACGAGCGGGAGCAGGAACAGTCCCGGAAGAGTCTGGCCCAGGCCCGGGCGGAGGCCCAATCCCAGGTGCGCGCCGAATCCATGGCCAAGCTCCGCGCCGAGGCCCTGGAGCAGGTCCGCGCCGAGGTGTTGGAGCAGGTGCGGGCCGAAATGATGGGCAAGGTCAAGGCCGAGGTCATGGCTCAGGTGCGGGCCGAGGAGATGACTCGCCTGCAGGGCGAGGCCCAGGCCCAGTTCCAGGCCCAGGAACGGGAACGGGCCGAAGCCCAGGCCCGGGAGCGGGAACAGCTCGAAGCCCAGGCCCGGGAGCGGCTCGCGGCCCAGGCTGCCCAGGCCCGGGAGGAGCGGTTGCGGGCCGGGCTGCCCCGGGCCGCCGAGGAGCAGCGCCGCCTGGCGGCCCTGGCGGAGGCGGAACAGCGATCCACTCCCCCGGCGACCACGTCGCAACCGTCGCCGCCCCTGGCCGCTCTGGCCCCGGAACGGGCCGTGCAGTCGCCCCAGGAGCTGCTGGCCGCCGCACGCACCGCCCCGGTTGCCCCGGAAGAATCCACAGAGTCTCCGTCTCCGGCCGCGGCCGTTGCCGCTCCCCAGGCCGTCCCCGACAACGCCCGACAGGAGGTGGAAACCGCCGTCCGCGGCTGGGCCCGGGCCTGGGCGGAGCGCAATCATCGGCAGTACCTGGCCAGCTACGATCCGGACTTCCAGCTGCCCCAGGGCTTCGCCAAACGCAAGGAATGGGAAAGCAGGCGCCGCGGCCTGATCAGCCGCAGCCGCGGCGTCCGGGTGCAGGTGGAGTCCCTGCAGGTCGAAATCCTGGCCCCGGACCTGGCCACCGCCACGTTCGTGCAGCGGTACACGTCGGAGAACTACAAGGATGTGGTCACCAAGACCCTGCACCTGAAACGCCGGGGTGGCCGCTGGATGATCCTGCGGGAGTTGTCCAATGGCTAGGGAGTCTGTCGCAGAATGCGGCGGGCTCTGGGGCGCCAGGATGCGCCGCTTCGCCGTCCTGCCCGGGATCCTGTCGATTCTGCTCCTGACCATCCTGGGGGGATCGCCCGCCGGGGGGGCCGTCGAGAAGCCCCCCGAGGCCTCCGACGCCTGGGCAGAGCAGCTGGCCCTGCTCACCGATTCCGAACGTCTCCTGATGACCGGCCTGGAGGCCCTGTCCCGCCAGGACCTGGACCGCGCCCTGGACGAATTCGACCGACTGGTCCGCCAGCGGCCGGATTTTCGCCTGGCCCGTCTGATCTACGGCGATCTGCTCCTGGCCCGGGCCGGGGCCCTGCGCCGTTTCGGTGGTACCGCGCCACCGGACTCCGAGGAGTTCACCCAGCTCCTGGAGGAGGCCCGCAGCCGGGTTCTCAACATGGTGGAGCATCCCCGCAAGGGGACCATACCCGAGCCTCTGCTCTACCTGGCCAAACAGCAGACCCACGCCATCATCGTCGATCTGTCCAAATCCCGCCTGTATCTCTTCGAGCGCAACCGTGGCCGTCCGGAGATGGTGGGCAACTATTACATTTCCAGCGGTCGCAACGGCGCCGACAAGACCCAGGCCGGCGACAAGCGCACCCCGGTGGGCCTGTATTTCATCACCGACTATCTGCCCGGCCGCGACCTGCCGGATCTCTATGGCATCGGCGCCCTGCCCATCAATTATCCCAACGAGTGGGACCGGCTCAACCGGCGCTCCGGTTATGGCATCTGGCTGCATGGAACCCCCACCGAGACCTACAGCCGTCCCCCCCGCTCCAGCGATGGCTGCGTGGTGCTGACCAACCAGGATTTCCAGACCCTGGGGGAGGCCGTCGGCATCGGCACCCCGGTGATGATCACCAATACCCTGGACTGGCTGGATCCCCGGGAATGGAAGGGCCAGCTGGAATGGTTCCTGGCCCGCATCGATCAGTGGCACAAGGATTGGACCAGCCGCAACCCGGAGCGGGTGCTGCGGCATTATTCCCAGGCCTTTCAGAACGGCACGTTCGACTATTCGGGTTGGAGCCGCCATGTCCGCCTGCTGTTCCAGCAAGGCGCCGGCGAGGAGGACGCTTTTTCGGACATGAGCGTTCTGGGCTATCCCGCCGACCTGCCCATGGTGGTGGTCACCTACACCACCCGCAAGCGGGGCGCGGACCTCAGAGGGCATGCCATGCGCCGGCAGTATTGGCGGCAGGAAAGCGATGATGCCTGGAAAATCGTCTACGAGGACACGGGTTGATCTCCCTCTGCACACCATCCTCGGAACGGCACGACCCCGCCTCGCGGGTGCGGGCCACCATTTCCGCCCATGCCCTGGTGGTGGATCGGGGCGCGGCCGGCGAACGGCTGTTGCTGGTGCGGTTGAACTATCGGGACCATCGGCGCGGCAAGTGGTCCTTTCCCGGCGGCTATGTGGATCAGGGGGAGGATCTGGAGCAGGCCCTGAGCCGGGAGGTGCGGGAGGAGGTGGGCCTGACCCTCGGCCAGGGACGCTCCGTGGCGGTGCTGCCCCTGTTGGCGCTGCAGACGCCCCATGTGGGGTTCGTGTTCCTCTGTGAGCGCTGGACCGGGGAGGCCGCCTGCCACAGCCGCGAGCTGATGGAAGTCCGCTGGGTCACCCGACCCGAATTCCACGATCTGGTGGCCCAGGACAGCCTGGCCTATCCGGAAATGGCCAACCAGGTGGCCTGTCTGGGCTGGTTGGAATCCACAGGGGAGAAACCATGAGAACCATCCGTTGGGCCGCCATCCTGGCGCTGAGCTTGCTGCCCCTGACCACCCGCGCCGCCGATGCTCCGGCCGCGGCGGACACCCCTGCCGCGCCGGCCGCCCCGTCCGTCCCCGTCGCAGAGCCGAGTGCCCGGGAAAGCCTGGAAAAAGCCCAGGAGCATATCCTGAAGGCCATGGAAGCCCTGGGCCAGGCCGGCCGCCAGACTCTTGAGGAACAGGGTCCCCCCTTGCGGGACAAGGCCCGGGAAGGCCTGGGTGCCGCCCGGCAGATGCTGCAGGAACTGCAGCGCCGCCTGGACCCTCCCCCGGCCGCCACTCCCTCCCCACCGACCCCGGCCCAGCCGGCGCCCAAGGGCGAGGAGCGGCTCATCTGAAAGCCGCGATGCGGCTTGCAGCCCTCCACCCTCCACCGCTTTGGGGTATCTTGTTGTGATGACTACGATTGATATCGATGAGACACTGGTTCACGGCGTCCAGCAACTGGCACGCCAACGTAATTTGACTTTGCAACAGGTGGTGGAATCGGCCTTGCAATCCTTTTTGGAGCATGAGCGGCAGCAAGAAGGGTGCAAGGCTTTTCATCTGCGCAAGCGCTCTTTTCGGGGCCATGGTCTTCATCCCGATATCCAGGAGGAAGGGAACTGGGAAACCCTGCGCCGTCGTATCTACGAGGACCAAGGCGCGTGATTGCTGTCGATACCAACATTCTGGTCTATGCCCACCGGGAGGATTCACAATTTTTTCGGATTGCTGATGCCCGTCTGACCCAATTGGCGGAATCGGGAGCCCGTTTTGCCATTCCCTGGCCATGTCTGCATGAATTTCTGGCCATTGTCACCCATCCCAGGATCTACAATCCCCCCACCCCTTTGCCGCATGCCTTGGATCAAGTGGCCAGTTGGCTGGAAATTCCCGGCTTGGTCCTGTTGGGAGAGAAGGCAGGCTACTGGCCGGAACTCCACGATCTTCTGATCGCCGCCAGGATAGTTGGTCCAAGAGTGCATGATGCGCGCATTGCTGCCTTATGCCGGCTGCATCGAGTGGACATTGTGTGGAGTGCGGATCGGGATTTGACCCGTTTTGCTGGGCTCGAAGTAGAAAATCCCCTGCAAGGCGATCACACCCTCCGGCTCAAATAATCCGCGATCTCGACGGCGTCGATCTGTTCCGGGGCGAGGAACCGTTCGGCATAGCGTCGATGGATGCCGCTCTGCAGGAACAGGTCGAACAGCTCGGCATCGATGTGGCCGTCGTTGCGCATGAATCCCATGATCTTCAACGACTGGCTGAGGGTCTTGGGCTTCTTGTAGGGCCGGTCGGCGGCGGTCAGGGCCTCGAAGATGTCGGCGATGGCCAGGATGCGCGCCTGGACGGACATCTGCTCCCGCTTCAGACGGCGCGGATAGCCGGTGCCGGTCATGGTCTCGTGATGGGAGCCGGCCATGTCCACCACGCCGCGCAGGTTTTTCGGGAACGGCAGCTGGTGCAGCATGAGGATGGTGTGGATGATGTGTTCGTTGATCTTGAACCGCTCTTCCTCGGTGAGGGTGCCGCGACCGATACCCAGGTTGTAGAGTTCGCCGAAGTTGTACTGGTGTTGCGGAATCTGCACCCGCAGTTCCAGACCGGGATGACCGGCATAGAGCGTTTCCTGGTTCGGCCGCGGCACGATGTGTTCCGGCTTGTCGGCGAGGAGCGTCTCGGCGGCCGGCAGGGGCGGTTCCGGAATTCCCAGCAGGCGCTGCTGTTCGTCGCTGGACAGACCCAGGCGGTCGCTGAAATGGCGCTGCCAGGTCCTGGCGCCGATGCGCTGCAACCTTTCCAGCCGTCCCGGATCCATGAATTCACCACCCAGATTGCATTCGGCGACGAAGGCGAAATCCTCCTCCAGGGCGCGCAGGCGTTCCGCCCGCTGGGCCTGGAGCGCCGCCGGGTCGCCGCCCGCGTGCAGGGCGGTCAGGTGGGCGATGTCCGCGTCCCGGCGCAGCACCTCGAAGCGCATGCGGATTTCGTGGATGCGGTTGTAGACGGTCTCCAGCTTGGTGGCCTTGTCCACCACATGCTCGGGGGTGATGATCTTGCCGCAGTCGTGCAGCCAGCCGGCCAGATGAAACGCCTTCCAGTCGTCGCGCCGCATGGCGAAATCGGCGAAGGGACCCGAGGTGCTGTCGCAGGCCGCCTGGGCCAGCAGGCGTCCCAGTTCCGGCACCCGGGCGCAGTGACCGCCGGTGTAAGGCGACTTGGCGTCGATGGCCCCGGCCAACACCTTGATGATGGACTCGAACAGGCGCTCCTGGGCCTGGATCAGGCGCAGATTGTCCAGGGCCACCGCCCCCTTGGAGGCCAGGGATTCCACGAACCCCACCAGGGCGGGATCGAAGGGGATGACGGCGCCGGTATGGGGCGCCAGGGCATTGATGAGCTGCAGGGCCCCCAGCGGTTGGCCGTGGCGGGTCTTGAGGGGCACCACCAGCATGGTGCGGGTCCGGTAGCCGGTGGCGGCGTCGAACTCCTTGGCGCCGGTCACGTCGAAGGCGACCTCCGGGCCATAGACATCGTCCAGGCGGATGGTCTCGCCGGTAAGCGCCGCCCGCACCGAAACGTAATGGTCGTTGGGCCGGCCGGTGGCCGGATCGAACAGCGGCAGGACCTTGGTCGGCAGGGAGTCGGTGCCGGTCCGGTGGGCGAACTCCAGGGTATCGTTCTCGGTGCGCAGGAACAGCGTGGCCATGTCGGCCTGGGAAATGTCCCGTCCGCCGTGGAGAATCCGCTCCAGCAGCCGGTCCAGGTCCTGCTCGGTGGACAGGGCGATGCCCATTTCCACGAGTTTTTCCAGCTTGTTCTGGGCAATGACCAGTTGTTCGGTGCGTTTCTGGACGCGCTGTTCCAGAATATCGGCGACCCGCTCCCATTCCTGGCGCTTGACCTCTTCCAGCCGGCGTTGCAGTTCCTCGCCACGGAAGGCCTGATAACTCAGGAACAGAAACAGGATCATGCCCGAACCGGCCGGGAAGGCCGGGTCCAGCAGCAGGCCCAGGGTCTGGAAGGCCAGGAATCCGGCGCCAGCCAGCGCGGCGACGACCAGCACCACCACCGGCAGGGTGGCGCGCATGCCCAACCAGGGCACCAGCCCGATGAACAGCAGACCGAACAGCGCCGTGGCCGCCAGTTCCAGTGCCAGGGCGTGGGGCGGCCGGTGCAGACGCGATCCCTGCAGGATGGTTTCGATCACCTGGGACTGAATCTCGACGCCGGTGACCTCGCCCTGGGACGGGGTGGCCAGGATGTCCTGCAACCCCGCGGCCGAGGAGCCCACCAGCACCAGCCGGCCCCGGACCAGGTCCGGCGCCACGCGCCCTTCCAACAGGTCCAGGGCCGGAATATAGCGGGCCGGATCGACCGCTTCGTAGTGGATCCAGACCCGACCCTGGGCATCGGTGGGGATCAGGCTGCCTCCCACCCGCACGCCGGATAGACCGCGCTTCCCGTCCACCACGGCCACCAGTCCGCGACCGCCGGTGACCACCCGCAGCATTTCCAGGGGAAAACCGGGGTGGATGCCGTCCCCCACCCGCACCAGCAGCGGGATACGCCGCACCACGCCGTCGGCTTCGGGATTGACGAACAGCAGTCCGGAACCGGCGGCGGATTCTTCCAGGGGGGCATGGTTGGGGATCAGCCCGTCCACCCGGGGCAGCAACGGGCGGGCATCGCCCCCGGTGACGGCGACGCTGTTCCGCCCGGATGGCTGGAAGGTCTGCACCGTGGCCGAGCCGTACCGCACCATCTGGCCCAGCACCACCGGCCGGTGGCGCAGGGCGTCGGCCAGCACGGCGTCGGTATCGGCCAGGGCGCGCAGTCCGGCGCGGCGGTTGGCGTCCAGGTCGTCCAGGCTGTCGGCCAGGGCATGGGGGGAAAAGCGGTCCCGGCCGGCCAGGACGAAATTGAACCCCACTCCGGCGGCGCCCAGAGCCTGCAGACGCTCCACCACCTCCGCCAGGCGGGTGCGGGGCCAGGGCCATTGGCCGATGCGATCCAGGGCGCGTTCGTCGATGTCCAGGATCAGCACCCGGGTGGCGTCGGGCGCCCGGGGATGGAGGCGCTGCCAGGTGTCGAACACCTTCAGCCGGAACCCGGCCAGGAGTTGGGGATCGATGCCCTGCAGGGCCAGCAGCAGGGCCAGCAGCAACAGGGCCGGCAGGCGCGCGGCCCAGGCCGATGGCCGGGCCGGCGCCGCCGGCCCGGCCGTATCGTCCCGGGTGGGCACGGAAGAGGGAGAGACCGGCTCGGGGATCGTGACCATGATCCGGTCAGCGGATCGCGACCTCGACCCGACGGTTGCGGGGTTCCGACACGTCATCCGCGGTGGGCACGATGGGATTGCTTTCGCCGTGGGAAGTCACCTCGATGGCGCTCGGGGTCACGCCGATGGCGATCAGCTTGTCGCGTACCAGGCTGGCGCGTTCCAGGGAGAGACGGTAGTTGATGTCCGCCGATCCCACCCGGTCGGTATGGCCGGTGACGGCCACCTGGGGGACGGGCCAGCCCCGCAGGGTGTTCAGGACCTCCGGCAGGCGGTTCTTGGAGTCGTCGGTGAGTTCGGTGCCGCCGGTGAGGAAGTGCAGCACGAACCGCACCGGGGTGCGCGATTTGGCGGCGATGGCGCGGGCGAACAGTCCGGTGATTTCGGTGTCGGCCATGGTGGTCGGAGTTTCGGGTGGGGTTTTGGCCCGGATGATGCGGGTGCCTTCCCGGCCCTCGTCGAGGACCACGGAACCGGCCGAGGTCGAGACGACGGCCCGACCCACGGTACCGTCGTCATCGGCCACCAGGATCACCCGCTCCGGCGCGGCGGCGCAGCCGGCCAGGAGGCCCAGCAGGAGGATGGCGATACTCGGACGCAGACAGAGTTTCATGGGGTCATCTCCCTGTGCCAGTCAGCGGTTGGGGACCTGGATCAGCAGGGCGGTGCCCCGCAGGCCGATGGTGCCGAGGGGGGTGGTCAGCCGGACGCGGTCCGGCGCCAGCTTGCCGATATCGCCGCTGTTGAAGGAGAGGGTACCCGATTCCACGCGACCGACGAAGGCCAGACGGTTCTGATGGGGATCGAAAGCGAAATCCTCCACCACGAAGCGACTGTTGGGGCCGAGGGAGAAGCGGGAATTGTCCTGCATGGTGATGCCCACGGCGCCGTCGGCGCCGGTTTCCAGGATGTCCTTGGCATCCAGGGCGACCCCCACCTGGGCGGGGAGTTTGGCGCCCTGGCGGTGGATATACGCCGCGCCGGCGCTGGTCTTGACCATGCCGTCAGCGGCCTGGGCCGCCAACGGCGCGAGAAGCAGGGCGCCCAATCCCAGGGCGATACCGTGCTTGCTGATACGAGGCATGCGAAGATCCTCCGTAGTGGAACTGGTTACCGCGGGATTTGAATCAATCGCTCGCAGTCTACCGCAATTCCTTCCATGAAGGTGATCCACTTTTCCAAGTCGTTCACCCGGGGGGCGGTGGGATGAGAATCCGGGGGGCACATGGCGTGGAACTGCGCGATCAGGTGAGGATTCTTTTCGGGGAGGAGCAATGTCAACAACAGGTCGTTTGGCTGCGGAATGGCAAAATACATCTGAATGAGCGTTGAGGCATAAGCCACACCCGCCATCTCGTTGATACAGGGGGAACCAGATGAGAGTAATGGGAGCCTCTCGGGACAGGCAATAGACCCAGCAGCCGGCACGAACCACAAGCTGCTCATACCGATCTCCCCCTTTGACCCGAAGATGGGATCGGTAGGAAGCGTCTGTGCAGGCGGCTGCCCGAAGAAATTTCTCTTGATCAGTCCTGAAATTCGGGTCAATGACGCCAGGCAATCTCGGGACCAGCTTCCGCACCAGGTTGCAGAACTCAGGAAACTCAAATCGTTTCATCAAAAAAATCTCTACCCATATGATTGACCGCACCTCGCATGAACCCACGCAGGGGCCATCCAAGAAGCCAAGAAATACCCGCAGAAAGGAAAATAAGCAGTCGGTCCTTGCTGCGCTGGGAGTCGGTCGGTTCTGTTATGATGTTGTGGAAGGGGGAGGAGTCATGAACCGCTCGAAAAACTCTTTCGGGGTATTCTTCACCAGGACAGGCGCGATCTTGGCGGCTTTCGCTTCCAGGTCACCGAAAAAGATCTCGCCCATCGGGTCGTCTGTTGCGGGCAACGATTGCCTACCCTTGCCGTCAGGCCGTTTCAACTGTCCGGTGGCTTGCCTGGCCGCTTCTGCCACTGGGGTGTTCGCGATGCCGACCATGGCCGTTCCTCCTGCAACGAGTGAAGAATCCAAGCATCGATAGGAGTATATGAAATTTACCGACTCGGTGTATATTAAAAAAAACCGGGGGGGGGGGCGGTCAGCGCTGGGGCATGCCTTGCTGGGGCTGCTGCCCGCCACCCTGCTGCTGGGGCGGCTGGGGCGGGGCGATCTGCTGGTAATCCTTGGGAATCTGGAACAGCTCC
>PEAP01000199.1 GCA_002753665.1 Magnetococcales bacterium DC0425bin3
TGCGGACGTCTTCATTCAAACCGGATGTCCGGTAAATCCGGCACGTTTCCGGGATTTTGCAATTTCCTCCCCGGTCAGAACAATTCCTCCCAGGCCACCGTCTGCAGGACCAGGGGGCCGTTCTCCGCGATCTGCTTGAGATCTTCGTCGAAATAGAACTCGCCGGTGCCGCCGCTTTCGACATGACCGCCGCGCACGGCGCCGATGATGTTGTCCGTACCCTGGAGGTCCACCTCGGCCAGGGGGGCATAGATGGCCCCGCGAAACTCGGCGGTGCCGTGGACCTCGATTTCCCCGACGCCGCTGGAATAGACGCGCAGATCCTGGGCCGATCCCGGATTGACGACCCCGGTCCCCCCCAGATCCATGGGACCGGTGAGATAGACCCGCAACGTGGCCCCGTTGAGCAGGTTGAGGGAGGCGCTGCCGCCGATTTCGAACGGACCGCCAGCGGCGACGAAGCTGACGTATTCCCCGGGACCATGGAGATTGACGGTGACGGAGCCACCCAGGGAAAACGCATCGACATGAAACGTCTGTGGAGCAAGGTAGTTGTAGGTGCTGCTCCCGGACAGGGACAATGAACTGGGCTGCCCCCCGGGCTGGTTGGCGGCGACCAGGGCCTGGACGTCGAGGGGATCGCAGTCGGCGGCGGTGGTGGTGGGGGCCTGGCCCGACAGTTGGGCGCCCAGGATGCTGCCGTTGTTGCTGATGGAACCGGTGACAGTGGCATCGGCGTGGATGATGCTGCTGGCCCCCACGGCCAGATTGCTGCCCGCCCCGCTGGTGATGGCTTGGCCATGGACCTCCACCCCGCCGATCAGATCGATGTGGGCCGCCGGATTGATGGTGCGGATATCGCCATGGCCCAGGTTGAAGATGCCGGTGGTGCCCGAACCGCTGTCGATGTAGACATTGCCGTTGATGGCCACCCCCTCGCAGCCGACGATGCCGCCGTTCCAGGGGGACCCTCCCTGACAAGCGATCCGTTCCTCGACCACCCGCTGGGCCGGCCCCGAGCTGCCGGTGGCGGTGAGGCGCAGCGTGCCGTCTTCCAGGAGATCCACCGCCACGGACCACGCCTGTCCGCTGGCCAGGCTGCCGGTGAGGGGCAGGGTCAGGGCGGCAAGGCTGCAGCCCTGGGCCTGCAGGTGATATTTGGTCTGCTCCAGGCCGGACTCGGCCCCGTAGAGGGCGCGGGTGGCGTCCAGGTCGTCCACGGTGGCCTCGGTGGTGGAGCCGGCCAGGTGGGCCCCGGCGCTCACCAGGGCGCCGATGCCGACGATGAGAAACAACGCCAGCACCAGCAGGGAGCCGGCTTCCGGGTGATTGCGATGCTGGCTGTTCATGGCATGTTCCTCGGATGCACGGTGGTGCGGAAGGTCCGGGTGCCGCCGGTGGCCAGGGTGAGGGTCAGCTCGATCTCCACCAGGGTGACCGGCGGGGCGCCGGCGTTGGAGGTGAATTGCAGCGCCGCCACGTTGGTGGCCAGGATGTTGTCCGGACTGCGGATCAGTTGGCCGTTGCCATCGATGCTGTAGGTGATGCTCCCGTCCGGGGTGGTGAACTGGAGCGTGTCGGCATCGAACGGGGCGCCGGTGAAGGCGGTGGCATTGCGGATTTCCCGGGTCATGCGCCCCAGGGCCAACCTGGCGCGGTCATTGAGAACGACCGCGTCCCGCTGGGTCAGAAAGGCCTCCGCGAAGCTGGCGGACAGCGGTGCGGCCAGCCCGGCCAGCACGCTGATCAGGACGATCACCAGCACCATTTCCAGCAAGGTGAAGCCCTGTGGGGTGGCGGTATGTGGATGACCTTCAGTCATGGTCGATCACCAGGTAGGAGGCCCGGGCCAGGGTGACGCCGTCCCGCAGCACCACCAGGCTATAGAGGCGGCAGGCGCCGGCCGCCGGATTGGGGCAGGTGGGGCCGGTCTCCTCGGTCAGGGTGGTGGTGCGGGTGAAGCCGTCGGCCAGGGTGGCCGAGCTGCTGCCCGGCAGGGCGGCAAAGCCCTCGGCCCGGCGGATCGCCGCCAGCTCCTCCAGCCCCTGGTTCAGGTACTGGGTCGCCTGGGTGACCCGCACCATGGAACCGGGCGAGACCAGCCCGGCGCCCACGGCGGCGGTCAGACCGGACAGAATGACCCCGACGGTGACGATCAGGATGACCATCTCGATGAAGGAAGTTCCCTGTTGGGCGTGGGGATGGCGGTCGGCGGCGTTCATGGCAGGGTCACCAGGCCCGTTTCCCCATGGACCAGAACCCAATGGGTGGTGCCATCGATGGTCAGCCCCTTGAGGCCCGGGTTGGTGGGCCGCCCCAGGCTGTCGAACGTGATCGGAAACTGGCCGGAAAAGGCGGCCCCAGCCACCGTGTCACCGGCCACCACCGCGCCGCTGGCGGCTTCCTCCACCCGGTAGCTGTTGCCGTCGATGGCCACTTGGAAGGGAGCGCCCCGGCTCATGGCCAGGCTCTGGGCCAGGCGCAGGTGCCCCGCGAACTGTGCGCTGCGGGCGCGGCCGGCCAGGTCGCCGTTGGACCAGGTGGCGAAGCCGCCCGCGGTCAGCAGGCCCAGGGTGGTCAGGGCCACGATCATCTCGATGAAGGTATGGCCGGACGCCGACATGGACGTTCTCCCGAGTGACCGTGAAAGTCGCGGAGCGGCTTTCATCGGTGGAGGGTGGAGGGAGGCCTCCCCCATCCATCAAAGTTACCGTGAAAGTCGCGGAGCGGCTTTCGCCTCCCCCATCCATCTGAAGTCCGACAGGTCCACGCTGAACGTCAGGTGCATGGACCAGGGGTCGTCCGCAGGGTGACGGAAGCGGTTGCGGAGCCGGCGTTGTGCTGGACGGTGCAGACCAGGTAACCGCTGGGGGCGGTGCCCCCGGTGCCGACTGTCAGTTCGTTCCAGTCCACGTTGAGCAGCAAGCCCTGGGCTCCGGCGCAGGTGGTCACCAGGGGGACGGCCTGCCCCAGGGCGCAGTTCGAGTAATTGGTGGCCGCGGCCGCGGTCATGGCGCTGGCCACCGCCCGGGCCGAGGCGTTGCCGGCGCTGGGCGACATGTTGCCCAGGTTGGGCAGGGCCATGGAGCCAAGGATGCCGATCACCAGGATCACGATGATCATTTCCACCAGAGTGAAACCAACGGCATGACGCGACATGGCTGCCCTCCCCAAGATCGACCATCACCCTCGCGGATGATCAGAACCGGCCAGCTCATGCCGGCTGGTAGTTTCCAAATCAAGATCTGTGCCAGATTGATTTGTTTATTTTATTCAGTATGTTACATAATAAATGAGCTTTGGCCTCGCCCGCAATGACCTGCCAGGAGGTTGTGAAGGAGTTTTATGGAAACATCGATTTACATCAGGGGGGAAAAAGCAAGAAATGAAGGTAACTATTCAGCACCCACCCTGACGAAAAATCCTTGACACGGGAGGAAATTGCAAAATCCCGGGTAACTATTCACCACCCCCTGCGGGCCAACCGCCATAGCGGGCCAGGGATTGGTCAGGGCATTGTCATGAAATCCGGCCATTTGCCCCGGAATAGATCTTTGAGCG
>PEAP01000039.1 GCA_002753665.1 Magnetococcales bacterium DC0425bin3
GCCGCGGGGAGGAGGGGGTGGGGGCCGACGACGCCTTGGAGCGGCGCTTCGGCGCCCGCGAGGAAGCGGGCATCGCCGAACAGGTGGCCAAGGCCCTCTTCAACAAGGGCGTGAGGTTGGCCATGGCAGATCAAAAGGAAAAAGCCAATCAGGTGGTTTTTGAGATTTTGGATCGTTACGGGAAGCGGACAGAGCCTGCGTTTGCCGTGGTGCTGGAACCAGCCAATAAACTTAAAGAACTGTTAAGTCATCCATGATCAAGCCAAACACCCCCGCCCTCCCAAGCCGCAACGCGCCGATTGATTGATCGGGGGGGGGGGGGGGGGGGGGGGGGAGCGATTTTGTCAACCTTCGGTTGCCCTGCAACGTCTTTTCCTGTATCGTCCCCCTGGTGCGCGTGCTGCGCGATCCGTTTCCCAAGCCACCATGGGACGATATGCCAAGCCGCTTCACCCTCATCCTCGTCGATTCGCACGGCGCCCGTGCCTTCGAGTTGCCCGGGCTGCTGCTCCGGGGACTGCCGGTTTTGGGGCTGGTGACCGTCAGCCTGGCCGCCCTGGCGGTGGTCCTGGGCCTGGCGATGGGATCGTGGTCCACGGCTGCGGAACAGGCCGGCGGGTCCACTCCGCGCGATGCCGGAGCGCCCGCCCCGAACAGCTTCCAACTGGCCGGCCTGATGGACGCCAAGGCCAGCGATATCGCCAAACTCACCGAAAAAATCCGGCACATCGAATCCCGCCTGGGCCTGGAGCCCATCCCGGGCCATACCCTGGCCCAGCGGGTGGAACTGGCCCGCCTGATGCTCGCCCCATCGGGCGCCGACGCCAATCCCCTCTGCCTCAAGGCGGATACCGCACCCGAACCCCCGGAACACTCCCCCGCGGCCCCCCCCCTGCCGAAACCGGTGAGCCTGACCCAGTCCCCCCCCAACCAGAAACAGGTCATGCTGGCCGCCATCCCCAACGGCTTTCCGGTGCCCAGCGGCGAGGTGACCAGCGGCTTCGGCCGGCGCATCCACCCCAACCGCGGCGATCCCGCCTTCCACTCCGGCGTGGACCTGCTCGCCCCCATGGGCACCCGGGTACGGGCCACCGCCGACAGCGTGGTGGAGTTCGCCGGGGTCCAGACCGGCAGCGGCTTCGGCCGCTTGGTCATCCTGCGCCATGCCCACGGCTTCCGCACCTACTACGGCCACCTGGACCGCATCTTGGTCGAACCCGGCGCCTTCGTGGAGCGCGGCCAACCCATCGCCACCAGCGGCAACAGCGGCCAGTCGGTGGGTCCCCACCTGCATTACGAAGTCCATTTCATCGACCACATCCTGAATCCGGAAAATTTCCTGGCCTGGGACCTGCAACATTATGATCGTATTTTCCTGGAGAAACAGGTCAAATGGGAATCCTTGATCGCTTTGATAAACAAAAGATTGACCAGTCAAACACCACAGTCGTTGCAGCTGGCACTCAAATAAACGGGGAAATGACCCTCCATTGTCGGCTGCACATCGACGGCGCGGTGGTGGGCAAGATCGTTTCCAACAACCTGATCAGCATTGGCAAGAGCGGCGTCCTCGAAGGCGAGGTACGCGCCCGCAAACTGGTGGTCACCGGCCGCTTCCAGGGCGAGGCCGACTGCGATGAAATCGAGATCCTCGCCGGCGGCCGGGTCAGCGGGGAAATCCGCTCCAAGGTGCTGGTGATCGAACGGGGCAGCCACTTCGAGGGCAACAGCAGCCTGCGGGAACCGGGAGCCGACCAGGTTGCCCCGCCGGTCGCGGTGGCGGACGGCCCGAGCGCAGCGTGACCCGCGCCGGAGAACCGGCCCGGGCGGGAGGAACACCACCATGAATCTTCAGAGTTTGACGGGTCTGCTGGTCCTGCCAGCCATCGCCTGGCTGCTCAGCGAAAACCGGGCGCGGATCCCCTGGCGGGCGGTGGCCGGGGCCTTCGTGCTGCAACTGGTCATGGCCCCGCTGCTGTTGAAGGTGCCCTTCGTGCGGACCCTGTTCCTCCCCCTCAACGACGCCGTGCTGGCGCTCCAGGAGGCCACCCGGACCGGAACCGGCTTCGTGTTCGCCTATCTGGGCGGCGGACCCCTGCCCTTCGCCGCCACCGATCCCGGCGCCACCTTCATCCTCGCCTTCCAGGCCCTGCCCCTGGTGCTGGTGATGAGCGCCCTGTCGGCACTGCTGTTCCACTGGGGCATTCTGCCCCGGGTGGTGGGAGGCTTGTCCTGGCTGCTGCGCCGCACCACCGGCATCGGCGGCGCCCTGGGGTTGGCCACGGCCATGAACGTGTTCGTCGGCATGGTGGAGGCCCCCCTGGTGATCCGCCCCTACCTGCGCCACATGAGCCGCGGCGAGATCTTCGCCGTGATGACCGCCGGCATGGCCACCATCGCCGGCACCATGATGGCCCTCTACGCCACCATCCTGGGGCCGGTGATTCCCGACGCCCTGGGGCATATCCTGATCGCCAGCCTGCTCAGCGCCCCGGCCGCCCTGATGATCGCCCTGCTGATGGTGCCCGACAGCGGCGACGGCCCCACCCAGGGGGAGGTCACCCTGCGCCGCGAGAGCGGCACCGCCATGGAGGCCATCACCCGGGGTACCATGGACGGGGTGGGCCTGTTGATCAACATCATCGCCCTGCTGATCGTGCTGGTGGCCCTGGTGGCCCTGGCCAACCGCCTGCTGGGCGCCCTGCCGCCCCTGGACGGGGCCGCCCTCACCCTGGAGCGCATGCTGGGCTGGATCATGGCCCCGGTGGTCTGGCTGATGGGCATCCCCTGGGACGAGGCGCCGGCCGCCGGCAGCCTCATGGGCACCAAGACCATTCTCAACGAATTCATCGCCTATCTCAACATGGCCCAGCTGCCCGAAGGCGCCCTGTCCCCCGCCAGTCGCCTCATCATGACCTACGCCCTGTGCGGCTTCGCCAATCTGGGCAGCCTGGGCATCATGCTGGGCGGCCTGGTGGGCATGGTGCCCGAACGCCGCGACGAAATCGTCGGCCTGGGCCTGAAGTCGATCCTCGCGGGCACCCTGGCCACCTGCCTGACCGGCGCTCTCGCAGGATTGCTGGGGGGGTAAACACACAAACGCGGCGCTTTGCCGTGGTCATGAAGGAATCGCCCCATTTCAACGGTGATCCCGTCTCCATCCAAAAGGCGATGCGCGATGAGTGGGATTGATTGGTTGCTCGACACCAACCTGGTGATCGGCCTGCTCAAAGGGCACGACGCCGCCATGGCGCTTGCCGGGGAGCAGGAACAAGTGGGGGGCGTCAATCCCCTGGCGAAGGATTGAAAATCATCATGGACCTGAACACCGACCATTTACTGCGCTGCATTCAGACGCTGGAGGCCTCGGTCGAACGATACAATCAGGCCGTTCCGGACAGTATCGATCACGAAATTTTCCGCAACGCCATTGTGAAAGGGTACGAACTGGCCCAGGAGACCTCACACAAGCTGTTGCGCAAGGCCCTGATCGAGTTTGGTTACGGGGCCAGAAAGCTGGACGAGACGCCAGCCAGGAGCGTATTGCGGCTGGCGGCCACCCATGGATTGATGACCCTGGAGGAGGTGGAACGGTGGTTCACTTACCGGACCAACCGCAACTTTACCGCCCATGATTACGGCGAGGGTTTCGCCAAGGAGACCCTGGCGTTATTGCCCGCTTTCATCGCCGACAGCCGGAAACTGGAAGCAACCTTGCGGGAGAAGCTCGGCCATGACCAGGCTTGATCCCTCTGTCCTGCGCATTCTTCCGCGCCATCTGGAAATGGTGAAAGAATTGCTGCGACAACACCTTCCCGACGCCGAGGTGTGGGCCTATGGCAGTAGGGTGACAGGCAAGGGACACGAGGCCAGCGATCTGGATCTGGTGGTACGCAACCCAGAGAATCCGCAGGTGGAAATGTTTGGCGTCGCCGAGCTGAAGGAAGCCTTCACGGAAAGCGATCTGCCCATCCGGGTTGACGTGGTGGAATGGGCGCGTGTTCCCGAGAGTTTCCATCGCAATATCGAGGAAAAGTACGTGATGGTGCAGGAGGGAAACGAAAAGGCCTCTTCTTATCCAAGCGCCATTAGGGTCAGGGGGAAGGCAGTGGCCCGCAACGTCACCAAGGGGAAGAGTCGGAACGGGGCCAATCTGGGCTTCGAAGCGGAGCTGTTCCTGGCGGCGGACGGGCTCCGGCAGAATCTGGAACCCTCCGAGTACAAGCATGTCGTCCTGGGGCTGGTGTTCCTCAAATACATCTCCGACGCCTTCGAGACCAAACACGCCAAGCTGCTGGCCGAAGACGCGGCAGCGGCGGAAGATCCCGACGAATATCTGGCCGAGAACGTTTTCTGGGTGCCCCGGGCGGCCCGGTGGTCCCACCTGTGGGCCAACGCCAGGCAGTCCACCATCGGCAAGTTGATCGATGAGGCCATGCTGGCCATCGAGGCGGTGAACGCCTCCCTCAAGGGCGTGCTGCCCAAGGATTACGCCCGCCCGGCGCTCGACAAGGTGATGTTGGGGGAGCTGATCGACCTGATCTCCGGCATTGCCTTAGGCGAGGACACCGGCAAGGCACGGGATCTGTTGGGACGGGTCTACGAGTACTTCCTGGCGGGATTCGCCGAAGCCGAGGGACGGCGGGGCGGGGAATTCTACACCCCGCAGTCGGTGGTGCGGGTGCTGGTGGAGATCCTGGAACCCTACAAGGGGCGGGTCTACGATCCCTGCTGCGGTTCGGGCGGCATGTTCGTTCAGTCGGAGAAGTTCGTCCAGGAGTACGGCGGGCGCATCGGCGACATCGCCATCTATGGCCAGGAGAGCGACTACACCACCTGGCGACTGGCCAAGATGAATCTGGCGGTGCGGGGCATCGACGCCGACCTCCGCTGGAACAACGAAGGCAGCTTTCACAAGGACGAACTCAAGGATCTCAAGGCGGACTTCATCCTGGCCAATCCGCCTTTCAACGTCTCCGACTGGGGCGGCGAGCGGTTGCGGGAGGATGGGCGCTGGAAATATGGCCCGCCGCCGGTGGGCAACGCCAACTTCGCCTGGCTGCAGCACATCCTCCACCATTTGGCCCCGGGCGGCATGGCGGGCGTGGTGCTGGCCAATGGCTCCATGTCCTCCACCCAGTCCGGGGAGGGCGAGATCCGCCGCGCCATGGTGGAGGCGGACGTGGTGGACTGCATGGTGGCTTTGCCGGGGCAGCTCTTCTACTCCACCCAGATTCCCGCCTGCCTGTGGTTTCTGGCCCGCAACAAGAATCCGGGCAAGGGGTGGCGGGACCGGCGGGGAGAGGTACTCTTCATCGACGCCCGCAAGCTGGGGCGGCTGGTGGATCGCACCCGGCGGGAGTTCGACCCGTCGGATATCCAGAAGATCGCCCAGACCTCCCGTGCCTGGCGGGGAGAACCGGGAACCGGCCCAGGGAAGGCGCAGCCGGAGCGTATCATGAAGTACACCGACGAGCCGGGATTCTGCAAGGCGGCTTCCCTGGAGGAAATCCGCACTCACAACCATGTGTTGACGCCAGGACGTTACGTGGGCGCGGCGGCGGACGAGGACGATACCCCCTTCGTGGAGCGGTTCACGCAATTGCAAAAGAGCCTGGAGAAACACTTCGCCGAAGGCGCCGAGCTGGAGCAACGGATTCGGGAAGGGCTGGGGCGACTGATCTTGCCTGGATGATGCCGCGAGACAAGCTGCTTTCGATAAATCGTGGAGGGACTCGTGATGGCTAAACTGGAATTGGATCTGGCATCCCTCACCAACGCGGTTGAGCGTTTTGCGGAAGGTCTGGAGGTGCTGCGGCAGCAGCCGGACAACACCCTGATCCGGGATGGGGTGATCCAACGCTTCGAGTTCACCTATGAACTGGCCCACAAGACCCTCCGGCGCTACCTGGAGATGACGGCGGCCAGCCAGGCAACCATCGACGACCTGGTGTTCCAGGATTTGATTCGCACCGGCAATGAGCAGGGGTTGTTGCTGAGCGATTGGGAGACCTGGAAAGGGTATCGGCAATCACGGACCGACACCAGCCATACCTACAATGAGGAGAAGGCGTTGAAGGTGATTGGCAAGATCCCCGCCTTTTTGGAAGAGGCGCGGTTTCTCCTGGAGCAACTGCGCAAGCGGACGGGGCAGGCGTGAGCGAACCACCCCTCATCGATATCCGCCCGGATCATTGGGAGATCGTCCGGGCAATCCTCAAAAAGCATCTCCCCGACCGGGAGGTCTGGGCCTTCGGCTCCCGCGCCAAATGGACGGCCAAACAGTATTCCGATCTGGACCTGGCCCTTCTGGGGGATGAGCCGTTGGAGCTGGGCGTTCTGGCTGGACTGGAAGAGGATTTCAGCGAATCGGATTTGCCGTTCAAGGTGGATGTGGTGGATTGGGCGACGACGGCGGAGGGGTTCAGGAGGATTATTGAGAAGGATAGGGTGGTGGTGCAGAAGGGGGATATCGCCAATATTCTCGGCGCGTTGGACGACAAGATCGAGTTGAACCGCCGCATGAACGCCGACCTGGAGGCCATGGCGCGGGCGTTGTTCAAGGACTGGTTCGTGGACTTCGGCCCGGTGCGCGCCAAGGCCGAGGGCCGCCCGGCCTACCTCGTCTCCGAAATCTGGGATCTGTTTCCCGATGCGCTGGATGATGAGGATAAGCCGGTGGGGTGGGAGCAAGTGCTTATACCGTCTTCATCGGTGCTGGCAGCATTCAATATAAATGCACAACCGTTATTTGGTCGAATCTGTCAAAATGAGCAAGAAATCAGTCTGCTCGCCCACCTCCGCGACCTGCTCCTCCCCAAACTGATCACTGGCGAAATCCGGGTGAGGGATGCTGAAAGATGGGTAGGGGAAACACTATGAGCGTGATCATCCATCCCCACGCCCGCGAACGCATGGTGGAACGGGGGGCCTCCGAGGAAGGTGTGCCCTCTGTGCCAATGTGGGCGAGCAGCTGACCATGTTCACGTCCCCAGGGTATGGAGAGCAACCTGTCCGCCGTCCGGGGCCGGGAGAGATCTCCCGGCCCCGGGGACGGTTCAATCAGCGCTCGTTGCCCGGTTCCGGAGCCTCGGAGTCCCACTCGTCCGGGCCGGCCTCGGCGCGGTTCTGACCTCCATCCGACTCCTGACCCGCGGCGCCCTCCGGGTTGCCGTCGGTCCCGGCGCCCTCGGTCCGGTTGCCCCGATCACCGCTGCGGCTCCGCCGGCGGCGCCGGCGGCGCCGGCGGGGCGGGGTCACCTCGTCCGGGCCGGGGCCGTCCTCGTCCTCCGGGCTGGAGGAGTCCGCCCCGGTGGCGACCGTTTCCCCGGGGGTGGCCAGGGTATAGAGCCCCGGAATCGCGGTGGGCACGGCGCCGTCCAGGCCGTCCTCGGCAGGGGCGTCCGAACCGTCCGTCCCGGACGGCTGGCTGTCGTTCCCCTCTCCTTCCCCCTGCCCGCCGGACCGCCGCCGGCGGCGACGGCGGCGACGTTTCTTGCCCCCCTCCCCGCCTTCGGCGGCCGGCGTCGTGGGCGCCGCCCGGGCCGGGGTGTCCTCGTCGTCCTCGACGATGTCGGTGTCGTCCTCTTCTTCGTCCTCTTCCTCGGGCACTTCCAGATCCCGACCCGGCCGCGGACGACCCCGATCCTGGTGCAGCTTCGCTTCCGCCGCGGACCGCTTCTCGGCCACCTCGCGCTTGAACAGGGGGGTCTGGAATTTCTCGCTGCCCAGGATGAGGATGGTCATCTGGTACTGCGCCTCCATCTCCTGCAGCTCGGGGCGCTTGTTGTTGAGGATGTAGTTGGCGACCTCCTGGGAGACCTGATAGACCAGCCGGCCGAACTTCCCGGTGGACGCCTCTTCGCCGATGCGCCGCATGAGATGCAGGGCGCTGGATTCCACCGAGCGGATGGTGCCCAGACCCTCGCAGCGCGGGCAGACCACGCGGTTGGATTCGTTGAAGGCCGGCTTCAGCCGCTGGCGCGACAGCTCCAGCAGACCGAACTGGGAGATGCGGCCGAGCTGGATCTTGGCCCGGTCCTGCTTGAAGGCCTCCTTGAGGCGCTTTTCCACCTCGCTGTTGTGCTTCTTGTCCTCCATGTCGATGAAATCGATGACGATCAGGCCGCCCAGATCCCGCAACCGCAACTGGCGGGCGATCTCATCGGCCGCCTGCGAGTTGGTCTTGAAGGCTGTGGACTCCACGTCCTTCTCCCGGGTGGCCCGCCCGGAGTTGATGTCGATGCTGACCAGGGCCTCGGTGGACTCGATGACCAGATAGCCGCCGGCCTTCAGGGAGATGACCCGGTCGTGCATCGACTCGATCTGATCCTCCACCTGGAAATGGGCGAAGATCGGCTTGGGATCCCGGTAGGGCTGCACCACCTTGACGTAGCGCGGCATCAGCAGGCGCATGTAATCCTTGCCGCGGCGATAGGCCTCGTTGCCGTGGATGAGGATTTCGGTCATGTCGGTGGTGTAGAGGTCGCGGATGGTGCGCAGGATCAGGTCCGCCTCCTCGTGGATCAGCATGGGACCCTGGGCGTTGCGGCTGGTCTCCTGGATCTTCTTCCACAGCCGCAACAGATAGTTCATGTCACGGTTGATCTCGCGCTTGGTGCGCCCCAGGCCGGCGGTGCGGATGATCAGGCTGACATCCTTGGGGATGTCCAGGGTGGCCATCACCGCCTTGAGATTTTTGCGCTCGGTGCTGTCCACGATCTTGCGGGAAATGCCGCCGCCCCCGCCGCTGTTTTCCGGCAACAGCACGGTGTAGCGCCCGGCCAGGGACAGATTGGTGGTCAGGGAGGCGCCCTTGTTGCCCCGGGCTTCCTTGATGACCTGGACCAGGATGGACTGACCGCGGGTGAGGATCTTCTGGATGGGAATGTTGCGCCGCCGGTGGGGGCGGGTCATGCGGACCGGGACTTCCTCGTCGGCGTCTTCCGGGTCTTCCGGGTCCTCCGCCTCGTCCGAGGCGTCCTCTTCCCCGGGACCGTCCTCTCCGGCGTCCTCTTCCGCGCCGCCCTCCTCCTCCGCGCCCTCCCCGGGTTCATCCTCCTCCCCGTCCGGGGACTCCTCTTCTGGTTCTTCGGCTCCCACTTCCGGGAGGGTGGCCGTCGACTCGGGGGCGACGGGAGCCACGGCGACCCCTGGCATCGGATCTTCCCAGGGGGCTGGTCCGGGAAGGGTTGATCCGGGATCGGAGGCGGACGGGCTGTCCGCCGCCGGGGCGTCCGCGCCCTCCGGGGGCGGCGGGGCCACCTCGGTGACGGTCTCCCCGGCCACGGTCCGGGATTCTCCCGCTTCCCGGCTGCGGCCCCGGCGCCGGCGGCCGCGTTTGGGTTCGCTGGGTTTGGAGTCGGTGTCGGGATAGTATTTGGGATGAATGTCGTTGACGGACAGGAACCCCTGCCGTCCGCCGTTGAAGTCCACGAAGGCCGCCTGCAAGGCTGGCTCCACCCGGGTCACCTTCCCGAGATAGATGTTGCCCTTGATCTGTTCCTTGGTGGAGGTTTCGATGTCAAGATCGATGAGGCGGTGATCCTGAATGATTGCGACACGGATCTCTTCCGCATGGGTGGCATCCACCACCATTCGTTTATTCATGGATTTGTTGTTCTCCGTCTCTGTTCGACCCTGCCGCCAGCACGCACCCCATGGGCGGGGGCGGACCAGGCAGGCGATCGATGTGTCATGATGCGATATGGTTCAATGAACGAATTCAGTGTATTATCGGCCGCTCCGCCAGACGGGTGCGACTCTTGTCCACGGGGGACCGGAGCCAAAAAAATGTTTCGGCCCGTGTGCAGTTTACGGGTTTTGGAGGAGGGACGCAAACTTGCCTGACGGAGCGACGGTCGATATCACCCCGGCCCGGCGGGTGCCGGTGGGGCCGGACTGGGATGGAGCGCGCCTGGATCGCTTTCTCGCCGCCCATCTGCCCGGCCTGCCCCCGGGGGCCATCCAACGCCTGGTGCGCACCGGTCAGGTGCGGGTCAACGGCGGCCGGGTGCGGAGCGGCCAGCGCCTGACGACCGGCATGGAGGTGCGGCTGCCGCCGGTGCGCCCGGCATCGACCACCGAAGAGAAACGTCCGACTCCACCGCCCCAGCGGGTGGCGGAGCTGGCCCGACGGATCCTGTACCGGGACCGGCATCTGCTGATCCTGGACAAGCCGGCCGGTTGGGCGGTCCATGGGGGCAGCGGCCAGCCCTGGGGGTTGATCGACGCCGTGCGCCTGCTGCCGGCCGAAGCCGGCGCGGAGCCGGAGCTGTGCCACCGGCTGGACAAGGACACCTCCGGCTGCCTGGTGTTCGGGCTGGACAAGCCCACCGTGCGCCGGCTGGCGGAGATGTTCCGGAACGGGGCGGTCCACAAACGCTACCTGGCCCTGGTGGCCGGCCATCCCCGGCCCCGGCAGGGGGCGATCCGCCAGCCGCTGGTCAAGGGGGTGACCCGGGGTGGGGAGCGGATGGTGGTGGCCCGGGAGGGCGGGCAGGCGGCCTGCACCCGCTACCGGGTGCTGAGCCGGCACGGCACGGCCTCCCTGGTGGAAGCCCGACCGGAAACCGGGCGCACCCACCAGATCCGCGTGCATTGCCAATGGGCCGGCCATCCCCTGGCCGGGGATGCCAAGTACGGCGACCGGACCTTCAACGAGCGCCTGGCGCGCCTGGGGCTCAAACGGCTGTTTCTCCATGCCGCCGGGCTGGAGTTCGTCCATCCCGCCACCGGACAACCGCTGGCGGTGACCGCGCCCCTGGACCCGACCCTGGACCTCCTGCTGCACAGGTTGCGAGAAGAAACCGACCCATGAGAACGTTCGATCTGGTGATTTTCGATTGCGATGGCACCCTGGTGGACAGCCTGGCCGGCATCGCCGCCGCCGCCCGCCTGGCCCTGGCCGACTGCGGCCTGGACGCCCAGGTGGACACCGCCGCCGTGGCCGGAGTGGTGGGGTTGAACCTGGACCAGGCCATGGCCAGTCTGCTGCCGGACCATGACCCGAACCTGCACGCCCGGGTGGTGGATCGCTACCGGCACCATTACCAGCGCCTGGCCGATGCCCGGGAGCTGGACAATCCGTTGTTTCCGGGGGTACGGGGGGTTCTGAACGGACTCCAGGCCGCCGGGATGACCCTGGCGGTGGCCACCGGCAAATCCCGCCGGGGTCTGGAGCGCACCCTGAACGACCACAACCTGCATGGGTTCTTCCAGGCGCTCAAGACCGCCGACCAGGCCCCCTCCAAGCCCCATCCGGCCATGGTGCTGGAGATCCTGGCCGAGACCGGGCACCCGCCCGCCCGCGCCCTCATGGTCGGGGATACGGATTTCGACATTCTCATGGGTCGCAACGCCGGGGTGACCACCTGCGCGGTCACCTACGGCTGCCACGCCCGGGAACGCCTGGCGGCGGCCCGACCCGATCACTGGATCGATCACATGGCGGAACTGCCCGGGGTTCTGGGGCTGGAGGTCCCTGGGCTCCTTTGAATGACCGATGAAAGCCGCAATCCGGCTTTCATCTCCCATCCAGACGAAGCGAGAACTTTTCCGGGCAATAAGGTCATGGGATCGACTCCCATTGGGCCAGAGGGATGACCAGGGAAAGCCACGAGGTCCCCTTCAGTCGGGAGATCAGCCGTTCGTCTGCCGTGACCAGCGAGGCATTTTCACGTTCCGCCAATGCGAGATAGAAGCAATCATAGGGAGAATGCTGCAACGTCCGGGACAATCGATAGGCGGCATGGGCCAATTCCGCCATGGGGGCCAAAGAAAAATACCCAGGCAATTCCTTCAACATCCGATGGACAAGTTCGTCATTGGCCATTCCGGACTTCGCCATTTTCCAGGCCACGCTGGTCACCTCGGCGACGAGCCACTCCGGGGCAAGCATAGGCCATCCCGCCCGCAACACCTTCATGGCCTGGGCACGGTACGGGACATTCAAGAACCATCCCACGCAGACGTTGGCGTCCACCACGAGTTTCATCGCGTCTCACGATCTAACCGGATCATAGCCACCACATCCGCCTCGATTCTGCTCGGCCCCATGGCGGCGATCCGATCGGCGGTCATCACCAGACGATCCACCACCCCGGGAGCCGTCCGATTTTCTCGCTCCGCACGAATCGAACAGCCACCGATTTCCGCTGCCAATTTTTCCTGGGAAGGAAGCAAAGCCCCGGCCAAAATCTCGCGCAGCATTTGCTCCAACGACTGCCGATGCGCCACCGCCCTGGCCTTGAGCCGTTCGATAATCTCGTCATCCAGGTTCCGGATCACCAATTCACCCATGGATTCCTCCTCGTCCCGATCTGCTGTGCGCTTCCTTGACCGTGAAAGCCGGAAACCGGCTTTCACGGTGGAGGGATGCCTCCCCCATCCATCAAAGTTTACCGTAAAAGCCACGGATATTCCCCCCCCCTACCCCTCCAGAACGCTGGGATCGATCTGATAACCATGCCCCGGCACGGTCAGGATGGGGCTGGCCTTGGCGGCCGCAGGGCGCAGTTTGCGGCGCAGGCGGCAGACCAGCGCATCCACCGTGCGGTCACCGGGGGGGTCCTGGCGCCGGGTCACGGCGTCCTTCAACCGCTGCCGCGTCACCACCGCGCCCCGGGCCCGGACCAGGGTCGCCAGGCAGTCGAACTCCCCCCGGGTCAGGGGAATCGGCTCCCCGGCGGCGATCTCCAGCCGGCGCTGATCCAAATCCAGCACCCACCCCCGCAGGCGGATGACGGCGGGCGACGGCTCCGGCCCCCCGGTCCCCTGCCGGGAACTGCGCAGCAACAGGTTGCGGATGCGCGCCGCCAGTTCCCGGGGATGGAACGGCTTGGTGACATAATCGTCGGCGCCCAACTCGATGCCCGCCAGACGGTCCTGCTCACCGCCGCGGGACGAGACGATGATCAACGGCACACTGGAGTGATAACGCAGCTTGCGGACCACCACCAGGCCGTCCTCGTCGGGCAGGTTCAGGTCCAGCAGGAGGCAGTCGGGCGGCTCCCGGTCGAAAGCGGCGAAAAACGCCTCCGCCGTGCCACTGGCCTGCACCCGAAAGCCGGACTTTTCCAGGTAGGAACTCATCAGAAAGCGCAGGCTGGGGTCATCCTCCAGCAGGGACAGCAGGGGCGGTGGTCGGGGCATCCGGGCGGCTCCTCCAGGGGTGGTTGAGGGGATATTAACATTACATCAACATTCTGTTAACAATCCATCAACATTCCGTTGGATTTCCGCTTCATTTCCCGGGTCGTTTCCCTTATCAATTCCTTGCCGGTACATCACCGAACAAGTCGCGTCGCGACGGCCATCGGTGGAGGCCGGGGGCGCGACGGCCGGGGGACCGGTCGCGCCCATTCGGATAGGGGGAATGTCATGAAAATTGTCCTGTCGCACTGGTCCGTCAAACATCGTATCGTGGCCATCCTGGCCGCAGTCATGGCCTTTCAGATCGGCGTGTTCTGGTTCGGGTGGCGGATCGTGACCGCCGACGCAGACGGAGTCGATCCCGTGCTGGGACTCGCGGTCCTGGCCACCCTGCTGGTAGCGGCTCTCATGATGATTCTGCTCCGGATGCTGGAGCGGATCCTGGCCAGCATCGAGGATCTGGTGGTCCGATCGGCCACCGACCTGGGGAAAGCCTGGTCGCCCCCGGCCGACGACGCCCCGCCGGAGGTGGCCCGCATCGGACGGCAGCTCCAGCCGCTCCTGGATCGGCAGACGCGGCTGCTGGCCCTGATGACCCTCCATTCCGGCAGCATGACCGCCTGCGCCACGGAACTGGTCAAGATGCGGGAGTTGCTCCGGGAGGACGCCGACAACTCCCAGGCGGATGTGGCGGCCGTCGTCCAACAGAACGACCGGCTGGCCGCCGAAATCGACCGGATGGCCCGGGACAGCCAGGAGACCATGGCCAACCTGGGCGCCATCACGACGGCCGTGGAGCAGGTGTCCGGCAACGTGCTGACCATCGCCTCCGGGGTCGAACAGTCCAGCGTCGCCAGCGCCCTGCTGGCGACCACAGCCCGGGAGATCGAGCAGACCATCGGTGATGTCACCCGCACCATGCAGAGCATGGATGGCGCCGTCCGGCAGGTCTCGGTGGCGACGGTGGCCATGAACGACTCCCTGGAAACCATCCGCGACCAATGCCGCTCCGCCGCCGCCGAGTCCGAACAGACCCGGCGCCATGCCCATGCCACCGAACGCACCATGGACCTCCTGGCCGAGGCCACCCATGCCATCGGCGATGTGGTGGAGATCATCAACCACATCGCCAGCCAGACCAAGATGCTGGCTCTGAATGCCGCCATCGAGGCGTCCGGCGCCGGCGCCGCCGGCCGCGGTTTCGCGGTGGTGGCCAGCGAGGTGCGGGATCTGGCCCAGCAGACCGCCGACGCCACCCGCATGATCCACGAGCAGACCTCGACCATCCAGCACACCACCCGGGAGGCGGCGGAGGCCAATCACGCCATCGCCGCCAGCGTCGAACGCATCACCCAGGCGACCCAGGAAATCTCCCGGGCGGTGGATGCCCAGATGCAGCGCACCCGAACCGTGGCCGAGGAAATGACCCACACCGCCGCCGCCAGCGGCGCGGTGAACCACAACATGCAGGCGCTGATGGCCGCCACCGGCGAGGTGGCCCGCTCCGCCGGCGAGGTGGAACTGGGCATTCGGGAAATCGCCCGGTCCTCCTCGGACGTCGCCCAGGCGGCCCGCTCCACCGCCACCGATACCGTCCAGGCCCTGAAGCACGCCCAGGCCATTTTGGCCGCCACCCGCCGCACTCAGGAGGCCTCCCTGGTCGTGCGGGAGCATGCCGACCATGCCGGCCGCACCGCCGGTCTGATGCGCCGGTCCGCCGGCCAGTTCGATCGCCTGGGCGAGGTGTTCCAGGACATGAGCCACGCCTTCTATGCCGCCCGGCTCGAACTGGACAGCGGCCCGCCGCCCTTCGACCTCCGGGCCGTCAAGGAGGAACTGCTGCTGCTCCAGGGCCGCCTCGAACAGGCCCTCGGCGGTCGCCAGGAGCTGGAGGCGGCCGCGGTGGAGCGGCTCTGCACCGGCACCCTCGGCTGGCTGGACCGACAGCAACGCCAGAACCATGGCACGACGCCGCTGTTCGGAGAGATCGATCGCCGCTTCCGTGACCTGCTCGCCCAGGCCCGACAGCTCGCTGCCCGAGCCGGCCAGTCGGCGGCCGGCAGTGGCCTGGAAGCCGGTCTGATCGCCCATCTGACGGCCCGCAATCACCTGTTCCGCCTCCTCGACCGGCTCTACCTGGGCGAAACCAGTCTGATCGCGGTCCACCAGCCCTTCTTTCCCTGGCAGGAGTCACTGGCCACCGGGCTGCGGGACGTGGACGAGGATCATGCCAAACTGGTCACCCTGGTCAACAAGCTGCACCGCGCCATGCAGGAGGGCGAGGGTCGGACGGTGCTGAGTTCCATCCTCACGGAACTGGCCGACTATACGGTCTTCCACTTCCAGCGCGAAGAAGACTATTTTGCCCGCTTCGATTACCCGGAACGCCTGTCCCACATCCAGGCCCACCAGCACCTGCTCGACACCGTGGTGGAGCTGATCAAACGCTTCGAGGCGGGCAACTTCGCCGTGGCCATCGACCTGCTGGCCTTTGCCAAACGCTGGCTGATGGAGCATATCCTGGGCTCGGACATGAAATTCGCTCCGTTTCTGAAAGACAAAGGTGTGGCATGAGCAGGCTCCCGGCGGTTGTGGTGTTGGCCCTCCTGACCCTGCTGTGGCCGCCGGAACTCCAGGCCATCGATGCCCGGTTGCTGCCGCCGGGCGTCCTGCGGCTGCGGTTGTACCAGTCCTGGATCACCGGCGACGAACGCTACGACGCCTCGGGCGGCAAACACTCCCTGGGTCAGACCGGACTGGACCAGTTGGCCGGTCGGGGGGTGCCCGAGAGTGTGTCCAATGTCTACGCCATCCGCAACCAGGCCCGCCATACGATGCAACGCACCGACCTGGTGCTGGATTTCGGCCTCGATCCGGAGGTCGATTTGGGCCTCTGGGTGCCGTTCCTGACATCCGATCTCGATCAATCCGCCCAGCTGACCCAGGCCACCGGCTGGAGCGCCCTGTCCACCGCCCGACGAACCGCCATCGCCGCCGGCGTCGGCCGCCTGGACTTGGCCGACGCCGACCGCCAGGGCCTGGGCGACATCCTGGTGGGGGTCAAGGCCCGGGTGCTGGGCGACCGCCAGGCCACCCACCGTCTGGCCCTGGGAGGCGGGGTGCGCCTGCCCACCGGCCATGGGGCCGATCCCCTGGACACCCGGGATGTCGCCACCGGCGATAAGCAGTGGGATCTGACCTTCTGGACCTGGTACGACTATCAACCCTTCGAGAATTTCTTCATCAACCTCCACACCCACCACGAGTACGCCCTGCCCGGTGAACGCGCCGCCCTGTGGCCCGCCGACACCACCCGCGCCGCCGATCTGAAGTTCCAGCCCGGCTTCCAGACCGATGTGCAGCTGGAACCCCAATGGCGCCACCCTCTGGACCGAGCCGAACTCCAGACCAGCCTGTTCCTGATCTACAACCGGGTGGAGCCGGAAAAACAGCAGGGGTTCGACAGCGCCCAATCCACCTACGCCGGCGCCCGGCATCCGGTGGGAGGCACGGAATGGCAGCGGCTGATGGTCAAGCCCACCATCGGCCTCAACCTGCTGCCCATGGGGCTGCCCATGGCCCTGTACCTGGGCTACGGCACCACCGTCTGGGGCAAGAACACCCTGGATCTCGACGTGATGGAACTGCGCTTCGAACTGTTCCTGGACCCCTTCGAAAGCCGGAGCAGGACCGGGTCATGAACCGGACCGCTCGGCGTCATTTCCGGGTCTGGCTGTGGCTAGTGACGGCCCTGGGCGGCGTGGCCTCGGCCGCCGCCGCGCCGCCCCCCCTGGCGCTGAGCCAGGCGCTGGAGGGACTGTCGGCCAGCCGCCACCTCTGGATCCTGGAAGATCCCGGCCGCCGCCTGACCCTGGAGGCGGTGACCCGACCCGAGATGGCGGCGCGGTTTCGGCCCCTGGGGATGTTCAGCAGCCAGGGTCTGTCCGCCTCGGCCTGGTGGGTGCGGCTGGAGGTGGTCAATCCCGCTGACCGGCCGCTGGACTGGCTGCTCCAGATCACCCATCCCACCCTGGACTATCTGGATGTCCACCACCTGCTCCCGGGCCGACCCATCCAGTCCTGGCAGCTGGGCGACCGGCGCCCGTTCTCCGCCCGGCCGATCCCCTTCGAAACACCAGTGGTGCCGCTGACCACCCCGGCGGCGGCGACCAGCCTGGTCCACCTGCGCCTGGCCTACGACGCGGTGGGCTTTGCCGACGCCGACCTGCTGCTCTGGACCCCCCGGGAATTCGCCACCCATCGGGACCTCAACGGCCTGCTGCTGGGGCTTTATCTGGGCGGCCTGGCGTTCATGGTGGTCTACAATCTGTTCGTCTACGCCTCCACCGGCATGCGGGAATACGGCTGGTATGTGGCCTACATCGCCCTGGTCACCCTGGCCACCGCGGCGGTATTGGGCCTGGGACACCGGTATCTCTATCCCGATTCCGCCCTGCTGACCGAACTCATGCCGACCCTGACCCTGCATCTGGCCCTGCTGGTGGGCGCCCAGTTCTGCCGGATCTTTCTGGATACTCCCACCCTGGCGCCGCGCCTCGACCGCCTGTTCACCCTGGTGATGGCTCTGTTCGCAGGGTCGATCCTGCTGATGGCGGTCGGCTTCAAACAGGCCGGCATGCAACTGGCTCTGCTGGTCGGCCTGATCCTGGTGCCCGCCCCGCCCCTGCTGGGCGCCTGGCTGTGGTGGCGCGGCCACCGCAAGGCCCGGCTGGTGACCCTCGCCTGGAGCATCCTGCTGGTGGGCATCGCGGTGAGCTGGGGCCGCCGCCTCGGTTATGTGCCCTCGTCGCTGTTGAGCTTCTGGGCCGGGCGCCTGGGCGTCTGGCTGGAGGCGGCGTTCCTGTCCCTGGCCCTGGTGGATCACATCAATGTCCTGCGCCAGGAAAAGGATCGGGCCACCCAACGGGAACGGGACACCATCCTGCGGGCCAAGACCGAGCTGGAAAGCCGGGTCGAAGAGCGCACCCGGGATCTCCAGGCCGCCCGCCAGCGGGCCGATGCGGCCAATCGGGCCAAGAGCGATTTCCTGGCCAACATGAGCCATGAAATCCGCACCCCCATGAACGCCATCCTGGGCACCGGCCACCTGATCCTGAAAACCGCCCTCACCGACCGCCAGCGCCAATACCTGACCACCATCCACGGCGCCGCCCATGCCCTGCTGGACATCATCAACGACATCCTCGATTTTTCCAGGATCGAGGCCGGCGGCTTGCGCATCGAGCGGATCCCGTTCAACCTGCCCCACCTGATCGAGGAAGTGGCCCGGCTGATGACCGGCAAGGCCGACGAAAAGGGCCTGGAGTTCCTGGTGAACTGCCAGGTCCGCAAGGAGGTGGTGCTGATCGGCGATCCCCTGCGGCTGCGGCAGGTACTCATCAACCTGCTGGGCAACGCCCTGAAGTTCACCGCCCGGGGCGAGGTGGCCATCACCGTGGCGCCGATCCTCGAAACGCCCCGGGCCGTCACCCTGCGCATCCAGGTCACGGATACCGGCATCGGCATGGACTCCGCCCAGATGGCCGGGCTGTTCCAGCCCTTCTTCCAGGCCGACATTTCCCACTCCCGCACCTATGGCGGCACCGGCCTGGGGCTGGCCATCTGCCAGCGCCTGGTGACCGCCATGGACGGCCGCCTGGAGGTGAGCAGCGCGCCGGGCGTCGGCAGCACCTTCACCGTGACCCTGCCCTTCGACCGCGGCCAGGCCGCCCCGGGAGCGGACCTGATCCCTGGGGAAGCCAACCTGCGGGGCCTGCGGGTCCTGGTGGTGGACGACAACGCCCAGGCCCGGACCCTGCTGGCCGACATGCTGGAAAGCTGCGCCTTCCGGGTCGAGACCGTCGCCTCGGGCTTCGCCGCCCTGGACCTGCTGCAGCAGGTGGACAATACCCCGGGGGAACAGCCCTTCGGCCTGGTGCTGATGGACTGGAAGATGCCCGCCATGGACGGTCTGGAAACCGCCCGCCGCATCCGCCAGGAAGCGGCCCTGTCCCATCTGCCCACCATCATCATGGTCTCGGCCTACAGCCGGGAAGAGGTGATCCGGGAAGCCGAAACCCTGGGCCTGGCCGGCTGTCTGACCAAACCGGTCACCCCCTCGGAGCTGTTCGACACCGTCATGGGCGCCCTGGGCGGCCAGCGGCCCGAGGCTGCCCTCCCCGCCGCCGCGGAATCCTGGCAGCCGGATCCGGCCACCCTGGAGCGGATCCGCGGCGCCCGGGTGCTGCTGGTGGACGACATCCCCATCAACCGGGACATCGCCCGGGAGTTCCTGACCGGCTACGGCCTGGACGTGACCATGGCCACCGGCGGCCAGGAGGCGGTGGATCTGGTGGCCCGGCAGGACTTCGACCTGGTGCTGATGGACATCCAGATGCCCGGCCTGAACGGCTTCCAGGCCACGGCCAGGATCCGCGCCCTGCCCCGGGGGCGGCACCTGCCCATCGTCGCCATGACCGCCCATGCCCTGATCGACGACCGCCAGCGCTCCCTGGAGGCCGGCATGGACGACCATGTCACCAAGCCCATCGATCCCGCCACCTGGTTCGACAAGGTCGCCCGCTGGCTGCCGGCCCGGCCGGCCCGGCCGCAGGCCGCGCCGGAGGTCGCCACGACCTCCCGGGACCTGCCGTCCACGCCCCCGACGGTCCTCCCGGGCCTGGACCTGGAGCGGGCCCTGCGCCTGGTGCATGGCAATCACCGCCTGCTGCGGCATTCCCTGCTGACCTTCGCCCGGGATTACCGCCCGGCCGGGGCCGCCATCGCCGCCGCCGGGCGGGACGGAGACTGGCCCCGGATCGCCGGCCTGATCCACACCCTCAAGGGCCTGTCCGGCAGCCTGGGCATGACCCGGCTCCACGACCTGGCCCGACGGGTGAACGACGATCTCACCCGGCAGCAGCGCTGCGACCCGGCGCCGGTGGCGGCGCTGGTGGCCGAACTGACCCGCATCCTGGCGGAACTGGATGGACTGGAACGGACGCTCCCCGCCCTGCCGGTCACGGCGCCGGTGGATCCGGAGTCGTTCGAGCAGCGCTGCCAGACCCTGGCGGAATTGTTGCGTCAGGGCGACTTCTCCGCCCCGGACCAGCTGCCCGGCCTGGCCGCCAGCCTGGGCGGCCAGGCCGATGCCCGGCTGGCCCGGCTGGAAGCCCAGGTCATGGATTTCGACAACGACGCCGCCCTGGCCACCCTGGCCGAATTGCGTCAATCCGTGGCGAGCCTCCTCCCCTCCCCCCCCATTCTCGACCATCGGGATTCCTCATGAACGCGCCCGCCAAACCCAGAATTCTCATCGTCGATGATGAACAGCACAACCTGCATGTCCTGGGAGGGGCGCTGAAGGAGCTGTACCAGGTATTCGTGGCCACCTCCGGCGCCCAGGCTCTGAAACAGCTCGCCAACCCGCCCCTGCCGGACATGGTCCTGCTGGACATCGTCATGCCGGACATCGACGGCTTCGAGGTCTGCCGGCGGCTCAAGGCGCAGCCGGACACGGCCGAGATGCCGGTGATTTTCATCACCGCCATGGATGCCGAGGCCGACGAGGCCCGGGGCTTCGATCTGGGCGCGGTGGACTTCATCGCCAAGCCGATCCGCCCGGCCATCGTCCGCGCCCGGGTTCTGACCCATCTGACCCTGCAGGCCCGCACCCGGGAGCTGTTGAAGAGCGGAGAACTGCTGCGCGCCACCCTGGAATCCACCCGCGACGGCATCCTGGCCGTGGGCCGTGACGGCGCCGTCACCCATGCCAACGCCAACTTCCTGCGCCTGTTCCATCTGTCGCCCCACAGCCTGTCGCCGGAGGTTCAGGATCGGCTGCTGGCCCGGGTGGCGGCGCAGATGGAACAGCCCCAGGCCTTCCTGGAGCGGCTGGCCCATCCCCGACCCGCCGGCGCGACCGACTGCGACGTGCTGCACTGCAAGGATGGTCGCATTCTGGAATGCTGTGCGGTGCCGCTGCTGCTGGACGGCCAGGTGACCGGCCAGGTGTGGAATTTCGCCAACGTCACCCGGCAGAAGCTCCACGAGGCCCAACTGCTCCAGGCGCGCCGGGAGGCGGAGGCGGCCAACAAGGCCAAAAGCACCTTCCTGGCCACCATGAGCCACGAAATCCGCACGCCCCTCAACGGCGTCCTGGGCATGGCCGAACTGCTCCTGGACCTCGATCTGCCCCCCACCGGCCGCGACTATGCCCAGACCATCCTGACCTCCGGCAACGCGCTGCTGGCCATCATCAATGATGTCCTGGACTATTCGAAGATCGAGGCGGAAAAACTGCAACTGGAGGCGATTCCCTTCAATCTCCATCACCTGCTGCAGGACCTGAGTCTGCTGTTCAAGGGCTTTGCCGGCAAGAAGGCCATCGACTTCGAGCTGGGCCTGGATGCGCGGTTGCCGGACTGGATCGTGGGGGATCCGACCCGGCTGCGGCAGATCCTGGTCAACCTGCTGTCCAACGCCGTCAAGTTCACCCGCAAGGGTCGGGTGACCCTGGAGGCCACGCCCCTGACGGATGCGAACCAGGGCAGAGCGTTGGAAAAGCCATTTTATCAACGGGCTGATGGGCTGGTGGTGCGGTTCGAGGTGCTGGATACCGGGGTGGGGATCAGTCCGGAACAGTTTTCCAAGCTGTTCAAGTCCTTCGAGCAGGCCGACAGCTCCACCACCCGTCGCTACGGCGGCACCGGGTTGGGTCTGGCCATCACCCGCAAGCTGGTGCATCTGATGCAGGGTGAGATCGATGTGGAAAGCACCCTGGGGGTGGGCACGCTGTTCCGGGTGGTGCTGCCGGTCCGGCCGGGCACGGCGCCGGAGGAGGCGTTGCCCGGGACGGAACCGCCGGCCGGGATGGCCATGCCGCCCCGGGGTGCCAGGATCCTGGTGGCCGAGGACGATCCCATCAACCGGGCGGTGCTGCGCGGCATGCTGAAACGCTACGAGCTGACGGTGGACTACGCCGAAAACGGCCGGCAGGCCGTGGCGCTGCTGAGCCGCAAAGCCTACGACCTGGTGTTCATGGACTGCCAGATGCCGGAGATGGATGGTTACGCGGCCTGCCAGGCCTTCCGCAGGCTGGAAGGGCCCCAGCGCCATGTGCCCATCGTGGCCCTGACGGCCTTTGCCATGCAGGGGGATCGGGAGAAATGCCTGGCGGCGGGCATGGACGACCATCTGCCCAAACCGGTGACCCGGCATGGGGTGCAGTCGGCGTTGCTGCGCTGGCTCACGCCGGAGATCCCTCCGGCCGTCACCCCGACGCCGGGCGACGCCCTGGCGGCCGTCCCGGTGCCCCCGGTGCTGGACCGCCAGGTCTTCCGGACCCTGCACCAGGAGCTGGAGGAGGATTTCGATGCGGTGCTGGCCCAGTTCCTGGAGCTGCTGCCCCGGCGGGTCCAGGCGCTGCGCGCCGCCCTGGAGAGCCGGCGCCCCGACCTGCTGGCCCGGGAGGCCCATTCACTGCGGGGCAGCAGCGGCCAGTTCGGGGGCAAGAGACTGTGCCAATATGCCCTCGCCCTGGAGACCCTCGCCCAGCGGGGGTCCCTGGACGACGCGGCGGCCTGGCTGGCCACCCTGGAGGAAGAACAGGTCCGTTTCGCCGATGCCCTCACGGCCGCCCAGCGTCTGACGGCCTTTCGCCAGGATCTGGGCCAGGAGGCGTTCCGGGATTTCATCGGCATGGCCATCCGGTCCCTGACCGGCCTGCTGGAGCGCATCCGCCAGGAGGCCGCCGGCCCCGCCCCCCGCCAGGCCAGCGAGGCCGCCCTGGAGCTGGCCGGCCTGGCCGGCAGCTACGGCCTGACCGAGGTGGAGCGCCGCGCCGCGGCCTTCGCCACCGCCCGCACCGACCAACCCCCATCCTTCCCGGCTCCCCTGCTGGAAGCCCTGGTGGGCGCCGTGGGCGCCGCCAGAATCTTGTTGGAGGAGCTGGGCGGTGAGTGAGCGTCGGTCCCGCAGGGCGCTACCAGCTCATGTCATACACGATATACTGCCAACCCGGCTCGATCTCGCCGCAATAACGTGGAATTTCGCCATCGACTGCATAGAATCTCTTCCGGCACGGGATGGCGACGCCCTCGGCGTACACATAATAGACGCTGAACATGCAAGATTGCACACAAAGCATGACAGGCCCGGTCAGGGTCCCTGTGGATTTCAACTCACCTTTGAACGATAGACCAGAAACACCGAATTCCGACATGATCTTCGCATATTCCAACAATCTTTCTTGCGGGATCCGACAGCCATGAAGACGCTCGAACATGATTTTGTTGTCTTTCACCCTGATCGAATCACAGTTCCCGGACCGATGAATTGATAAATCTTCCTTGTACAGTTGCACCAAACGCAAGAGCCCCGGTTTGATTTCCTGAAAATCTTCCACCATGTCGGATCGGGAAGGAATCGGACATCTCAATACGAGGACATGAACGAGAAGAACGATAAACACAGCCAACAGCCACAGACATCCGAATGGTTGGCGGGCGATGCGCATTTTCAGGCCCTATCCGTCCGAGAAGACGACATCATAAAAATGGTCATCGACCCTGAAACAGTCTACATGCATTATCCCGTCCGATCGTTCGAAAATGTACTTGCTGCATGATCGACTGTCGTTCTCCAGGATGACATCGGAATACAGATAGTATGTGATGCGTGCCGGTTCTGAAGTCCTCTGAAACAGAATCTGGCGGCAATGAGTACAAAGAGGCTTGATGGCTGTTACCGGAACCTCGGCCATGTATTTTTCGTATTCTGCTTGTCTTTCTGGGGAAACAGCTGTCACGCCACCCAGCTCCTGCTCCAATTTTCCATCTTTATTCAACAAGAATTGACAACACCCCTGCTTCCCGAGGGACGCCACATCCTGTTCATACAGAGCCACTAAATGATGAAGACGTCTATATGTATTATCCATCTGTTCTCGGGACGGTGGTGGCTTGGCGAAATAATGGATACACACAACCAACAATACCGCAATTGCCGCGACAGATACGATAAACAGGGCCACGATATTGAGGAAACCAATCACCCATCCGATGGGGTTCCCTGGCCATGGTTCATTGCGACTTCCTGCGATGGGAGCTTTCATCGAAACGTCCGTAACTCCTGACCGTGGAAGCCTGGAGGCGGCTTCCATCGGAAAAAGGGGGGGAGGAATGGCCCTCCCTCGTTCTGACTTTCATGGATGGGGGATGCCTCCCTTCACCCTCGTACCGTGAAAGCCGCTGACGCGACTTTCACGGTAATGCGTTTGGCTGCTGGGATGGACATTGCAGCCGCAATTGTTGGCGGTCATTTCTTCCAATAGCGATCCATGTACTCACGAGCAAATGTGTACCCGTCATCGACAGCGGCACAATCGTCAGCAGGTTCGCCCATGCAACTGTTCGGGTCCAGATCCCAGGGCCGCCCCTGGTTCACCCGCGAAACATTGTCATGGCCGTTCTGTCTTCCTGGCTTGGCCTGATCTCCAGATTCTTCCTGGTCCCTGTATATATGAACCTGGCCTACCGCCTTCCCTACCTTGGACAGCGACTCGCCGACTCTCTCCATCAACCCTTTGGAATTGTCCGAAGGGTTGATGAGCTGGTTCCAGGCGTCCGATGTGCTGCTTTTGGCTGCCCTGAAGCTGTTCGTGAAATTCGAATACCCCTGATAGGCTCCGCTGCCTCTCAGACAAAGCGACTTGCCAAGCCCCAGGGCGGCGCAAGTAGCCCCAAAATTGCGATTTCCTGCGCGTTCCCTATCCTCCAGGGTCACTTCCGGACCCCACTTCAAATACTCCTTATTGTCTGTATTTTTGAAGTTCCAATCCCCGTCATCCTGTATCTTCTTCCACCAATGCAGCGATGGATTGTCACGGGTTTCTTCCATATTGAGTACAATCTGCCCTTCAAGACCAGGGATTTCCTTGCTACTCCTCCAGGAGGAAGAGGCCATTCCAAGTGCCGCAAGCTGAGCAGGAACAGAAGGCTCACCGGTCGACTTTGACGTGGGACGTTCCTTTTTTAACGCGTTGACCCGTTCGACAGCTTCCTGCCAATGCTGTCTCTTTCTTCCGTCAATGGGGACAAACTTTTGCTCCTCATTGCCGCTTTCGGCAACGGCGGTCGGCCTGGTCGCGCCCGGATTTCCGGCCTGGCGCAGCAGCAGGGGATTGCCGCTGTCCGTGACGCGCCGCGGATCTGGAGACAGGCTGGCATCCGCGATCTGAAACGGTTTCAGACTGATGCCGTCGCTGTCCCCGGTCCGCGCAACACCCAGCGGGGAGAATTCCCTGGGTTCCGTGATCTGAAGCGATTTCAGACCGATGTCGTCGCCGTCACTGATCCGTGCTGCGCCCGGCCGGGAGAAATCCCTGGACTCCGCGACCTGAAACGGCTGCCTGGAGGAGTCGCCGTCCCCGCTCCAGCCCTGGGGGCTCCAGGAATCGGCCAGACGGATCCTCTTGAAGATGCTTTGCAGGTGGGCCTTCTCATACCCCTTGACCATCGCATGGTAGTCTGTCCATTCCGGATCCTCGCTTTTGGGTTGTCCCATGGGCTCGATGATCGCCGCCCTGGTCCGGGCCTCCGGGGAGAAATCCTCGGCCCGCTGCGACGGCTCCAGCCCCGGGCGCTGCCATGGCTCCCGGGACCGTCGGCCCGTCTCCAAGAATCCGGACGGATCCTCCGCCTCCTGCTGCCGCTCCCGCTCCGTCACCTCAGCGAAGGCGTCTTCCACATCCTTGCGCAACTGCTTTCGGTAACGCATCTGGTAATCCCGCCAGCTCTCTCCGTTCATGCCTCACCACTCCTTTTATACAAACGACCAAGAAAAATCAATCCATGGGACTCCCGCACATGATTCTTGCAGGACGATGACATGGTAAGCAATTTTCGGGCGCTGTGCCACAAAAAAGTTGTTCGAACAAAATCGTTCGAACAACCCGCCAACTTTGATGGCTGGGGGATACCCTCCCTCCACCCCCCACCGATGAAAGCCGGTTCCCGGCTGCCACGGTAAAATAAAGATCATCCCACCCCCAGTCAAACATAACTCCCTGCTGGAGACCCTGGTCGGCGCCAGGATCTTGTTGGAGCCGCGGCTCGACGATATGTCGGATCATGCGGATCATGGCATCATATCCCCCCCCACCATATCTTCCCAGAACCGGCCATGGTCGTCCATGATCCTGTCCAGGGAAAACCGGCTGCGCATCCGTTCCCGGGCTTGGCGTCCCAGGTCCTGGCGGGCCGCGGGCTCCAGGGCCGCCAGTTCCGCCACCGTCCGGGCCAGGGCCGCCGGGTCGCCGGGGGGAATCAGGCGGCCGGTGGCCCCGATGATCAGCGCCGCATCGCCCACGTCGGTGGCCACCACCGGCGTCTCGCAGGCCATGGCCTCGCCGATGGTGTTGGAAAACCCCTCGCCGATGGAGGTCGAAACCGCCAGGTCCAAGGCGCTGTTGATGGCCGTCATGTCGTCCCGCCGGCCCAGGCCGTGGACTCTCCCCGCCAGGGCGGGACGCCGGCGCAACTGCGCGCCCAGGAAGGCGCCGTCCGCCTCCAGCCCCTCCCCCACCAGCAGAAAATGCCCCCGGAAACCGTCGGCCACCAGTTGCTCGGCCCCGTCCAGAAAGGTCGCGTGGCCCTTCATGGGATCCAGCCGGGCCACCAGTCCCACCAGCAACCCCCCCATCAGCCCCCCCCCC
>PEAP01000040.1 GCA_002753665.1 Magnetococcales bacterium DC0425bin3
CCAGACGGATGAACAGGGCTTCCAGCACCAACTGGGGATTGTAGTTGCTGACCTGGGCCGCCTCCAGGGTTTTTTCCGTGTGCCGGGCCAGCTCCAGCAGGGATCGGGTGGCGCCGGGGGCGGCCGGCGGGGTGGACAGCAGACCGGCGCGCAGGGCTTCCCGAAACCAGGCCCGCAGGAACAGCCGCGCCCAGGGATAATGGTCCTTCTTGCCCCAGAATTCCGCCGCATCGATGAGGCCCCCGAGGCGCTGCCGGGGCAGGTAGTCCATGTCCAGGCGAAACTTGCTTCGCAGCTCCTTGAAGGGGCCGGTGCAGAGTTCCAGCAGCCGGGCCACGCTGCCCTCGGCCAGATCCGCCGCCTGGACGAGGGTGTCCCGGTCCACCCCGCCGGCGTGGGGTTCCGCCGCCGCCACCAGATCGGCCGGGGCCAGGGGCCGGAAGCGGAGCTCCTGACAGCGGGAGCGGATGGTGGGCAGCAGCAGGCCGGGCCGCCGGGTGATCAGGATCAGCAGCACCGCCCCCGGGGGTTCCTCCAGGGTCTTGAGCAGGGCGTTGGCGGAACTCGCGTTCATCTGGATGGCGTCATCCACCAACAGCACCTTGCGGGGGGCTTCCAGGGGGGTGAGGTTGAGTTCGGCGATCACTTCCCGCACCCGCTCCACCGGAATCTGGGTCTTCTCTGCCGGCGGTTCCAGCAGGATCAGGTCGGTGTGGTTGCCCGCGGCCAGTTTGCGGCAGGGCGGGCAATGGCCGCAGGACCGGGGACCGGAGTCAGCGGCGGCGCTCCGCTCCCGGCAGAACAGCGCCGCCACCAGCGCCTGGGCGGTGGTGGCCTTGCCCACCCCGACCGGGCCGGAGAACAGCAGGCCGTGGGGCAGGCGGTTCTCGGCCAGCATGCGTCCCAGCCGTTCCAGGGCGTCCCGGTGGCCGTGGATGGCCTCAAACCCGCAGCCAGTCACGTTCCGTCTCCCGCCAGATGCGCTCCGCCACCGCCTCCAGGGCGGCAGCGGCCTCCTGTACCCGGAAGCGCTCCGGCGCCCGCCGGGCCAGGTCGAGGAATCCCTCCCGCACCCGCTGGTGAAAGGCCAGGCCCTCCCCCTCGAAACGCGCCTCGTCCATCGCGCCGCCCCGGGAACGGGCCAGGCCGACCCGGGGATCCAGATCCAGCAGGTAGGTCCGATCCGGTTGCAGTCCGCCGGTGGCCTGCCGGATCAGGTGAGCGATCCAGTCCCGATCCAGCCCCCGGCCATGGCCCTGGTAGGCCAGGGTGGAGTCGTTGAAGCGGTCGCACAGCACCCAATCGCCACGCGCCAGGGCCGGGCGGATCACCTCGGCCACATGCTGGGCCCGGGCCGCCACCATGAGCAGCAGCTCGGTCTCCGGGGTCATGGGCGCATCGGTTCCGGTTCCGCCCACCAGCAGGCCCCGGATTCGCTCCGCCAGGGGGCAGCCCCCCGGCTCCCGGGTCAGACAGGGGGTCAGGCCCCGGCGTTGCAGGCGCTCGCCCAGCAGCCGCAACTGGGTGGTCTTGCCGGCCCCCTCCCCGCCCTCGAAGGTGATGAAGCGTCCCCTGGGCATCTCACTGACCCCGGTCGTTGCCGCGCGGGCCGCGCAGCTGGAACTGGCGCACGTTGGCCTGATGGGTGCCCAGGGTTTCGGCGAACACATGGGTGCCGGTGCCATCGCCCCGGGCGACGAAATAGAGATCCCCGGTGGAGTCGGGATGGACCACTCCGTGGATGGCCGCCCGGCCCGGACTGCAGATGGGCGTGGGCGGCAGGCCTTTCTGGGTATAGCTGTTGTAGGGACCCGGCGTCCGCAGATGCACCCGGGTGAGATTGCCGTCGAAGCCGGGCAACAGGCCGTAGATCACCGTGGGATCGCTCTGGAGTTTCATGCCGAGCCGCAACCGGTTGAGGAACACGCCGGACACATGGGAACGCTCCCCGGCAATGCCGGTTTCCTCCTCCACCACCGAGGCCAGGACCAGGGTCTGGTAGGGATCCAGGGGAAACCCCGGATCGCGCCCGGCCCATTCTTCTTCCAGCACCAGGATGGTGCGCTGCACCATGCGGGTCAACAGTTTTTCCAGGGGATCGCCGACATCGAAGAAATAGGTGTCGGGGAACAGGCCGCCCTCCAGATGATCGCGGAACCAGCCCAGCCGCCGGGGCAGTCCGGGATCCTGGAGGATCTTGGGGGCCTTGGGCCAGCCGGCCTGGGCCAGCACCTGGCCGATCTCCAGGAGCGTCAGGCCTTCCTGAATCAGGATCCGCAGGTTGCGCACCACCGCGCCGGAGCGCAGACGCTGCAACACCAGGATCGGGGTTTCGCCGACCTCGAAGCGGTAATGGCCGGACAGGAGAAACCCCTGGCCGTGATAGCGGTTCAGCAGCCGGAACCAGAGCGGATTGCCGATCACGCCGTGTTTGGCCAGGGCCTGGGACACCCGCACCGGCCCCCAACCCGGTTCGATGGTGACATCCACGGACTCTGTCAACGGCTTATGCAAAAAGAGATAAAAATCACGGAGGGTCCAAGCGAGGGCGGCCGCCCCCCCCAGGAGGAGGACGGCCGCCAGGATCCGTATTATGGTACGGATTATCAAGAAGAGAACCGCTTCAGAACCAGGGAGGCATTGGTGCCTCCGAAGCCGAAGGAGTTGCTCATGGCTGCTTCGATGGGGACGTTACGCGCGGTGTGGGGCACGTAGTCCAGATCACAATCGGAATCCGGATGGTCCAGGTTGAGGGTGGGGGGAATCACGCCATGGTACAGGGCGAGGGCGGTGAAAATGGCTTCCACCCCGCCGGCGGCTCCCAGAAGATGACCGGTGATCGATTTGGTGGAACTCATCATCAGCTTGCCGGCATGGGGTCCGAAGACCTTCTTGACCGCCATGGTTTCCACCACGTCTCCGAGGGGGGTCGAGGTGCCGTGGGCATTGATGTATCCCACCTGTTCCAGGGCGATGCCGGAGTCCTGCAGGGCGGCGATCATGCAGCGGCGGGCGCCATCGCCGTCCGGATCCGGAGCGGTGATGTGGTGCGCGTCTCCGGACAATCCGTAGCCGCAGACCTCGGCGTAAATCCGGGCCCCCCGCTGGCGGGCATGGCCCAATTCCTCCAGCACCACCACGCCAGAGCCTTCTCCCTGAACAAAGCCGTCCCGGTCCCGATCCCAGGGGCGCGAGGCGGCCTGGGGATTGTCGTTGCGGGTGGACAGGGCCTTGGCCGCGGCGAAACCGCCGATGCCAAGCTCGCAGATGGCGGCCTCGGCGCCGCCGGCCAGCATCACGTCCGCGGCGTTGCGGCGGATGAGGTTGGTGGCATCACCGATGGAGTGGGCCCCGGTGGCGCAAGCGGTGCTGACCGCATGATTGGGACCCTTGAGGTTGAACAACAGGGCAACCTGACCGGAAATCAGGTTGATGAGAGACATGGGAATGAAGAACGGGGAAATGCGTCGCGGTCCCCGCTCCTTCACTAGGAACGCCTGGTTCTGGATCGAAATCAGGCCACCGATCCCCGAACCGATGATGGATCCACGGCGGAAGGAGGTCTCGTCCTGGGAGACATCCAGGCCGGAATCCCGCCAGGCGAGCGTGGCAGCGGCCACCCCGAAGTGGATGAAGAGATCCATCTTCTTCACTTCCTTCTGGGGAATCCAGTCGCTGGCCTCGAAATCCTTACATTCGCCGGCGATGCGGCAGGCATAGTCGGTGGCGTCGAACCGGGTGATGGGCCCGATGCCGGATTGACCCGCCAGCAGGGCGTTCCAGGTTTTTTCGTTACCGGTACCGAGGGGGGTGACCAGTCCAACCCCGGTTATGACAACTCTCCTCTCCACTGAACTTTCTCCTGATCAGGATATCCCCATCCCCCCCTCCGCGGGCTTTCCGGAGGTCTTGAGGGGTGGATATCGTCGTTGGGAGACGTCAGGACACCTTGTCCTTGAGAAACTCGATGGCTTCCTTGACGGTCGTGATTTTTTCCGCGGCTTCGTCGGGGATTTCGCAACCGAACTCTTCCTCCAGAGCCATGACCAGCTCCACGGTGTCCAGGGAGTCGGCGCCCAGATCATCGACGAAATTGGCCTCCTCGGTGACCTGATCCGGCTCGACGCCCAGTTGCTCCACAACGATCTTTTTGACCCGTTCCGCAATATCGCTCATGATTTTTTGTTCCTTTCTGGTCTTTTGGGTTGGGGTTGGGGTTGATGAAGTGCAGGACATGCCCGCCCCACGGCTCAGGGCATGTACATCCCTCCGTTGACATGGAGGGTCGCGCCCGTGATGTAATGGGCGGATTCGGAGGCCAGGAACAGGATGGCGTTGGCCACGTCCCCGGCTTCCCCGATGGCCCCCAGGGGAATCTGGCTCAGAATAGCCTCCCGGGCGGTCGGACTCAATGCGTCGGTCATGCGGGTCTGGATGAAGCCCGGAGCGACGCAGTTGGCGGTGATGCCCCGGGGAGCCACTTCCCGGGCCAGGCTCTTGGTGAAACCGATCAGACCGGCCTTGGAGGCGGCGTAGTTGGCCTGTCCCGGGTTGCCGGTCATCCCCACCACCGAGCTGACGTTGACGATCCGCCCGTAACGGGCCTTCATCATGGGACGCAGCACCAGTTGGGTCAGGAAGAAGACGCTGTCCAGGTTGACGGACAGCACGTCGTCCCATTCGGACTCCTTCATGCGCAACAGCAGGTTGTCCTTGGTGATGCCGGCGTTGTTGACCAGGATGTCGATCGTGCCGAATTCCTGGCCGGCGAAGCGGACCATTTCGGCCAGGCAGGCCCGGCTGGTGACATCGGCCTCGTAGGCCTGGGAGTCGGGGCTGAACTGCCGGACCTCTTCCAGGGCTTCCAGGATGCGGATCGATTCGTTGCTGACCAGGAGGATGCGGGCTCCCTGGCGGGCCATGGCCACGGCGGTGACCCGGCCGATGCCGCTGGAGGAGCCGGTGATGATGGCGGTGCGATCCTTGAACATGGTGGCGGATCCCCCGTCAGGCGGCCGGAAGGTTGGCCAGGTCCTGTGGCCCGGAGACCCCATACACCGTCGCATCCTTGTCGATGCGTTTCATCATGCCGCTCAGCACCTGCCCGGTGCCCACTTCCACGAAGGTATCGACCCCCAGGGCCCGCAGGCGCTGGATGGAAGCCATCCACAGCACCGGGGCGGTCACCTGCCGCACCAGCAGCTCGCGCTCGCGGTTGCAGTCGGTGGTTTCGGTGGCGGTGACGTTGGAGACCACCGGCACCGTCAGCTCCTGCATCGGGGTGGCGGCCAGGGCCTCGGCCATGCGCCGGGCGGCCGGTTCCATGAGGGGGCAATGGAAGGGGGCGGAGACCGGCAGCATCACGCAGCGTTTGCCGCCCCGCTCCTTGGCCAGTTCCACCGCCTTTTCCACCGCGGTGCGGTGGCCGGAGATGACCAGTTGGGCGGAGGTGTTGTAGTTGGCGGGCACGCAGACCCCGCCGGTGGCGCTGGCGGCCAAGCGGCAGACCTCTTCCACGGTCTCCTGGGCCATGTTGAGCATGGCGGCCATCGCCCCCTGCCCCACCGGCACCGCCTCCTGCATCGCCTCCCCCCGCAGCCGCACCAGGCGCAGCGCGTCGGTGAAGGTGAAGCCGTCGGCGGCGCAGACCGCGGCGTATTCGCCCAGGGAATGACCCGCCACATAATCGGGCCGCAGGCCGACCCGATCGGTCACCAGCCGGAAGGCCGCCACGGCGGTGGTGACCAGGGCGGGTTGGGCATTCTTGGTGAGGAGCAATTGATCGTTGGGTCCCTCCAACATCAGTTTGCTGAGAGAGAATCCCAGAACGGCGTCGGCTTCAGCGAATGTGGCGGCGAGGAGGCCGCCGGCTTCCAACAGTTCCCGTCCCATGCCCACGCTCTGGGCTCCCTGGCCGGGAAAAAGGAAGGCAGTTTTTCCCATGGGTCCATCCTCCTGCCTCGAATAGTCCATTGTCGTGGCCGGCACAGTGGCCGTCAAAGCGGCGTATAATCCGTCAAAAGGGGTCCCGGGTCCAGGTGAAAAAATCATGCAACAGCGGAAAAAAGGACGGAAAACAGCCCGAAAAAGGCCTTGCGGAGGGGGGGGGCGGTGGGGGGGAACGCAGCGTCCCCCCCGGCCCGGTCGGAGGGACCGGGGGGGACGGTGGCGATCAGTTCAGAAGGGTCAGGCATTCCGGCGGGCAGAAGGGTCAGGCATTCCGGCGGGCAGAAGGGTCAGGCATTCCGGCGGGCAGAAGGGTCAGGCATTCCGGCGGGTGAGATCGTCCCGGATGCTGTCCAACTCGATGAACTGGTCGGCCTGACGGCGCAATTCGTCGGCGATCATCGGCGGATGGGTCAGCAGGGAACTCACCACGGTGACCAGCTTGCCCTGGTTCTGCACCGCTTCGACAATGGAGCGAAAGTCGCCATCGCCGGAAAACAGCACCGCGTGGTCGTAGTGGGGCGCCATGGTGAGCATGCTCACGGCGATTTCGATGTCCATGTTGCCCTTGGTGCGCTTGTTGCCGGTGGCCGGATCGACATATTCCTTGATGGGCTTGGTCACCACCGAATAGCCGTTGTAGGCCAGCCAGTCCACCAGCGGGCGGATCGGGGAATATTCCTGGTCGTCGCCCAGGGCGGTGAAATAATAGGCCCGCAACAGGCGGCAGCGGTCCCGGAAGAAGGCCAGCAGCTTCTTGTAGTCGAAATCGAACCCCAGGGAGCGGATGGCGGCGTAGAGGTTGGAGCCGTCGATGAAGACGACGACCCGGTCGTTCGGATTCAGGATCATGTTAATTATCCCTTGAACTTCAATGGTGAACCGTCCATTCGTGGGGCCGAAAAGTGGCGACCGGTGCCGATGGGACGAACTGTGCCGGGCGGACGGGGTCGGAACCCCGGAAGCCTGCGAGGTTGACGCTTGGACCCGCTGCGGGTGATTCGGTTCCCCGAAAATTCCTGCAGGAAACCGGATCGGCGGCGCGGATCGGATGGGGGTGTGGGGCATGGAGCGGGAGAAGGGATTCGAACCCTCGACGTCAACCTTGGCAAGGTTGCACTCTACCCCTGAGTTACTCCCGCATGCAGCCCGGGTCTGTGGGACAGAAAGGACGGATTGGAGGCCGGGGTGGGATTCGAACCCACGAATAAAGGTTTTGCAGACCTCAGCGTTAGACCGCTTCGCCACCCAGCCACCGTCCGACCGCTGGGACTTTGCCCGGCGTGGAGCCGATTCAAGTCCTGCTGGCTGTTTTTTTCAACCTGTCCTGTCATGCAGCCTGTCCAGGCGGGATATGCCTGTTCAGGCGAACAGCCGGTTCCCCAAGAAGGGGATGGAGCGGGAGAAGGGATTCGAACCCTCGACGTCAACCTTGGCAAGGTTGCACTCTACCCCTGAGTTACTCCCGCATGTGCCGCCCATCGCTCGATCGAATGGTGCTGCGAGGTGGAGAGTTTAATCCGCCGCGTGGGGCTCGTCAAGACTTTCCGAAAGCCTCTGGCACATTCGAGTCCGGTCGGCCCCGGTCGGCCTTCCAGCGGGCCACGGCGCTGTTGATGGCGACCGCCGCCGCCGGGTTGGCCAGTTGGGCGGATTTTTCCCGGAAGAGTTCCAGGGAGGCGGATTTTTCGCCAGCCTTTTCGTGCCCCAGGTGATACTGGGCCGCCAGGTAGCGGACCGATTTCAGGGTGATGCCCAGGGTCTCCAGGCGGGCGGAGACATCGGTATCCTCGCCGCCGCCGCGGTTTTCGTAGTCCTCGTCGAAGCCGTTGACCCGGAACAGGTCCTCCCGGTGCAGGGAGAAATTGCAGCCCAGCAGCCGGAAGGGATGGCGGGGGCGCAGGGTGTGGAGGGGCGCCCAGGCCTCTTCCAGAGAGCGGATGCCGCCGGTCAGGGTGTGACGCAGGCTCCACAGGGAGATGTGATCGAACACCCCGGAGCGCACCATGGCCTCGGTGACGGTCTCGGCCACCGGCCGGGCGATCATCACCCGCCGTCCGCCCAGGTAGCGGCCCGGTTGGCGGTGATCCCAATGGGTCTGGAGAAAGTGCCGGCCCTGGATGCAGTCGGCATCCAGGAACAGGCAATAATCCCCCCGGGCCGCCAGCAGGCAGCGGTTGAGGATGCGGCATTTGCGAAAGCCCCGATCCTCGTGCCACAGATGCTGCAGGGCGAAGGGCGCCTGTGGCCGATACGTTGCCAGCCACTCCCCCACCTCCGGTCCGGAGCCGTCGTCGGCGATGAGTACCTCGAAATCGTCAAGGCTCTGCCGCTCCAGGGAGGCCAGACAGAGCTTCAGGGAATTCAGATAATTGTAGGTGGCGATGAAGACGCTGATGGCGGGGGGGGGCATCTGGTTTCCGTCCCTTCAGAGCAGTCCCTGGCGCACGGCTTCGTGCCAGACGAAAGGCGATGTTTCCTTGAGGTGGATTGCGTCGATACCGCCCCGGGCATACTCCCCATAGTGTTTTGCACGCATTCTATTGATAGCGGGATCGTTCAGATCCAGGCGCTTGATGGTCTCCATGACCCTGTCCCGGTCGGCGAGAGGAAGCGCGGGATCGGGATGCACGGACCCAATGGACAAGTTCAATTGAAACCAGCCATTCTCGACGCAGAAAGGATCCAATACGTCCGAAAAATCTCTTTTTTTCGTGTTCATCGCCCGACAGGCCAGCCGGTAATTGTCCCATTCGTAGGCATCGCGAGGCCACTTCGATTTGGCGATGGAGTGGTCAACCGATCCGGCGCCGGTGACCTCTTCGAAAAAGACTCCAAGATAGGCGCAGATCCCCCCATGGAGCCGGTAAAGATCCCGGAGACAGTCGCCGCGCCAATAAGGAGGCAATTTTGTTCCGGATGGCAGAGGTTGGTCCAGATCGATGCCCTTGGCACGCATATGGGCCAGGCCCTTCTGGCGCACCCGGGCATCGAAGGAGACGGGCTCACCCTGGGGAAAGACTCGAATCACAGCGTCCAGCCTTTCTTTCTGGCGATGAACCGCCAATTGATCCAGAACGGATCGATGTCGCCCAGCACCCGTTGCAACTCTTCGTGCAGGATCCTGGGCTCGTCCTCACGGACCGCCTCGCGACTCATGAGTTCCGCGGCCTTGGCCAGAGCGGCCTCGGCTTCCAGGGAGCGCCCGCTGCCCAGATCGAAGGCATGACTGGTCAACCAGTCCGATACCTCGCCGCGGCACATGAATTCTTCCCGGGTGATCCGGACCTGGGAGGGTTCTCCCGGTCGGGGAATTAGGTCGATGTCGAACCAGGCGTCCCGCTCGGGGTCGAAGAACGGCTCCACCGAAGCCAGGATCAGGGGCGAATGGGTGGCGGCGATGAGCTGGATCCGGGCTCCGGCGGCTCCGGCCTGCTGGCTCATCGATGCCATGATGCCCAGCAGGGCGCGGATGATCCGGCGCTGCCATTTGGGATGCAGATGGGCTTCGATCTCGTCCACCAGAAAGATCAGTTGATGGGCCATGGGCTGATCGAGCAGCTTGCAGGCCTGGATATGCTCCTGCCAGGCCCAGGTCAGCAGGTAACCCAGGGCGATGATCCGGCGCATGCCCGCGGAGGCATGCAACAGGGGAACATTCTGACCATAAGGCATCGCCAGGGTCGGGATGTCCCGGACGTCGTCCAGACTGATGCGGGTCAAGGGACCGGGTGCGATCACTTCGGCGGGATCCGGCGACAGGCTCGCCAGGGTTTTTTGCAGATTATCGAAAGCCTCGCCCTTTTCCTTCTGCCAACCGGCCCAGTCATGGATCAATCCATTGCAGAGCTGCTGCCCATGGGGATCTCGCAGCCCGTCCCACACCTCGCGCGGGGTAAAGACATAGGCGGCAGGACGCTCCTGGATATCGGCACGGCCCTGGGTTCGCCAAAAATTGCGCGCCGGGTCCCACAGGGCAAAGCTGCCGTCGCCCTGGGCATACAGAACCAGCCCGGGAATGGCCGGTCGCCCCCAACGGCCGATCCACTTTTGATTGCTCCGGTCGAAGCGGCTCGAATAGTCCACCCGCTTGGATTGCCCGGTAAAGCTGAAGTCGATGGTGGCCTCCCCGTGACCCGAGGGTCTGGCCATGCGACCGGAGGTCAGCCAGGGGTTGACTTCCGCGGGCCATTTATTGGTCAACGCCCACCAGGCGACATCCAGCAGAAAGCTTTTTCCCAGACCGTTGTCTCCGGTCAGGAGATTCAGTCGTTCGCCGAACTTCAGATCAATCCTGGGTGCCGGTCCCACATTGGTCAGAGTCAGTTGTTCGAGCATGCCGTTTCTCCCATCACCGCGTCGCCGACAGCAGTTCCAGATAGCGCTCCATCACCCGCTGACGTTCGCAGACCGCTGCCGCGGCGTGGCGTTGGGCCCGTTCCCGCTCTCCCCCGGGGGACGCCAGACGCTCCTGCAAGACTGCCGCCAGCTCCGCGGGGGCGATGGCGCTGTCCACCACCGTGCCCACGGCGGCGTCCGTCACCAGGTCCGCCGCCCCGGCCCCCGCTCCCACCACCACCGGCAGGCCGAAGCTCAGCGCCTCGGCCACCGCCACCCCGAAGGTGTCCAGCCGCGACAGCATGACGAACAGATCCGCCGCGGCATACAGCGCCCCCACCTCCGCCGTCGCGCCGGTGAAGACCACCCGCTCCGCCACGTCCAGGGTTCGGGCCAGCCGGGTCAGGCGCCGGGTCAGGCGGCGATCCCGTCCGGCCACCACCAGCCGCACCGGTCCGCCCATCGACCGCTCCCGGATCAGCACCGCCAAGGCGCGGAGTACCGTCTCCACCCCCTTGATGCGGAAGCCGCTGCCCACATGCAACACCATCCGCTCGTCATCCGCCAGCCCCAGGGCGGCCCGCTGTCGCTGGCGGTACTCCGCGCCCTGGCAGCCGGCGAAGCGTTCCAGGTCGATGGCGGGGGGGATGACCACGAAGCGCTCCGGGCTCACCGGATAATGGGCACGGATCTGCTCCGCCCCCCTCCGGGACAGCACCACGATGGGACGCCGCTCCCGCTCCAGAGCGGCGAACAGGCGTCCCTCGATGGCGTTGAGGATGGGATGCAGGGGATTGATGGCGATGGACAGCCGACCGGACCAGCCTTCCAACCGCCGCCGCACCGCCAGCCATTCCCGGTGGCAGGCGTTGCCGGCCCGGTACAGGGTGACCCCCAGCCCGCGGTCGAAACCGATGACATGATCGAATCCGCCGCCCTCCCGGGCCAGGATGCGCCGCGATTGCCAGGCATAGGTCAGACTTTGCAACCAGGAAGCCCCAGGCACCACGGGCACCTTGCGGAAACGCAGCCCCTGGGGCACCGTGTCGGGCCAGCGGTTGCAATAAATGGTCACGTCATGTCCCTGCCGCAGCAGGGCCTCGGCCAGCAGGCGGGCCTGACGTTCGTAGCCGCCATGGGGGCGGTAGCGCAGCAGCAGCAGGGCGACATTCATGGGGGTGGCGGGATGCGGTTCAAAGAATTCATTGTGTGGCCAGGGATTTGAGCTTACGTTAATCGCGGCTGCAAGGAAAGCGGAAGCAGGGAGGATGGTCCGTTGGGGAAAGTCGCGCTGATCACCGGCATCACCGGCCAGGACGGGGCCTATCTGAGCCGCCTGTTGCTGGACAAGGGCTACACCGTCCATGGCACCTTTCGCCGCACCGCCAGTTCCCTCAATCTCTGGCGCATGGACGAACTGGGCATCCGGGACCAGGTCGATTACCTGCCCCTGGAGATGACCGAGTTCGCCAACATCATGCGGGTGGTGGACCGCATCCAGCCCGACGAAATCTACAACCTGGCCGCCCAGAGCTTCGTCCACGACTCCTTCGAACAGCCCCTCTACACCTCCACGGTCAACGGCATGGCCGTGGTGTATTTCCTGGAGGTGATTCGGGAACAATGCCCCGGGGTGCGCCTTTACCAGGCCAGCAGCTCCGAGCTGTTCGGCAAGGCCGTGGCCACCCCCCAGACCGAAACCACCCCCTTCTATCCCCGCAGCCCCTATGCGGTGGCCAAGCTGTTCGCCCACTGGATGGTGGTCAACTACCGGGAGGCCTATGGCCTGCATGCCTCGGCCGGGATCCTGTTCAACCATGAATCCCCGTTGCGCGGCCTGGGCTTCGTCACCCGCAAGATCACCGCCGGCCTGGCCCGCATCCGCCTGGGGCGGCAGGAGGCCCTGGAACTGGGCAACCTGGAGGCCCGGCGGGACTGGGGCTATGCCGGGGATTTCGTCGAGGGCATCTGGCGCATGGTGCAGCAGGAGCGGCCCGGGGACTATGTCCTGGCCACCGGTCGCACCCATTCGGTGCGGGAGCTGGTGACCCTGGCGGCGGCCTGCGCCGGATTCGACCTGGCCTGGGAGGGCGACGGCGTGGCGACCCGGGGCATCGATCGCGCCTCCGGTCGGACCCTGGTCCGCATCAACCCGGCCCTGTTCCGTCCCACCGAGGTGGGGGAAATGACCGGCGACGCCCGCCTGGCCCGCGCCATCCTGGGCTGGACGCCCCGGGTCACCTTCGAGGAACTCGTGGAGAGCATGGTGAAGGCCGATCTGGACCGGGCCGGCCGGGGGGAGATCGTCAATTGAACGTCATGCGACTCAGTCCCGACAACCGGGACATGGCCATCCGCTTCGGACGGCTGGTCTGGCCGTTCCGCTGGTATCTGATTCCGGCCTTCCTGGCCATGATCGTGCTGGCCGCCACCGACGGCGCCATCGCCTTCGCCGTGCAGCCGATCCTGGACAAGGTGTTCATCGAACAGAACACCACCATGCTCAATCTCATGCCGGTGGTGATCCTGGGGTTGTTCGCCCTGCGGGGCGGGGCCTATTTCGTCCAGCGCTATTTCATGGAATACGTCGGCCACCGCATCGTGCGCCGTCTGCAGGTGGACATCTACCGCCACCTGCTCACCATGGACATGAATTTCCTGCTGTCCCATTCCACCGGCAGCTTCATCTCCCGGGTCACCTACGACACCCATCTGCTCAAGGGGGCCACCTCCACGGTCATTTCCAACCTGTTCCGGGAGGGCTTTTCCATCGTCTTCCTGGTGGGAGTGGTGTTCTATCGGGACACCCGCCTGGCCTGCATCGCCATGCTGGGCATGCCGTTGGCCGGCTATCTGATCATGCGCCTGGGGCGCCGCATGCGGCGTCTGAGCAGGACCCGCCAGGAGTTGATGGAAGGCGTGGTGAGCCATTTGGAGCAGACCATCTCGGGGCTGCGGATCGTCAAGGCGTTCTGCATGGAGGCCATCGAACGGGCGGCTTTCCGTCGGGAGACCAAGAAGCTGCTCAAAAACCAGATGCGCGCCGCCATGGTCAACGCCATCACCAACCCTTCCATGGATCTGATCGCCGGGCTGGCCATCTGCGGGGTGATCTATTACGGCGGCCATTCGGTGATCGAGGGCCACACCACCACCGGCACCTTCTTTTCGTTCATCACCGCCCTGCTGATGGCCTACACCCCGGTCAAGCGGTTGACGGCGTTGAACAATCAGCTCCAGGAAAGCCTGGCCGCGGCCCGGCGGATCTTCGACTTCACCGACATCCAGCCGACCATCGCCTCCCCCCCCGACGGCCGTCGCCTGCCGCCCATGGGCCGGGAGTTGCGCTTCGAGGGGGTCACTCTGTGCTACGAGGGCAGCCACGAGCCGGCGCTGCGGGACATCGATCTCACCGTCCGGGCCGGGGAAAAGGTGGCCCTGGTGGGCGCCAGCGGCGGCGGCAAGAGCAGCCTGGTGCATCTGGTGCCGCGCTTTTTCGACCCCAGCGCCGGGCGCGTCACCATCGACGGGGTGGATATCCGCACGGTGACCCTGGAGAGCCTGCGGGGGCAGATCGCCATGGTGACCCAGGAAGTCATCCTGTTCAACGACACCATCCGCCGCAACATCGCCTATGGCCGTCGCTGGGGGGATGCGGCGGCGATCCGGGAGGCCGCCGCCGCGGCCAACGCCCTGCCCTTCATCGACAGTTTCCCGGAGGGCATGGCGACGATCATCGGCGACCGGGGCATCAAGCTGTCCGGCGGACAGCGGCAGCGGATTTCCATCGCCCGCTCCCTGCTGAAGGATGCCCCGATCCTGATCCTGGACGAGGCCACCAGCGCCCTGGACACCGAAAGCGAACGCGCGGTCCAGGAGGCCCTGGAACACCTGATGGAGGGGCGCACCACCCTGGTGATCGCCCACCGCCTGTCCACCATCCGCAACGTGAACCGCATCGTGGTGCTGGAGAAGGGCCGCATCGTCGAGATGGGCAGCCATGACGAACTGCTGGCGCAGAACGGCGCCTATGCGCGCTTTCACCGGTTGCAGTTCGAGCAGAACGAAAATCGGAATTAGGCTGGGAAGAAAGCCTTGAGGACCAGGACGACCACGCCCGCCAGCAGGAGACCGAGCATCCATTTGACCAGGGACATGTCGACCCGCAGCGGGGCGAGTTCGACCTGCAGATCCCGTTTGGTGACCAGTTCGTCGTGGGACTTGGCGATAACGCGCACCACGGCATCGGCATGGTCCCCCGGGAAGCCCGCCTCCTTGAGACGCTCCACCAAGTCGAGGGTATCGAAGGTCACAGTGGTCATGAAAAACTCCTTTGTATCTCTATTTTGGCATGCTTGCCCCCGATCGGCAACTCAAAACTGAAAATAAATGAACTGGTTGATGGGCCGCAGGAAGACGAAGACCAGGATGCCCGCCACCGCGAACAATGTGGTTTCCGCCGCGAACCGCAGGCGGATCCGGCCGTCCAGCCAGGGTCGCAGCCGGCTGCGCACCAGCCAGGTGGTCACCATCGCCAGCAGCATCAGGGCGGTGACCAGGTAGGTGTTTTCCCGCAGGCCCAGGAAGAGATAGGCGGCCGGGTCGAACAGCCGGCCATACAGGGTGATCGTATCACCCACGCTCTGGGCGCGGAACGGGATCCAGCCCAGCATCATCACCGGCAGGGTCACCAGCCAGCCGGCCGCGGGGCCCCAGGGGGCGGGCCAGTCGGGCAGGTACGGGGTGAGCAGGCGGTAGGCCAGAACCACCAGGGCATGGTAGACCCCCCACAGCACGAAGGTCCAATTGGCGCCGTGCCACAGCCCCATGATGGTCCAGGTGAGCAGCAGGGCCAGATGGAGATGCAACCGATTGTCCGTTCCCGAGGGGGCGATCAGGGACAGGCCGCCCCGGGATTCCCGGGACGAATTCCGGACCGTCACGCCGGCCAGGGGCAGGTAGAGGTAGTCCCGGATCCAGCTGGAGAGGGAGATGTGCCAGCGCTGCCAGAAGACCCGTGGCGAGGTGGCCAGATAGGGAAAATGGAAATTTTCGGCGAAGCGGATGCCCATCAGCAGGGCGGCGCCGATGGCGATGTGGGAATAGGCGGAGAAGTCGAAATAGATCTGAAAGCCGAACACGAAGCCCAGGGTCAGCACGTCCCAGGCGCCCAACAGGCCCGCCGGTTCGGCGAAACCGGCGTCCACCAGGGGGGCCAGGTTGTCCGCCAGCACCACTTTCAGGAACAGGCCGTACAGGATGCGCCGCAGCCCCGCGGCCAGATCCATGGGGTCCCAGTGCCGGGGTGTTTCCAGCTGGTGGAGAATTTCCCCGGCGCGCAGGATCGGTCCCGCCACCAGTTGGGGAAAGTAGGTGACGAAGCAGGCATAGCGGAGGAAATCCCGCTCCGGCACGATGTTGCCCCGGTATACGTCCACGGTGTAGCTGATGGTCTGGAAGGTGTAGAAGCTGATGCCCAGGGGCAGGACGATTTCCAGGGCCGGCGGGGACCAGGCCACGCCGAACAGGCCCAGGACCGCCTGCGCGTTGCCGGTGAAGAAATAGAAATACTTGAAGAAGAACAACAACCCCAGGTTGACCACCACGCTGGCGACCAGCAACAGCCGGCGCCGGCCCGGGCTGGCCCCCGGCATGCCCAGGGACAGGGCATAGTCGGTGGTGGCGGAGACCATCATCAGCCCGAGGAACTCCCAACGCCAGAAGCCGTAGAAGGTCAGGCTGGCGACCAGGATCAGCCACAACCGGCCCCGCTGGGGCAGCGCCCACCAGACGCTCACCACCAGGGCGAGAAACAGCAGAAAGGTGACCGAGTTGAAGATCATGGCGCCAGCTCCGCCAGGTGCCGCTCCAGGGCCTGGGCCATCAACCGATGGCCTTCGGCCTGGAAATGCATGAAATCGATGGCCGCCTCGGCCCGCAGATCGGGGCTGATGATGGTGCCCCACAGGGCGCCCGGCACCAGGACTTCCAGGTTGACGAACCGGGCGCCGTGGGCACGGGCCAGCTCCTGGGCGGCGGTCTTGAACTCCCGGTATTCCTGCTCGATGTAGGGCGTCGGCACGTCGGAGCGCAGGGGGGCCACATAGGTCAGCACCGGCACCTGATGGCGGGCGGCGGTCTCCAGGATGTCCTCCAGGGCCGCCATGTTGACCACCCGCCGCGCCGGAATCATGGCCCGCCGGGTCTGGGACGTGATGTCGAACATCCTGTTGCGCGCCTCATAGAGGGCGTTGAACAGGGCGCCGCGGATGCCGGGACGCAGCGCCCAGAGGGTCACATGCTCCTCCAGCCAGCCATCCAGAAACGCCTCGCTGATCTCCTGGGGGGTACGCCGGGTGGCCCCGGGGGCGGTGTTGGCGGCCTCGGCCCGACTCTGGGCGTCCAGCCGCAGCAGACGCTCCCCGGTGGCGCTGGCGGCCAGGACCCCACGGGTGGGCGGATCGCTCAGGGCGGCCGCCACGCCACTGCGCAGCCCGCTTTCCCGCAGATCGTCGAACACCAGGGGCAGCACCAGGGCCGCCAGGGGCAGGCGCTGGCGCAGGTACTGGAACATCACCAGATGTTCCTGGAAATTGGCGTTGGGCTGGCTGAACGTGAGCAGATCCAGGCCCAGGCCGGCCAGCCGGGGCTGCAGCAGGGCCGTGGCGGTCACCTGTCCCTGGCGGTACTGGTTGATGCCGTGGAGCTGGCTGTTGCCCAGCCACAGCACCACCGGCCGCCCGCCCCGGCGCCGCCAGGCCCCCCGGCAGGCGGCGCCATCCTCCACATACATGCAGTGGATCGGGTGGCCGTCCAGGGTGGCGAACCAGGGCATGGCGTCCTTCCCCAGAGCCAGGTGCTGGTAGTCGTAGCCCAGGCGGTCCCGGTACGGCACCAGCAGCGCGATGCCGCCAATGACACCGGCCAGCACCGGCAGCAGATACCACAGGGAACCGCGGGAAAAACCGATGGTGGCCATGGCGGAAGGCCGTTTCATTCCGGTTGGGTTGGGGGCATTGATGATATATAATCCTTGATGTCTTGGCAATTTTCCTGCCAGGCATGTCTTGCCGTGGAAGTCGCGAGGCGACTTCCCTTCAGTGGAGGGTGGAGGGTGGGGTCAATCCGGATCCGGGGGGGGACACCATGGACTGGAGGGGATGGGGGAGTATTGCGGGATTGTTGGGATTGCTGGGGGGATGGCCCCAGGCGACCCTGGGGGCGGGCCATGGGGAGGAATCCTTCGCCCAGGGGCTGGACGCCCGTCGGGAAGGACGCCTTGAAGAGTCCCTGGAGCTGTTTTCCAGGGCCTTGCTGGGCCGGGGACTGGACCGCAGCGCCCAGGCCCAGGTCCATCTGCAGCGCTGCGCGGTGCAGCGGGAGCTGGCGCGCCAGCGGAAGCAGGAGGGAGTGCTGGAGCGGGGCCTGGAGGATTGCTCCCGGGCCATCGCCCTCAAGCCCGATTTGGCTCCGGCCTACCTGGAGCGGGGCCTGGCCAAGGGCGACCGGGGGGACTGGCAGGCGGCTGCGGAGGATCTGACCGTGGCCACCGCCCTGGATCCCGATGATCCGGAGGCCCACCATCGGCTGGCCGAGATTCTGGAGCGCCAGGAACGTTATCCGGAGGCCCTGGGCGCCTGCAATCGCCTCATCGCCCTGCGACCCGCCTTCGCCCCTGCCTACCGGCAGCGGGGACGCCTGCATCAGCACCTGGGCAAGGACGACGCGGCCCTGCGGGACTACGACATGGCCCTGCGGCTGGATCCCCGGGACGGGGACGCCCGGATGGCCCGGGCCGCCCTGCGGGTCGCCCGGGGCGAAGATTCCGAGGCGCTGGCCGATCTCGATCAGGCCCTGCGGCAGCAGCCGGACAATCTGGAAATCCTCCAGAGGCGCGGCTACCTGCGGGCCGCCACCGGGGATGTGGCGCGGGGGCGGGCCGACCTGGAACAGGTGCTGCGCGCCCGGCCCCGGGACTACTCCCTGGCGGTCCACCGGGGGTTGATCGATTTCATGGAGGGGGAGTTCTCCCGGGCGGAAGGGTGGTTCGGCCAGGCCATGGAGCTGGCCCCCGGGCATCCCATCGTGGCCCTCTGGCTGGGGTTGGCCCGGCTGCGCCAGGGGATGGCCGTGGCCCCGGACGCGCTGTTGGGGGATGCCGATGATGACGGGCAGGCGCCCCGGGACTGGCCCAGGACCATGGCCGCCCTGCTGGGTGGGCGGTTGACCCCGGACCAGGCCCTGGCGGAGGTTCGCTCCCAGCCCGGGGGTGGGGATCCCCTGAAGGTCGCCGAAAGCCTGTTCTTCGCCGGGCAACGGATGATCCTGGCCGGCGCTGCGCCCCAGGCCGCCCGCTGGCTGGCGGAGGGCGCGGAGCAGGGGCGCTCCGATCCCCTGCTGCGGCGCATGGCCCTGCGGGATCTGGAACGGGTGCGGGCCGGCGGACCGGTCCTGACGGCGTCCCGCAAGGCCGCGCCTGGGCCGGTGCCCGTGGCCGCAGCTGTTCCCTCCCCCGCCAAGGCGCCGGTCCAGGCGCGGACGAAGACCGAGGCCCCGGCCGGAACCGTCGCCGCGGCGCTCCCGGTCCGTCCCTGGCCCCTGGGCGTCGATCCGGACCACCATGCCATCCTGCTGCTGTCCTTCCCGGCGGAAAACCGGGACCGGATCGGGCCGTTCCTGCGCCGCAACGGACTGGAAGCGACGGGCAAGCAGGTGTATTTTTTCGCAACCCGGAAAGGCCATGTCCTGGTCTATCTGGGCGACTTTCCGACTCTCGCCGCCGCCAAGGCCCGCCTGCAGGAGCTGACGCCGGCCCTGCGCGAGGGTCAGCCCCGGATTCAGCGCATCGGTCCGCTGCGTCAGTGGCTGGCCTCCATCGTCCAGCCCCCCTGGCCGGAGGAGTGGTTGCAGTGACGCCGGCTGTGTTACAATCCTGGCGGGGGGAGGGGAAACAAAAACAGATTTTCGACCAGGAGGCACCCATGGGCAGCAATCCCCCGACCAGAACCCAGGCCGAGATCGAGGCCGACCTCGAAGCCCAGATGGCCGCCCTGGACGACTGGGACGACGAAGAAGCAGGCCCGGCGGAGGAACCCCCACCGCCCCCGGTGACCACCAAACCGCCGGCGGTCGCCCCGCCCCTCATCGCCAAGGCGCCGTTCCGGGAGGAACTGCCCCAGGCGTCCAATATCAAACGTCAGGCCCGCAAGCTGGTGGGCACCGTGCTGGAAGATGCCCGCATGGGCCGGCAGGTCGAGGTGCAGCAGGTCAAGGACGTGGTGGCGGAGATGACCGAATCCATGCTGCGCAACCCGGACGCCCTGCTCAGCCTGAGCCTGATCAAGCAGAACGACGAATACACCTTCATGCATTCGGTCAACGTGGGGGTGTTTCTCATGTTCTTCGCCCGGGCCCTGGGGCATGACGAGGCGGTGGTCACCCAGGTGGGCATCGGCGGCATGCTCCACGACATCGGCAAGATGCGCGTGCCCCCGGAGATCCTCCACAAGCCGGGCAAGCTGACCGACGAGGAATTCCAGGAGATGCGCAAGCATGCGCTGCACAGCAGCCACATCCTGCAGGAATCTCCCGGCATCTCGGAGATCAGCATCACCGTGGCCGGTCAGCACCACGAAAAATACAATGGCCGCGGCTATCCCATGAGTCTCAAGGGCGACCAGATCAACCACTTCGGCCAGATGGCCGCCATCGTCGATGTCTACGACGCCATCACCTCCGACCGCTGCTATCACAAGGGCAACACCCCCGCCCTGGCCCTGAAGCGCATGTACGAATGGAGCAGCAACGATTTCGATCCCGGCCTGTTCCAGAAATTCGTCCAGTGCGTGGGCATCTATCCCCTGGGTTCCCTGGTGCGGCTGGAAAACCAGTTGCTGGGAGTGGTGGTGGAGACCAACCGCGGCAACCTGCTGCACCCCATCGTGCGCATCATCATCGACGCCAAACAGAAAAAACGGGTGGAGCCCCGGGAGGTGGATCTGCTGGCCTGGCGCGGCAAGGAAGGCGGCTACCGGATCATCGGCCACGAACCGGCCGAGAAATGGGGGGTGGATCCCAAACAGCACCTGACGGATCCCCAATTGTTTCAGTAGGATCCGCTCACACCCGCACCCAACTCTCGGGGAAGAAATCCCGATTGAAGCCCCGGCCCGGGTCCCGGGGCGCCACCACCTGCTTGTCCGGATGCTCACCCAGCCAGGCCCCCCACCAGCTGAAGGTGGAGTTGGCGATGATGAAATGTCGGCAGCGGCTCATGAGCCAGAGGTCCTCGTGGGCGGCGTGGTCGCCGGGGTTCTGGTCCACCAGCACCGGCGCCGCCGCGTCCCCCAGCGCCGCCGCCAGCCAGGGCAGGTCGTCCCCGAAACAGAAGAACACCGGATTGGCCACCCGCTGCCGCAACCAGGCCACCGCCCGGCGGTAGTAATCGCCGTCCAGGGCCTGGGCATAGTCCAGCCGCCGCACATGGATGGCCACCGCCGTCACGGCGGCCATGGCCTGGGCCGTGGCCTGATTGTGGGGGGCGTGGGGGGTGACGACGGTCAATTCCGCACGAATGGTGGAGGCCATGTCGGCAAAATAGCGTTCGCTCTGCCAGAAGCCTTCCAGGGCGAGGGTCGGGGTCTGCCGGGGGCTGGGGGCAGCCAACAGGCGAGGGTCGAAGGCCGGGTCCCGGCGGGCTTCCCGCAGGAAGTCCGGGTTGTCCCGCCCGGTCCAGCGGAGCAGCCGGTCCCGTTTGCGCTGCCCCCACCAGTAGAGATCCCACAGCCCCGGGGAAAAATATCGATGGGGAGAGACCCCGTCGGTCTGGACGTTGAAATGGTCCAGAACGCACTGGCGGCGGTAGCGGCGGTCGCGGCGGAAGCGGGAGACCCGATCCAGGATCAGCTCCCGGTCCTGGACGATGGCCAGCCGCCGGGCGGCGGCGTAGATGAAGAGCTGATTGCCCAACCCTCCGCAGAGGGCGGTGACGACCCTGGCCCGGGACATGACGATCAAAGCTACCGGGAGATGGAGCGGGACAGGTAATAGACGGCGAGTCCCACGCCGATCAGGCCCGCCAGGGGGCCCACCACGCTGCCGCCCGGGATGCCGAAGGACAACAGGCCGGCCTTCAGGCCAGCGCCATGCAGTCCGCTGGACAGTCCTCCCAGCTTGGCGATGCTGATGCCCTTGCCGACCTTCAGGCTGACAGTGCCGTGACCGGTCAGGTGCAGGGCCTCGCCTTGGGCCAGATGCGTTTTCAGACTCAGAGTGCCCATGTGCTGTTCCTGGACAATTGACACGGTCGGGACCTTGCCTTCTCCCCCTCCCATCCGGATGACCGGCCGCGGATGCGAAAAAAATGCTCCCCCGCAGCCAACGATCACCATAGCCCAACGTCGTGCAAAGCAACAGGGAAAAAGGTCAAAGATGTTTCCCCGGCCAATAATCGGCGGCGGCAGGTTGTTGCGATTTTCATGATTCATTTTCCTTTTTCGGCCGATCTGACATACCATGACGGGCGTCGCAAGTGTGCCATTCCGTGGAGGGAGCAGGATCATGAAGAAGCCGGCCCTCTTTTCCCGTGCGCCGGGGAGGCCGCCCCATCCGCTGCTGCCGGTGTTCATCGCCCTGGGGTTCTTTCTGGCGATCCTCGCCATTCAGTGGGTCCAGTCCCGCATCGGGTTCGAGATGGCCAGCAACCGGTCGTGGTCGGTGGCCAGCAGTTCCCTGAAGGTGGAGTTGACCCTTTACCATCTCACGCTGGAAGAACATCTGCACGAGCATGAGTCCTATCATGAACATGAGGAACCCCGGGACCATTTGAACCGCGCCCGGGCCTGGGGTCTGGCCCTGCTGGAAGGGGGACAGGACGGGGCCGGGGGGGAGTTCCCGGCGTTGGCCGACGAGGAATCCCGCGCCGGAATCCGCGGGATTCTGGACCAGATGGCGCTGCTGGAATCCCATGGCAACAGCCGGATGGCGTCACCCAGGACCATCGGCGGCACCGGCAGCGCCATGGACCAGCAGTTCGACACGCTGTTTCAAGCCATCCTGGCCCATACCCAGGCCGTGGAACGGCGGATCCAGCTGGGGGTCGGTCGGGACCGGGACCGTTATCGGCAGTTCAGCCTGCTGTTCACGGCGCTGCTGGTGTTGCTGTCGGCTGGGGTCATCTGGCTGCTGATCCATCAGGAGCGACAACGGCGGCGGCACCGGTTCATCCTGGAGACGGCGGTGCATACCAGCGGTCGGATTCTGTATGATCGGGATCCGGCCACCGGTCAGGTTCACCTGGAGGGACCGGTGGAGGGCGTGCTGGGGTATCCGCGGGAGGCGGTTTCGGATCATCCGGGGGGCTGGACCAGTCTCATCCATCCCGAGGATCGGCCGGCCTTCCGGGAGGCGATCCGTCGCATGTTCGAGACCCGCCAGCCGGTCTATCTGGAATACCGGGTGCGCCATCGGGACGGGCATTATCTGCGGATGGCCGACGAAGGGCGGTTTCTCACCGGCCAGGGGGGCGCGGTGACCCGCATGGTGGGTCTGGTCAGCGACATCACCCGGATCAGGGAAGAGCAGGAAACCTTGAAGCGCAAGGAGGCGCTCTACCGCACCCTGGTGGAGTCCACCAGCACCATTCCGTGGAAGTTCGATCTGGACCGCGGCCGGTACACCTATATCGGCCCCCAGGTGGAGAGCCTGCTGGGCTACCCGGTGGCGAGCTGGACCATTCTGGATTCCTGGGTGCGGCGCATCCATCCCGACGACCGGGAGACCATGGCGCGGCTGCGCGCCAAGAAGATCAACCGCGGCGAGGATCACGCCTGCGAATACCGCTGTCTGACCGCCGACGGGCGCACCGTCTGGGTCCGGGATGTGGTCTCGGTGATGAAGGGCGAGACCGGGCCGGCGGAACTCGCCGGGTTCATGTTCGACATCAGCGCCAGCAAGGCCAACGAGTCCCAATTGCAATCCGCCATGGAGCAGGCCGAGGCGGCCAGCCGGGCCAAGAGCGAATTCCTGGCCATGATCAGCCATGAAATCCGCACTCCCATGAACACCATCATCGGCATGGCCGACCTGTTGCGGGAAGCCGACCTGGAACCGGAACAGGCCCGGCAGGCGGGGGTGTTGAGCCGCTCCGGCCAGGGGCTGTTGGCCATCATCAACAACGTGCTGGATCTCTCCAAGATCGAAGCCGGGCAACTGCTCCTGGAGCAGGCCCCCTTCCAGTTGGAGCAACTGGTCCGGGACGTGGCGGAGATCCTCGAAGTGGAGGTGACGGACAAACATCTGACCCTGGGCCTGCATCTCGCTCCGGACCTGCCGCCCCTGGTGACCGGCGATATCCAGCGGCTGCGCCAGGTGCTGATCAACCTGCTGGGCAACGCGGTCAAGTTCACCCCGGCTGGCGGTCGCGTGGTCCTGGAGGTGGCGCCCCGGCCGGACAACAGGGTGCGTTTTCAGGTGACCGACACCGGGGTGGGCATTTCCGTCGAGGCCCGGGAACGCATCTTCCATCCCTTCACCCAGGCCGATTCCACCACCACCCGCCGCTTTGGTGGCACCGGCCTGGGGCTGGCCATCTGTCAGGAGCTGGTGGACCGCATGGGCGGGAACATCCAGGTACACAGTGAACTGGGCCAGGGCAGCCGTTTCGTCTTCGAGATTGTCCTGCCGGCGGCCAGCGGGGATCCGCCCCGGCACCACGAGTCCGAGACCGTCCCGTCCTGCACCGGTTCGGAGCCGCCGGCCCAGCCCCTGACCATCCTGCTGGTGGAAGACAATCCCGACAATCGTTTGCTGCTCCGGGCCTTTCTGAAGGGCACCCCCCACCGTCTGGAAAGCGCCTCCGACGGGGAACAGGGGGTGCGCCTGTTCGAGTCGGCGCCCTTCGATCTGGTCCTCATGGACATCCAGATGCCCACCATGGACGGCTACCAGGCCACCAGGGAAATCCGCCGCTGGGAACGGCATACGCGGCGTTCCCCCACCCCCATCATTGCCCTCACCGCCCACGCCATGCGCGAGGATGCCGAAAAGGCCCTGGCCGCCGGCTGCGACCAGCACCTGACCAAACCCATCGGCAAGCGGCGCTTTCTGGAACTGATCCGCTCCTTCGAACAAACGTGAACGTCGCGCCGCGACTGTCATCGGTGGCGGGGGGAGGGAGGCTTCTCCCATCATTTTCGAAGCAACCCGTTTGGCAACCCGGCGAAAAAAGTGTAACCTTGAGATGGATGGGGGAGGCCTCCCTCCCCCCGCCACCGATGACAGTCGCTCTGCGACTTTCATCGGTAATACAATATGACAGAGGGATTCCGATCGTGGGCCGCGACGGGTATTCCACGACGACCGGATCCAGGGAGGCGTGACCATGCTGGTGGTGGGGTTTTTCGAGAACTCCCTCACGCCAAGCCTCGAATGCGGGACGCTGGTCCGCCATCTTCGGGAAGAGGGGCTCGATCCGGCCGTCGAACAGGCCGCGACCTACCGGTTGACTGTCTATCTGGAGCAGGTCGCGGATCCGCCCGCGGCGCCGGATCGGGAGCGGATCGTCAGGGCCTTCCGACGCTTCACGGCCGGCGGCGGCGCCTGTGCCTATCTGGAACAATGTCTGGCACGGTGGCCGACGGGCGCCGAGGGGATTTCGTGAACACCGATGACAGTCGCTTCGCGACTTTCATCGGTCACTTTGATAGATGGGGGAGGCCTCCCTCCACCCTCCACCGATGACAGTCGCTTCGCGACTGTCATCGGTAAGCACAGGGATGCCGAATCATGGGCAGTGACGATACCATCATCGGCGATGGCTCCTGGAAAAGACAGAACCAGGACGCCTGGGTCAATCAGGCGCAGGTTGCCAAGGACAAGGACAAGCCAAAGTCCAAGCCCAAGGACAAGCCCAAGGCCGCGGCGGAGCCGGCGGCCAGGGAACCGGCCCGGCCGCCGGCCACCGGAATGGCCAAGGCCCTGTTGCTGTCCATGGGGCTGTCGTTGTTGATCCTGGGGGCGGTGCTGTTCGGGGCCTATCAGGGCGCCAAGGACAAATCCGGCTTCGGACGCACCCTCGACCGTTGGAAGCAGACCGTGGGGGGAGAAAGTCCGGCCGGGGAGAGTCCTTGAGGATCGTGACGATACGATCCGCGGGTGGAGGGAAACGTGATCGATGGGCGCCACCGCCGTTTCCGGGATGGAACGGGGGACGGGGCGTCTGACTGCATCGAACTGTTTGAAGATGACGTGGACCCGCCAGGGACGGCTGGACGCGCTACAGGGAGTCCCGTCGGAATGAAAATCCTCGTCATCGACCACTTTCCCGTGATGGGCATGTACATCAGCAGCATCCTGTCGGACCAGGGGTACGAGGTCACCGCGGCCTACAGCGCCCGGGATGGGCTGGAGAAGTTCCGCCTGCGGCGGCCCGATCTGGTGATGCTGGAGATCCTGCTGCCCGACGTGCCCGGCTGCGAGGTGGCCCAGTCGATCCGGGAGGAAACGTCCGAAACCTTCTTGCCGTTGATCTTCCTGACCTCGCTCAAGGATGAATTCGACCTGGCCACCTGTTTGGACGCCGGTGGGGACGACTACATCCTCAAACCGTTCGACCGCACCCTGTTCGAGGCCAAGCTGCGGGCCTGGTCCCGCAACATCCTGCTGGTGCGCGCGCTGCAGCGGCGGGAACGCCACGGCAGTTCCGAGCCGCTCATGGCGGTACTCACCCACGAGGAAATGCGGGAATTGATGCAGGGCAGCAAGTAGCCGGGCAGCCCTACATGACGAGGGTCACGCCCTCGTTCATGTCGTTTCCCATATCCAGGGCCAGCCCCCCCCCGGCGCTGGTACCCGGGGCGCCCCCGCCGCACTGGTCCATGACCTTGCCGACATCCAGCAGGATGACGAACTGGCTGCCGGACTTGCCCAGTCCCAGGATGAACCGATCCCCGGACGATGTATTGGTCTTCGGAGGCGGTTCCACCTGGGAGGGATCCAGGGCCAGGACCTCCCTGACCGAATCGGCCACCAGCCCCCGGGGGCTGGTGCGGCCGTCGGTATCGCGGATTTCGACGATGATGATGCAGGTGGCCACGGTGCGTTCCACCGGCGGCAGCCCGATGCGGGTGCGCAGGTCCATGACCGGCACCACCTCGCCCCGCAGCCGCAGCACCCCCACCATGGCGGCCGGCACGTTGGGGATGCGGGGAATGTCCCGGTATTCCAGAACCTCGCGCACCTGCAGGATCGGCAGCGCGTAGGTCTCGCTGGCCAGATTGAACGTGAGAAACTGGGTCGGCTTGGCAATGACGCTCATCGGAGTACCCCCTCCTCGAAGACTGTCCGTCGTGGTTCCCCCCCCACCCAACGGTCCGGGACTGTCCTGCGGACGCACGAGGGTCCCGAACCCTATCCTACAATGTCCCGCCGGCCGGGACCCGAGACCATGCGCGGTGGT
>PEAP01000200.1 GCA_002753665.1 Magnetococcales bacterium DC0425bin3
TCCGCCGGAGCCATTCCGGGGGGGGGGGAGGGGTCTGGATCAAGCCGGCCAGCTCCAGGAACAGGGCATCGAACACCTCCAGGAGATTGTCGGGGGAGACCGAAGTGCCCACCTCCAGGGTGCCGGTGTCGATGTAGGCGGTGTAGGAGGCCCAGAGGTCGTAGACCAGACCGCGTTTCTCCCGCAAGGTGGCCTGGAGCCGGGAGGCGAAGCCGTCGTCCAGGATACGGCGCAGGGCAGACAGGTGATGGTGGTCCGGGGCGCTCATGCCGCCGGTGCGGAAGAACAGGGCCAGGCTCAGTTGAGCGGTCTGGTCGTCCACCGCCACCCAGTGGGGGCCCGGCGGCATGGGGTCGGGAGGGGTGAAGGCCGGTGCCTCCCCCCGGGGCACGCCTCCCAATCCCGCGGCGGTCAGGGCCACCATATGCTGGTGTTCCAGGGGGCCGAAGAAGGCCATCGCCATGTTGATCCCGCAGAAGTGACGCGCCAGGAAATCCTGCAAGCTCGCTTCGGTGATGCCGGCCACCGTGTGCCGATCCCCTAGAATGGAGCGGGCCAGGGGGTGGCCCGGCCACAGTTTTTCTCCCCCCAAGAGGGTGGGGACGACGATCTCCCCCTGCTCGTTTTCATCCTCCCGCATCTCGGCAATGATCACCTGTCGTTCGGTTTCCAGCCCGGTGAGGGCCGGTGCGGTGAACATCTCGCAGAAGGCGGAGAAGCCGGACTCCAGAAACTCGGGGGGCAGAGTGATCCAGTAGGCGTTGTGTTCCTGGCCGGTGGCGGCGTTCATGTCCGCCGCCATCTCTTCCAGGTGGGTATGAAAGCGGGTGGGGTCGGGAATGGCGGCGGTTCCCTTGAAGAGCATATGTTCCAGAAAGTGGGTGATGCCCGCCTCATCCGGCTTTTCGAACCGGCTGCCCGCCCGGACCAGCAGGGTGGCCCCCGCCTCGTGCAGCCAGGGCATGGGAAAGGTGCAGACCAGCAAGCCATTGGGCAGGCGCGAGATCTGGTGTTCCGGGTCGGGGATGGCGCGGAGGTATCCCGGGGCGGATGGGGACAAGGACAGGGGGGCGATGGACATGGGAGGCGCTGACCGGGGGCAGGAGGGAGCGGAAGGAAAGCCACTCTGCCATTAAAGGGGTCCCGAACAGGCAGTGCAAGCGCTATTCTGCCGGGAGTCCCCTGACGGCGGTTTCCGCTCAAAGCGGCGCGAGGGGCAGAATGCGGTCGGCGAAACGTTGGGCCCGCTGTTGCCGGCTGGTGAAAATCACGGTGGTGGCTCCCTCCCGGGCCAGCCGGTCCAGGAGGGCGGCCAGATCCGCTTCCCCCGACTCACTCAGGTCGCTGCCGGGTTCGTCCGCCAGCACCAGCCTGGGACGCACCACCAGCAGGGCGGCCAGTGCCACCCGGGAGCACTCGGCTGCGGACAGACCGGCCAGGGGCCGCTCCCGGAACTGTTCCGGTGCCAGCCCGGCCTCGGCCAGGGCCAGGGAGACCCGCTCCTCCAGGGGAGGGCCTCCCAGCCCTCGGCTGGCCAGGGCGAGGGAGACCTCTTCTGCCACATCCTGGCCGATGAAATGGAGCCGAGGCTGCTGGAACAGCACCCCGATGATTTCGGTCCGCTTCGGCCCTGGCCATTGGTCCAGGGGCCGCCCCTGCAGAAGGACCACGCCTCCGGCGGGGGGATCCAGACCGGCCAGGACGGCCAGCAGGCGGCTTTTCCCGCAGCCCTCGGGGCCCAGGAAGGCCAGCCGCTGACCGGGTGCCAGGGTCAGGTCCAGGGGGACTTGCCGGGCGGTTCCGGGCAGGAGAATCTTTTGCAATTCCAGAAGGGGAGGGGAAACTGCCATTTCCCCGCCGATCTTGGCGAATCGTCTCAGCCGTCCGGAAATGGTCAGGTAGCCGTGTTCGTCGCGCTCCACGATGTCGCCGGGCAGGGCGTTGAACACGATGTCCGAGGCGTTGTAATCCACGCGGTAGCACAGCCGCAGCAGTCTCTGGAACAAGGCGCGCAGGGTGGTCTCCGGCAGCAGGCTGACGATGTGGACGGCCACCACCAGATTGCCCAGGGCCATGGCCAGAAAGATCCGGGGGATGCTCCAGGAGGCCGCCAGCATGGCCATGACCACCAGGGAGGAAAGAACCATGAACAGCGCGTTCATGACGTTGTTGGCGGCGATGACGCGGGAGCGGTGTCCGGCGTCGCCCCGGCTCTGCAGCAGCGCGTACAGCGGGACCACATAGACGCCGCCGCACATTGATATGCCCAGCAGATCGGCCATGATGCGCCAAGCGCCGCCGTCGGCGAGGAATCCGCTCACGGACAGCAGCTCCGGCGGGGTCGGCCAGCCGCTGGTGGCGGTGTACAGGTCCAAACCGAAGCCGGACAACCCCAGGGCGGCGAAGGGCACATGCCGGGCGCTGATCTCACCCCGCAGCAGGCGGCTGCCCAGCAGGGAGCCGAAACCCACTCCCAGGGAGAACAAGGTCAGAAACAGGGTCACCACCGGTTCGGCGGCGTGCAGGGTGTCGCGGGTGAAGCCGGGCAGTTGCGACAGAAAGGTCGCGCCTACCAGCCAGAACCACGAAATGCCCAGGATCGCACGCTTGATGTCGTCCCGGGTGGCGGCATGGCGCAGCAGATCGCGGGTGGCGACGGCGATGTTCCATTCCAGGCGCAGCGCGGGATCGGCGGCCGGGGCGGCGGGAATGAATTGACTGGCACCGAAGCCGGTCACCGCCACCACCAGGGCGGCCAGCGCGACTGTGGCGGGACCGTGGACACCGCCGATCAGCAGTCCACCGGCGATGGTGCCCAGCAGGATCGCCAGGAAGGTGCCGGCTTCGATCAGACCGTTGCCCTCCATGAGCCGGTCCGCGCCCAGGTGATCCGGCAGGATGCCGTACTTGAGCGGTCCGAAGAAGGTGGAATGCAGCCCCATGCCGAACAGTGCCAGAAACAGCAATGGCAGGCTTTCCAGCAGGAATCCGATTCCGGCCAGGACCATGATCAGGATTTCGGCGAGCTTGATCCAGCGGATCAGGCGGGATTTTTCGTGGCGGTCAGCCAACTGGCCCGCCAGGGCCGAAAACAGGAAAAAGGGCAGGATGAACAGTCCGGCGGCGGCGGTGACCAGCAGTGGCGCGGCGGCGTCGGCCATGTGATAGGTGATCAGGATCACCAGGGCGTTCTTGAACAGGTTGTCGTTGGCCGCTCCCAGGAACTGGGTGACGAACAGCGGCAGAAAACGACGCTGAAACAGCAGGGAAGATCCGTCCATCGGGTGGTCTCTTCGGGCTGGCGGGTGGGTGGTGGGGCCGTGGTGCGGGCCTGTGCGGGGGGGGGGGCCGCAAGGATGCGATTTCCATGGGTGTCCCACGAACCAAAAAGGGGTTACGCCGTAAGACGTAACCCCCTTGATTTTTGCGGGATAAAATCGGCTGGCGACTTTGTCCC
>PEAP01000041.1 GCA_002753665.1 Magnetococcales bacterium DC0425bin3
CGGGTTGAACCCAGGGTGGTCAAACGGCGACCAAAACCCTACCCCAGGCTGACCAAGCCTCGGAATGAAGCACGATCCGTTTTGAAATCACAATGTTTTTTGACTATCTAAGCGCCATTAGAAACACAGCCTACACGAGGAACTGGGTCTGGTCACGCCTGTCGGATGGCAATGATGACCACACTCCGAGATTCCTCCTGCAACTCTTCAATCATGCCATCGCCTGGGAGAAGGAAGAACAGGAAAAAATCCGATACGACAAATCCATCATCCGTCCCAGAGCATTGATTGAATGTCTTGGTTCTGTTGCCAGGGATGCCATCGATTCATTGAGAGAAGAATTCAAGGAAATCGATACACTGCTCGAAAAATTGACCAGGATCGGATATTCTCCGGTGTCGAGAGAAGACCTCGACGATTTCAACGAGCTGATCGATCTTGCCGTGGAAATCGGTCTGCTCCGGAAGTACGATTTGGATGCGAGGGGGAATGTGGCACGGTACAAGGTTCCCGATATCTATCGTCTGGGGCTCGGCATGACGCGCAAGGGGCAGGCGTAATCGGTCTGCTCCTCTGCGACAGGCTCTCCTACCAGAGCGTTGAAAAAGCCATCCATGGCTTTTTCAACGTCGGGAACCGCAAGCTCTGCTTGCGGTTCCCTCACGGAATCAACGGATTTCCAATCCGTTGATTCCGGCGGGGCATCCCTGCCCCGCTAGCAGCCCATTTATCAACGGGCTGCTAGCGTTGGGCAGTCGCGTCCGCCGCGTTCGGCGCTTCTTCCTCCAGGCGCACGGCCACCGGGTCATCCGACTGGTCGCCGGCCGGTCCCTGGGTCAGATAGGCTTCCCGCTGCACCAGGATGTTGTAATACTCGCGCACCTTGCGCACATAGCGCACCGGTTCCATGCCTCGGGCATAGCCATGCTTGAGCCGGGTATAGTAGCGTGGGTTGGACAGCAGGGGCAGTATCGCCTCGATGTCGCGCCAAGCGTTGGGGTCCTTCTTCATGAGGCGGGCCAAGTGGCGGGCGTCGTGGATATGGCCCATGCCGACGTTGTAGGCCGCCAGGGCGAACCAGGTGCGGTCCGGTTCCTGGATCGATTGGGGCAGGCGCTCCAACAGATTCATCAAGTAGCCGGCGCCCTTGTCGATGCTCTCCTCGGGATCGGTGCGATCCTTCACCTCCAGGTGCCGGGCGGTGTCCCGGGCCAGCATCATCAGACCCTGCACCCCGGTGGGACTCTTGGCCAGGCGGTACCAATGGGATTCCTGGTAGGACAGGGCGGCCAGCAGGCGCCAGGGAACCTTGTACTTGCCCCCCGCCTCCAGAAACAGGCCACGCAGACGCGGCAACCGTTCGGCAATGGCGTTGAGAAAGGCCCGGTTGTCCACATAGTCGTATTCCGCCCCCACCACATGGGCGAAATACTGGTCCATCATGGCCATCACCCCCCCGGACTGCTCCATCTCCCGGAACCAGTCCACCACCTCCTTGTGCAGAAAATAGGCCCGCTTGGGCAGCACCCAGGACAGAGACTGGGTGGCATTGATGGGAAACTTGACCACCAGCTCGGGAAAATAGCGCCGGTTGATGGCCACGATGTTGGAGTCGGCCACGGTGCAGTCGACCTCACCGTTGCCCACCTGTTCCAGAATCTCCTCCACTGAATGGAACGGATCCGAGCGCCAGGTCAGTTCCGGCACGATGCTGGCCAATTCCCGCAGGCGCTGCTCCGCGCTGCCCCCCCGCGGCACCACCAGGGTGGCCCGCGTCAGGGCCAGCAGATTGTTGGGCCGCACCCCGCCGCGCCGGCAGACCACCTCCTGGTCCACTTCCTGGTAGACCGGCCCCAGGCGAAACTGTTCCTCCAGCTCCGAACTGCGGACCAGCCCGGCGGCGGCCAGGTCCACCGCCTCGGTGCGCACCGCCTCCAGAATCGCCTGGTTGGAATCGTACATGCGAAAATCGATATTCACCCCCAACCGCCGGGCAAAGGCGGTCGCCAGATCATGTTCCAGCCCCATACGCTGGTCCGGCCCTTCGAACAGGGTGGTGGGGGCATAGCGGGTGCCCACGATCAGCAGACCGCGGCTGCGGATCTTCTTCAGCAGGGGTTCCTGGGGGGAATAGAGGGTGCAGCCGGACAGCAGCAGGGACAAGAGCAGGGCGGCTGCAAGGCAGGGGCCACCGTTCCGGCGGCGGATCCGGTCTGGATCGCCGGCGTCCATCCTCCCCATGCGCGCCGGACCAAATGCTCCCATGACGGAGCAGTCTAGCGGATGGAACTGGAAAAGGGAACCCGTGGGCCAAGCCCGGACCAGGGAGTCAGGGTTCCGTCGCCAGCTCCGGAGCCTGGTCGAAAAATTTTTTTACATCATCAAGACGTTCCTTACTGCGGATCATCTCACGCCAGACGGTGGCATGATACTCGCTCCACATCTCCCTGCGGCTGTTTGTCAATTGATCTTCCGAGGCTCCGGAATGTCTTTTACTGACGGTAAGCGTTCACCGAAGCATAACCGGCTGAGTGACTTGACAGCATGGAAACTTCGGCTCAAAGTTGAATCCATGAGCGTAGACAAGGACAAGGAAGTCTTTGGTGTGGGTGATTGTGACTGCGTTGGTCTCGGTCTTCATGATGCACCGCAGCCGGGGAAGACAGGGTCGAGACCACCCGGGCCGACTTGAAGCGGGACATCAAGGAGAAGGAGCAAGGGAAAAGAGTATGATGTTTCCTGATGTTATCCCTGTCCCCTGATTTTTGAGCGTTCTTTTACCCCCCTGCCCGGGAGGACCCCATGAAATTGACCAAAATCACCCTGGAGAACTTCCGCCGTTTCGAAAATCTGGAGATCCCCTTGGCGGATTGCCCCCAGGCCATCTTCATCGGCAACAACGGTGCGGGGAAATCCACCATCCTGAACGCCACTGCCAAGGGGCTCAGTTGGGTGGTGGGGCGCATCGTCCGAGGTGAAAAAGGCGGTGGCTCAGCACTGGATGACAGCGAAATCCTGAATGGCAAGGTCGAAGCGGTCGTTTCCCTGGATGTCACTTGCCAGAGGCAGGACTATCACCTGTCCCTGACCAAGGCCCGAAAGGGACGCAAAAAGACTCGGGAGAGCCATTTGACGGAAGCCACCCGGTTGGCCGAGATTTTCCGCACCGCCTTGACCGAAAATGAACACCGAGCCTCGCTGCCGCTTGTCGCCTTCTACCCGGTGGAGCGGGTGGTTCTGGATATCCCAATCCGCACCAAAATACGTCATTCCTTCGAACAGGTGGACGGATACGACAACGCTCTTCAACAAGGCGTCGACTTCCGGCGTTTCTTCGAATGGTTCCGGGAGCGTGAGGACAGCGAAAACGAGTCCTCGACTTGTCTGCCCGACAAAATCTTCGATTTGCTCACGAAGATGAAAGGGGGAGATCAAAATCAACTGTGGCAGGAACTTGATCAGTTGCGTTCTTCGCCCAAGGACCGGCAACTGATGGCGGTACGCAGCGCCCTCAGCATTTTCATGCCCGGTTTCAGCAACCTGCGTATCCAGCGCCGTCCCCGCCTGCGAATGATGTTCGACAAGGATGGTGAACCTCTCGACGTTGGCCAACTCTCCCAGGGAGAAAAATCCCTGATGGCCCTGGTGGGAGATATCGCCCGCCGACTGGCCATGATGAACCCGGCCTTGACCAATCCGCTGGAGGGCGAAGGCATCGTCATGATCGACGAGGTGGATCTGCACCTCCACCCCAAATGGCAACGGACCATCCTGGGCAACCTGGCCCGGACCTTTCCCAGCGTGCAGTTCCTTCTCACCACCCATTCCCCCATCGTCGTCAGTCAGGAGCGGAAGGCCTGTGGTTTTGTCCTGTCCGATCGCGAGATGAGACCCATCGGCCCCACCTACGGCCTGGATGTCAATCAGGTCCTGCTTCAAGAGATGGATACGGATATCCGCACGCCGGAAGTCCAGCAGAAAATTGACCTGTTGTTGGATGCCATCCAGAAGAGGCAGACAGATCAAGCCAACAACCTCTTGCGCGAACTGGAAGAGCAGTTGCCGACCGATCACATCGAGGTGGCCAAGGCCCGGCTGCTCCTGCGCAGACTGGAAGTGCGCCGTCTGGAGCAGAAAAGGGGTGCCATGTGAGATGGATTCAAAAGGGTGCGCCGCCTCCTGAATTGACGGCATGGCTCCATGCCAATCCCAAGGGGGTCTACAATGACCTGAACACGACTCTGACAGGCCGGAATGTCCGCCGAGCCATCCGTTGTGCTGCCCTCGCCGAACAAGGTTGCCTGTGTGCCTACTGCTGCGCCCGCATCGATGGCAGCACCAGCCACAATGAGCACGTTGTTCCACAATCAGCAGACAGGAGCCGGACGACCGATTTCACGAATATCGTTGCCTCTTGCAACGCCAGAAACCAATGCGGAGATGCGCACAAAAACCAACAGTTACCTCTGACCCCTCTGAATACAAGATGCAAGACAGATTTGCAATATTTTCTTTCCGGTCGAGTGAAAGGAACGACACAGGACGCCAAAGAAACCATCCGTATTCTCAAGCTGGATGGTCGCAGTCTGCGTGGCATAAGAAAGAGCATGGTGGATACCCTGATCTATGTTCCCAGCGAGACTCTTGAGGGTTTGCATCTTCTTGATGATGACCTTCTGGAGATTCTTCGGGATGACATGCAGCGGGATGGCGATGAAGGCTGTCTATCGCCATACGGTCCCATCCTGGCCAACATCATTGACCAACTGTTGACGTAAGTGTTCGCCGAGCATACATGCTGAAAATCCTCCCTGTCCTGTGGACCCCGCCCTGGAAATCAGGGCAGGGCGAGGAACCCAGTGGCCAGAGAAGAGCGGCAGGGGAACCGAAGGATTGCCGGTGGGCGTATGATCGGCCAAACAGCCTACATCCGCAGCAGCACCGAGCCCCAGGTGAACCCGCCGCCGAAGGCCGCCATGACCACCAGTTGGCCCGGTTTGATGCGGCCATCCCGCACCGCCTCGTCCAGGGCCAGGGGGATGCTGGCGGCGCTGGTGTTGCCGTGGCGGTCCACGGTGACCACCACCTGGTCCATGGCCATGCCCAGCCGTTTGGCGGTGGCCTGGATGATGCGGATGTTGGCCTGGTGGGGCACCAGCCAGTCCACCTGGCTCTTGGCGATGCCATGGCGGTCCAGGGTCTCCTCGACCACATCGCCCATGGACTTCACCGCCTGCTTGAAGACCTCGTTGCCGCGCATCTGGATGTAGCCCACGGCATCCACCATGCCCACCTTGTGGGCCGTGCCCCGGCTGACGCCGCCGTTGGCCCTGAGCAGCTCGGCCTGGGAGCCGTCGGCGTGGATGTGGGTGGACAGGATGCCGCGGTCGCCAGCCTCGGCGGCCTCCAGCACCACCGCCCCGGCGCCGTCGCCGAACAGGATGCAGGTGTTGCGATCGGTCCAATCCACCACCCGGGACAAGGTCTCCGCGCCGATGACCAGGACCTTCTTCGCCTCGCCCACCTGAATGAATTTTTCGGCCACCGACAGGGCATAGACGAAACTGGAGCAGGCGGCGGCCACGTCCATCACCGGCGCCCGCAGCCCGGACTGGCCCCCCAGTTGCTGCTGCACCAGGGCGGCGGTGGAGGGAAACACCAGGTCGGGCGTGGTGGTGCCCACCAGGATCATGTCCAACTGGTCGGCGGTGATGCCGGCGGCGTCCAGGGCGCGCCTGGCGGCCGCCACTCCCAGGGTGGAGGTGTATTCCCCTTCCGCAGCCACCCGACGCTCGTGGATGCCGGTGCGGGTGGCGATCCATTCGTCGGTGGTGTCCACCATGGTGGCCAGTTCGGCGTTGGTCAGCCGCCGGTCCGGCAAATGGGCTCCGGTACCGGCGATCCGTGCCACAGGGAATTTCATCAGACCCCCCTCGCTCCGTGAATTTTGGCCACCTCGGAACGAATCTTGTCGTTCACCCGGTTGGCCACCAGTTCAATGGCGACCTGAATGGCATGGCTGTAGGCAAAGGCGTCGGCGGAGCCGTGGCTCTTCACCACCACGCCATTCAATCCCAGCAACATGGCGCCATTGTATTTGCGGTGATCCACCCGCGCCCGGAACCGCTTGAGGGCCGGCCGGGCCACCAGGTATCCGAGGCGGGTCAGCAGGGAATGGTTGAACGCCTCCCGCAAAAACCGGGTCAGCATCTGGGCCACCCCCTCGGTGGATTTGAGACTGACATTGCCGACGAATCCGTCGCACACCACCACGTCCGCTCCGCCCAGGAAAATGTCGGTCCCTTCCACATTGCCCACATAATTGGAGAGGATATCCCGGAACCGTTCCCCGGCCTCCCGCACCACCTCGTTGCCCTTCATCTCTTCCTGGCCGATGTTGAGCAGGCCCACCCGGGGATGCTTCAGGTGCAGCACCGACGCCGCATAGACCTCCCCCATCAGGGCGAACTGGCAGAGGTGCTCGGCGGTGCAATCGACGTTGGCGCCCAGATCCAGCATCAGGGTCTGGCCGCTGACGTTGGGCAGCAGCGAGGCGATGGCCGGCCGGTCGATCCCCGGCAACGTCTTGAGGACGAACTTGGCCGTGGCCATCAAGGCCCCGGTGTTGCCGGCCGAGACCAGGACATCCGCCGCGCCGGACTTGACCAGGTTGGCGCCCACCCGCAGGCTGCTGTCCTTCTTGGTGCGCAGGGCCACCGATGGCTTCTCGGCCATGCCCACCACCTGGGTGGCCGGCTGGATGCGGAAGGCATCCTCGGGAACCCGCAACCGCTCCAACTGCTCGCGAATCCGGTCCTCCCGACCCACCAGGATGTAGTTCGCGTCCGGATTCAGGTTCCGGGAGCGAACCGCCCCCTCCACCACCATCTGGGGGGCATGGTCGCCTCCCATGGCGTCAAGGGCGACGGTGACGGCCACGGACCCGACTCCACCCGCCCCGGGGGACGGGACTGCCCCTCCCGATCCCCCCCGGAGCTGGACAAGCTTCCGATGAAAGCCGCTTCCCGGCTTCCACGGTCATCACGCCTCGGACTCGATCACTTCCCGTCCGTTGTACCAGCCGCATTTGGGGCAAACCCGGTGCGGCATCCGGGGTTCCTGGCAGTTGGGGCAGGTCGAGAGACTGGGGGCCTGGAGGGCTTGATGGGACGCCCGGGTCCGAGTCCTGGCCTTGGAGGTTTTCCCTTTGCTGACGGCCATGCTGGTACCGCTCCTTTCGAGACGAAAATTGATGTGGAGGGAGGCTTCCCCCCACCCATCCAACTCAGTGACAGCCGCAGGGACCGACGTTCAGGTCGACGCCACAGTCGCAACACAGGCCGGCGCAGGTTTCCCGGCACAGGGGCGCCATGGGCAGGGCCAGGATCAGCTCCTCCTCCACGAAGCGCAGGACCGAGAAAAAACCGTCTTCCAGATCCACCACATCGTCGGGCATGGTCCCGTCCCTGGCCGGACCCGCGCCATCCGCCGGATCGGCGCCGATGGCGAAAAACCGCTCCACTTGCAGGTTCGACGCCCCCACGAATGGGGTCAGGCAGCGGGCGCAGACCAGTTCCAGACGGCCGGTGACCAAGCCCCGCACCACCAGGCGCCGATCCTGACGCTGGACAGTGAGATCCACCCGCACCGGCTCCAGGATCCGCCCCTCCTGGGCCAGCTCCACCAGGGCCGCGGGGGGTAGATGGCCGCGCAACACCCGGGGATTGCGGCCCATTTCGGCCACGGCCAACCGCAGTCCCGTCAGATCCCGGTCCTGGTCCTGATGGGGAGCGTGCCGGCTCATCGGCGCACCAGCCACACCAGCCACAGCCCGGTGAGCATCAGGCCCAGGCCGGTGACCCGCAGCAACCTGGGGGGCATCGCTCCCAGTCGCAGCATCCAGGCGCGCATCCGGTCCGGGACGGCGAACCACGGCAGGCCTTCCAGGATGCAGACCAGTCCCAGAGCGGTGATGAAGTCATCCACCGGCGTCGATCCGTTTACCGCTTCGGCATCGCGGGGTCCTTAAAATAACGGAAGAAGCCGTCGGGTTCCAGAACCAGCGTGGTGTTCGACGATCCCATCGAATTGCGGTAGGCCTCCAGGGTCCGGTGCAGGTCGAAAAAGCGCGGATCCCGGCCAAAGGCCTCGGCATAGATGCCGGCGGCGGCGGCATCGCCCTCGCCCCGGAGCTGCTGGGACTGACGGTAGGCGTTGGCCAACAGCACCTCGCGATCCCGATCGGCCCGGGAACGGATCTTGACCGCTTCCTCTTCCCCCTCGGCCCGGTACTGCTTGGCCTGGCGTTCCCGCTCGGTCTGCATGCGGCGGAACACCGCCTTGGAGTTCTCCGCCGGCAGGTCGGCCCGCTTGATGCGCACGTCCACCACCTCGATGCCCTGGCTCATGGTCTTCTTGTTGACCTGGACACGGATTTCCTCCATCAGGTTGCCCCGTTCCCCGGAGACGATCTCCATCATGGTGAACTGACCCAGCACCTTGCGCAGGTTGGAGTCGATGATGTCGTTCAGGCGGATGAGGGCCTGGCTCTCGTTGCGCAGAGACTGGTAGAACTGGATGGGATCGGTGATGCGCCACTGGGCGTAGCTGTCCACCCGCAGGGTCTTCTTGTCCGAGCTGAGGACCTCGACCCGGCTTTCCTGGTCATACAACAGCAGACGCTTGTCGAAGGTGATGACTTCCTGGAGAAAGGGCATCTTGAGAAACAGGCCCGGCTCGCGGATCGCCCGCACCGGCTTGCCCAGTTGCACCACCAGCACCTGTTCCACCTGATGCACGGTGAACAGGGCCTGGGAGATCAGCAGGAGTCCGGCTAGGATCAAAAATCCAAAACCGGCGACCATCTTGTTGTTCATCGCGGACCTCCCCGTTCGGGACCGCCCAGCCGGTCCAGGGACAGATAGGGCAATACCCCGCTACCGGCCTTGGGATCCACGATCACCTTGTTGGCCTGGGCCAGGATCTTTTCCATGGTTTCGAGATAGAGGCGCGTGGCGGTCACCTCGGGCGCCTTGGCGTATTCCGCCAGCAGGGACAGGAAGCGCTGGGCGTCACCCTCGGCCCGGGACACCTTGGCGGTCTTGTAGGCCTCGGCCTCCTGGACCATCTTGGCCGCCTCGCCGTTGGCCTTGGGCAGGATGTCGTTGGCGTAGCCCTGGGCTTCGTTGATGGCGCGTTCCCGGTCCTCCCGGGCGCTGGCCACGTCCTTGAAGGCGTCGATCACCTCCGCCGGCGGGGCCACTTGCTGCAGCTGCACCCCCTGGATGCTGATGCCGCTCTGGTAGCTGTCCAGGATCTCCTGCATGATGGCGCGGGTCTGGTCCTGGATGCGCTCCTTGCCGGCGGTCAGGGCGGTATCGATCAGGTTGCGCCCGATCACCTGTCGCAGGGCGGTTTCCGCCGCGTTGTGGACCACCTTGGACAGATCCCGCTGGGGGTTGCGCACGTTGAACAGGAAATCCGGGGCGTTCTTGACCTTGTACTGCACGCTGAGGTCGATATCGACGATGTTCTCGTCGCCGGTCAGCATCAGCGACTCCTCGGACACGTCCACCGACCGCCCCAGACGGGTGCGGTAGCCCACCTCGATGCGCTGGATGGATTCTACGTCCGGCGTGTAGACCACGTCGATGGGCCAGGGCAGCTTGATGTGGGGACCCGGACCGTAGGTGTCCACATAGCGCCCGAAACGCACCACTACGCCCTGCTCGCCGGGTGCGACGATGTAGATGCCGGTGCCCAATCCCCAGATCGACACCAGGATCGCCAGCACGATCAGACCGATCACCCGCTGGCTGCCGGGCGGAGTCTTGCCGGCGAACCGCTCCCGGGCCATCCGGATCACCTTGTCGAAGTCGGGCGGATTGGGTGGCCGAGGGCCCTGCCCCCAGGGCCCCTGGGGACCGCCGCCGCCATTGCCATTCCAGGACATAATGCTTCTCCCGCATCGGCTGTGTCCCCCCACCGCAACGGCTGTTCCGTCGGGCACGGGGATCAGGAAAGACCCTCCACTATCCAAAATTATTCTTCCGGAGTAAAGGTTCCATCCGCTCCCGCCAGCAGGGCGAGGGCGGCCAGGGCCGCGGTTTCGGTGCGCAGCAGCCGTTCCCCCAGGCGGACCGCCACCGCCCCGCGACCGTTCAGCAGCGCCCGTTCCCGGTCGCTCCAGCCGCCTTCCGGCCCCACCAGCAGGGTCAGGGGGCGGCGCCACAGCCGGTCGGCCAGGGTGAACAACGCCTCCCGGGGGCCGGTCACGTCCAGCAGCACCAGGGTCTCGCCAGCCGGCACGCCGGCCAGAAACTCGTCCAGCCCCAGGGGTTCGGCCACCTCCGGCACCCGGGCCCGACGGCATTGGTGGGCGGCCTGCCGGGCCACCCGGGGCCAAGTGGCGGATTTGTCCTGCCGGGGGCCGCCGTCCTGGCCGGGGCCCGGCCGGGGGGCGCTGTGGTCGGTGATCAGGGGCTGGATGGCCGTGGCGCCCAGTTCCACCGCCTTCTGCACGATCCAGATCATCCGCTCCCGATCCGGCAGGGCCTGGGCCAATCGCCGGGTGTGGGGCGGTTCGATCAGAGCCGGCAGTTCGGCGAAGGGCACCACGGCGCCGTGGTCCCGGGTCGATCGCGCCCGATAATGCACACCCCGGGGATCGGTGACGGTGACGATGGCCCCCGCCGGCAGTCCCCGCCGGGCCAGTTCCTCCCGGCCCTCGGCAGTCAGCGGACAGCGCTGCTCCAGGACCTCGGGGGTCCGCAGCAGGCGGATCGAAGCGCTCATGGGGCGCTCTTTCGGGTCCGGGCCGTGAGCAGTTCGTGGATCATGCCCCGCAGGATCGCCACCTCCCGGCTGTCCGGGGCGGCCCGCAGGAACAGCGCCCGCAGGCTGCCCATCATGTGGCGGTTCTGGTTGGCCTTGATGAAATCGATGGCCGTCAGCGCCTCTTCCAGGTGGGCGAACAGCCGTTCCAGCTCTGGGGTGGAGGCCCGGGGGCCCTGGGTGGCCGGATCGAAGGCCATGGAGCGGCCCGCGCCCCGGCCCAGCATGATCTCGTAGCTCACGATCAGCACCGCCTGGGCCAGATTGAGGGAACCCAGGGGGCCGGCGGTGGGGATGTTGCAGATCCAGTGGGCCCGTTCCACGTCGGCGGTGTCCAGCCCGGTGCGTTCGGTGCCGAACAGCAGCCCCACCCGGGTGGCCGGCCGGGCCAGCTCCGCCGGCAGCCGCTCCCCCAACTGCCGCGGGGTGAGAACGGTATGGCGCTGGCCGCGGTTGCGGTTGGTGGCCGCCACCAGCAGGTTGCGATCGGCCACCGCCTCGGCGAGGGAGTGATAGACCTCCGCCCCGGCCAGCACCGCCCCGGCCCCGGCGGCGAAATTGTCGGCCTCCACATGGGGAAACTGCCGCGGCCGCACCAGGCGCAGGCGGCTCAGGCCCATATTGCCCATGGCCCGGGCGCAGGCGCCGATGTTGCCGGGCTGGGCGGGACGGTCCAGGATGACGGTGATGGCGTCCGGGCTGACCGCCTCTGCCTGATCCGCTGTCATTTTTTCTCCCATGGGGGTATCATGAAATCTTACAATCGATGATGCTCCGGTCGCCACGGCCGATAAGGAGTCCATTGCCTGCCGGGATCCCGGATCCGGGGGGGGACAATGGAAAAGGTCCCCGGCAAAAACAAGAAGAAATCGTCGGGCCGGCCTCTGCGGCGGCCGGCGGCCCATCGGGACGACAGGCACGGAGACCAACTTTACATGGATGGGGGAGGCCTCCCTCCACCCTCCACCGATGAAAGTCGCTCCGCGACCTTCATCGGTAACTCGGGGGATTGATGGGGATCATGGAAACGACCATTCTACATGGCGCGCAGGCGCTCATTCTGGGCACGGCCCTGCTGTTGCTGCCCCGCCGGGGGACGGGGCATGGACTCCGACGTTGGCCGGGGTTCAAGGACGGCTGGGGCGCGGTCTGGGGCGGGTTCGGCCTGTTGCTGGGGGGCCATCTGGCCGCCGCCGCTCCGGGGTGGCTGTCGGGGCCGGTCCTGCCCTGGACAGTGCCGTTCGTCGGCCTGGGCGGCGGATTGATCGTGTTGAGCGTCGGTCTGCGCCGCCTGGGCGCCCGCACCGCCAGCCTGGACGAGGTCAACGGTTTCTGCGACCGTCTCACCGCCGCCTACGCCCGCCTGGAACAGCAGTGGCATCGGGCCCACCGGGTGCCCCAGTCGGCCGGGGACGCCATCATCGCCACCGATGCCAAGGGCCGGATCGTCTTCTGGAACCAGGCCGCCGGGACGATGTTCGGCTTTCGGGATACGGACATCCTCGGGCAGGGCGTGGAGACGTTGATCCCGGAGCGCCAGCGCAGCGCCCATCAGGAGGGTCTGGCGCGCCTGGCCGACAGCGCGGACTTCGGCATCGATGAAGGCGTCCGGGAACTCGCGGCCCGGCGTCGGGACGGCAGCGAGTTCCCCATCGAAATGTCCCTGTCCGGCTGGCAGGACGGCGGCGAGACCGGTTTCGTCGGCGTGATCCGCGACATTTCCGACCGCAAGGACCTGGAAGCCCGCCGGCTGCGGAGCCAGCAGTCCCGGGTGGCCATTTCGACCCTGTTGCAGATCGCCCTGGAGCCCGGCAGCCTGTCCCAGCAGTTGGAAAAGGCCCTGGAGGTGATCCTCTCGGTGCCCTGGCTGACCATCGAGGCCAAGGGCTCCATCTTTCTGCTGGATCCCCGGCAGGAGGATGTGCTGGTGATGGTGGCCCAGCAGGGACTGTCCTCCCACCTGCTCACCGCCTGCGCCCGCATTCCCTTCGGCTACTGCCTGTGCGGACGGGCGGCCCAGGACCAGGCGCCGGTGTTCGCCGACGGTCTGGACCACCGCCACGATGTCACCTTCGACGGCATCCGCGACCACGGCCACTTCTGCGTACCCATCCTGTTCCAGGAGCGCCTGCTGGGGGTCATCAACACCTACCTGGCCCCGGGCCATGTCCAGGACGACGAGGAGACCGAATTCCTCGTGGCCATGGCCAACACCCTGGCCGGGCTCATCGAACGCAAGAGCGCCGAGGAACGCCTGGAGCATCTGGCCTACCACGACAGCCTCACCGGGCTGCCCAACCGCAAGCTGTTCCAGGAACGCCTGGCCCAGGATCTGGCCCGGGCCCGGCGGGAGGGCTCCCTGCTGGCGGTGATGTTCATGGACCTGGACCGCTTCAAGCAGGTCAACGATACCCTGGGCCACGAGGCCGGGGACCGGCTGCTCCATGAGGTCTCCGACCGGCTGAAGGGCTGCCTGCGGAAATCCGACACCGTGGCCCGCCTGGGCGGGGACGAGTTCACCGTGGCGCTGACGGTGCCCTCCAGCCGGGACGGCGCCCTGCGGGTGGCCGACAAGATCATCGAAAGCCTGGCCAGGCCGTTCCGCATCGAGGGCCACGATTGCCAGATCGGTTCCAGCATCGGCATCTGCTTCAGCACCGGCGACGAGGACGATCCCGAACTCCTGTTGCAAAAGGCCGACACCGCCATGTACGCCGTCAAACGGGCCGGTCGCAATGCCTTTCGTGTCTATGACGACAGCATGGAATTGAAAAACTAGATGGATATGGTACCCTGGCCACGGTCGGCAGCCCCCATCCATCACAGTGCGCCGAAAAACGAGAAGTCCGCGGAATCACCATGACCGAGCCCGTCTCTAGCGACCAGCCGCCGTTTCGACCCGGCGGTTCGGTGCCCGATGATCCCCTGGTCACCACCGATATCAACGGGCGCATCCTGTTCTGGAACCCCGGCGCCGCGGCCCTGTTCGGCCATGCCGAAGCGGAGATCCTGGGGCATTCCGCCCTGGAGCTGGTGCCCCCCGAGGACCGGGCCGATCACCTGCGCACCCTCCGCGAACTCTTCACCCTGGGCGGCGAACTGCCCACCGGCAGCCTGCCCCTGCGGGGCTTCACCCGGGACCAGGAGCGGATCGAGCTGGACCTCAGCCTGTTCACCTGGAACACGCCCCATGGGCGGCGTTTCATGGGCGTGATGCGCCCGCGGCAGGCCCAGGCCACCCCGCCGGCGGTGCCCGAACAGCTCAGCATCACCACCAAGCTGTTCGAGCATGCCGTGGAGGGCATGGTGGTGATGGACCGGGATTGGAACGTGCTGGCGGCGAACAAGGCCTTCACCGATATCTGCGGTCACGATCTCGACACCCTGGCCGGCCATCCCGCCCCGCTGTTCCGCAACCAGGAGGCCGGCACCCCGAGCCGGCAGGACGTGATCATCGCCCTGGAGCAGGACGGCGCCTGGCGGGGGGAGGTGCGCAACCGACGCGCCAGCGGCGAGGTCTACAAGGAATCCCTGGCCATCACCACGGTGCGCAACTCCTTCGGCCGCACCACCCATTTCGTGGCGGTGTGCCACGACCTCAGCTCGGCCATCCGCACCGAGGAGGAGTTCCGCTTCCACACCAGCCACGACGCCCTCACCGGGCTGCCCAACCGCTTTCTGTTCACCGACCGCCTTGAGCAGATCCTCAACCATGCCCACCGCTCCGGGGAGCATGTCACCCTGCTGGTGCTGGGGCTGGACGGCTTCAAGCACATCAACGAGAGCCTGGGCCATCCGGTGGGGGACCAGGTGCTGCGGGAGGTGGCCGAGCGGATCCGCACCCTGATCCGCCGGGAGGACACCGTGGGCCGGTTGAGCGGCGACGAGTTCGCCATCCTGTTCCGGGACGCCCGCCACGAGTCCCGCAGCGTGGTGGCGGTGATGCAGAAGCTGATGGACGGCCTGTCCCAGCCGATCCGGATCGGGGATCAGGATCTGACCCTCACCGCCAGCATGGGGCTGACGGTCTTTCCCGGCGATGGCGACAATGCCCTCACCCTGATCCGCAACACCAACCTGGCCATGACCCGGGCCAAGCAGGCCGGCAAGAACACCTACAAGTTCTACACCTCCGCCATGGGCAGCCAGGCCACCAAGCGCCTGATCCTGGAAAACAGCCTGCGCAAGGCCCTGGAGAACGAGGAATTCGTGGTCCACTATCAGCCCAAGGTGGACGTGTTTTCCGGCCAGGTGATGGGCATGGAGGCGCTGGTGCGCTGGAACCAGCCCGGCATGGGCATGGTGCCACCGGGGGATTTCATCACCATCGCCGAGGAAACCGGCCTGATCGTCCCCATGGGCCGCTGGGTGCTGGAGACCTCCTGCCGCCAGACCCGGGAATGGCTCGACGCCGGCCTGGGGCCGCTGCAGGTGGCCATCAACCTGTCGGCCCGGCAGTTCCAGGTGGGCAATCTCAACGACACCATCCGCGAGGTGCTGGACAAGACCGGGCTGGACCCCCGTTTCCTGGAACTGGAGATCACCGAAAGCCTGATGATGACCGACATCGACAAGTCCATCACCACCCTCCAGGAGCTGACCGACGACATGGGCCTGAAGGTGGCGGTGGACGATTTCGGCACCGGCTACAGCTCCCTGAGCTATCTCAAGCAGTTTCCCATCCACACCATCAAGATCGACCGCTCCTTCATCAACAATCTGTCCAGCGGCACCGACGACGATGCCATCGTGCGGGCCATCCTGTCCCTGGCCCGAAGCCTCAACCTGCAGGTGGTGGCCGAAGGGGTGGAGACCGCCGAACAACTGGCCATCCTGAGGGAACTCCAGTGCGAGATGTTCCAGGGCTACCTGTTTTCCAAACCGGTGGACGCCGCGGCCTTCGAGACGCTGGTGCGGCGGGAACGGGCGAAGCAGCCCGCCGTCTGATTTCGATGGCTGGGGGAGGCCTCCTCACCCCTCTGTGCGCCCCCAGGACCGGCCGATGACCGGTCCGCGGGAGGGCCTGTCGGTGGTGATGATCGGCCGCAACGAGGAGGCGTTCCTGGACCTCAGCCTGCCGCCCCTGGTGGGGACGGTGGACGAGATCGTGTTCGTGGATACCGGCAGCACCGACCGCACCCTGGCCCTGGCCGAGGCCCGGGGGTGCCGGATCTTCCGGCACGACTGGGCGGACGACTTTTCCGCCCCCAAGAACTTCGGCATCCATCAGGCGCGTTGCGCCTGGATTCTCAACGTGGACTGCGACGAGGCCCTGGTGGTGGAGCCCGGGACCCGGGACTGGATCGCGAGCCATTGCCTGGCCGCCCGCCCCGAGCCGGCGTTCATCGTCACCCTGGACAACCTGATGGCCGACGGCTCCCGGGTGCGGCAGGAGGCGCTGCGGCTGTTCCGCAACGATGAGCGCATCCGTTTCCGCAATCCGGTCCACGAGTCGGTGTGCGACGCGGTCTACCAGCACTGGCCGCGCCAGCCCCCCGGCCGGGCGGAGCTGACCCTGCGCCACCACGGCTATCGCCAGGGGACCAATCGGGAAAAACTGCGCCGCAACGTCCACATCCTGCGCCAATGGCTGCAACGGGAACCGGACACCCTGTTCGGCAACTACAAGCTGGGAACCAATCTGCTGCATCTGGGCGGAACCGGCGAGGGGCTGTTCTTCCTGGGCCGGGCCTTCGGGTTGCTGTGCCAGGTCCCGGACCGCATCAGTTACCCGTTCGCGGACCAGCTGGTGACCCTGTATTTCCAGGAACTGCTCCGCGCCGGCCGCCCGGACGAGGCCCGGCAGGTGCGGGAGATCGTTGCGGCGTGGGGGTGAATCGTGCGCATGAGTTGGAGCCATCCTCACTGCCGCCTGCGCGGCTTCATCGCACCGATGCCTGTCGCCCGAACAGGCCGATAAGACCGCAGTTGCTGATCGGCAGTCACGATTTCTCATTGGCACAGAGGGGAGCGCGGTTGCAACTTTTCCGGTTGGCATGGGACCCGACGCCGCATAGACTTTGCACAACGTCGGCCTTCCTTCCGAATCCCCCACGGGAGCCGTTTCCGCCATGCCCATGCGCATCAGTGAACCACCCGCCCAGGAAGAAACCGACCGCCGGACCACCGCCGGGGAGCGTTACCGGGAGGGGGACCGGGCACTGCTGGTGGGGGCGGTGGTCAACGTCCTGCTGACCGGACTCAAGGTGGTGGCCGGGCTGTTGGGCAACAGCGCCGCCCTGGTGGCCGACGGCATCCATTCGCTGGCGGATCTGGTCAGCGACGCGGCAGTATGGCTCAGCGGCCGCATCTCCCGCCAGGGCCCGGACGCGGGGCATCCCTATGGCCATGGCGGGTTCGAGACCCTGGCGGTGCTGTTCATCGGCGTGCTGACCCTGGCGGTGGGAATCGGCATCGCCGTGGACGCGGTGGCGCGCATCGAGAGCGACCAGACCGAAGTGCCCACCCGGGCGGCCCTGGTGGTGGTGATCCTGTCCATCCTGGCCAAGGAGATCCTGTACCACTATACCCGCCGGGTCGGGGAACGCTACAATCTGCGGGCCCTGGTGGCCAACGCCTGGCATCACCGCAGCGACGCCATCAGCTCGGTGGCCGCCCTGGTGGGCATCGGCGGGGCCATGCTGGGCTGGCCGGCCCTGGATCCCATCGCCGCCGTGCTGGTGGCGGTGATCCTGGGCAAGGTGAGCCTGGACATGCTGCGCGACGCCCTGCGGGAGTTCACCCACGCCGCCGCCGCCATCGACCAGGCCATTTCCAACCGCATCGGGGAGATGGTGCAGGCCAACCCCGATGTCTATTCCGCCCACCTGCTCAAGGCCCGGCGCAGCGGTCCCGACATTTTCGTCGATGTCCACGCGGTGGTGAACCCCTTCCTGTCGGTATCCGAGGGACACCAGATCGCCGAGCAGATGCGCCGCAGCATCATCCGCGGCGTGCCGGAGGTCACCGATGTGCTGGTCCATGTGGACGCCGAGGACGACCAGCAGCTGCCCACGCCCATCGACTATCCCAACCGTCAAGCCCTGCGCGAACGGATCACCCCTCTGCTGGCCAACCACCCCGAACTGCCCACCCTGGCCGACCTGATGCTCCACTACAGCCGGGAGGGGGTGGTGGTGGACCTGGTGGTGACGGTGATCCCCGAGGCCGATGACGCCACGACCCGCCAAGCCGCGGCGCGGCTCTGCAATGCGGTGCTGACCCTGGACCGCACCATCAACAACGTCCGCCTCAAACGGGTCCTCCACGGCTGCGACCGGGGGTTTCATTGAGCGGCCCCGCTCGACCAATGATGGGGTGATTGTCCTGGAACAGAGTGCGGCATTGGCCGGTTTTCCAGCGATTCCGGCAGCCTGATCACCACCAGATCCCCGACCCTGTAGACCTGCTGCCCGGCGGCCTGAAAAATCATCAACATCCGATGGAGCCCCAGCAGCAATCTGGCCAGCCGGGGGTAGAAGGCATGGTCTCTGTCCTGGGCCAGTTTGGCCGCAACACTCCAGTTGAAGGTGGGATATCCGTTTTCATGCCAGACCAGATACTCGATGCCCAGCCGGTGGCGGAACAGGTGCAGCCAGCCCCGGGCGTCGTCCATGGCGGGCACATCGAGATAGCCATCGACCAGGGCATGGGAGTTGGTGAACACGAAGACGGGATTGCGCCGGAAATCCAGGTTGATGGCCAACGGGGAAAAGATCCACAGCCCCTGGCCCGGAGGAATGGCCTGCTGCAGCCGGGCCATCAGCTGTTTGCCGTGGGCGGACAGCACGTCGCGGTTGACCTCCGGCAGCACTTCCATGCCTGACAGGCCGGATCGGAACAGCGGAATGGGCCCATGGTCCAGGACGGTCTGAATTCTGGCCACGAAGGGAATCGCGAACACGCCGAGGATCGTCCCGACCACGCCGAACAGGAAGGCGCGGCGTCGCGGGAGGGGCAGCCGGCGGCCCGTTCCCGCACAGGTCCCCCAGGCCAGCAACAGCGCCGCGGGCAGCAGGGCCAGGAACCAGGTCAGGCTCAGGCGCAAGCCGGTCGGGCTCCAGCCGATCTGGGTCATTTTCGGGATCAGGAAGACGACGTAAACCAGGAAGACCGCCAGCATGCTGCCGATCCAGCCTCGCCAGAGGGGCAGGGTGGCGGGGGGGGGAGAGCGGTGTTTCCTCAGGTCGGCCAGCAGCAGGGCCAGCAGCAGGAACAGCAGGGTGAAGACAATGGTGTAGTGGAGATTGGCGACCATGGTGCCCAGGTAGAGGGCATGGGGCGAAACGGCCGACCATTTGTACAGCGGGGGCAGGGCGGAGGGGAACACCGGAGCCGCAGCGGGCGCCAGCCGCAACCAGGCCCAGGGGATGCTCGCGGCCATCCAGGGAGCGACCAACACCAGGCCCGCGGTCAGGGTCCATCCCCAGAAGGCCAGGATGGCCTTGCGGCGCTCTCCCCCGGTGGCCAGGGACAGGACCAGGCTGACCAGAAAGACCAGCGCCAGGATGGGGATGAGGGTATTCTTCAGCGCCACCAGCGCCCCGGCCAGGGTGCCGAACGACACTCCCCGCCGCCAACTCCAGGGATCCGCGTCGGCAGCGTCGGCCCCGGGCAGGAACGGCAGGATCAACAGCAGAAACAGCAGCAGCGCGGCGCTGAACAGGGAAGAGACGTTGATGCTCATCGGATCCATGAAGGCCGTGGCGGCCACCACCAGCACCACGAAACCGGGGGAGGCCCCCACCCGCTGTCCGCAGCCGCGCAGGGTCAGCAGGAACAGGATCTGGAAGAAGAGGATATCCACGAGCCGGACCGCGGCAGGGTCGAAATGCGCCGCCACGAAGCCTTGCAGAAACGCCTGCCCGCCCAGCGTATAATCCCCGATGGAGAGGAACGGATTGCCCCCCACCGTGCCGTAACCCAGCATGTGCAACGGATGGATCAGGTATTTTTCCAGGTCGTCGCGGATGTTGACCAGGGGCGCATGGGTCACCGCCTGCCAGCACAACAGCAATCCCCAGGCGGCGATGGGCAGATCGGTGAGCCTCCAGGCCCGGGAGGACCCCAACCGGGGACCGGCAACGGCCCGGGCCGGATGGCGTCTCCCAATCAACAGGCCGGCCAGGGCCAGCAGCAGACCGGTCAGCGCCACCCCGTCCAGGGCGGGTGCCTTGGCCCATCCCAGCAGGTTCAGCCAGCCGCCGAGCATCAGCACCGGCACCATCCCCAGCGCCACCAGAGCGGCGCCGGGCAGCGACAGCCTCAGGAACCGGGCCTGCCAGTAGCCGAATCCGAACAGCGCCAGGGCGCACAGGACGGATACGGACAGCAGGATCACCAGGGTGACCAGGGGGACGATCGATACCATGCGGCGGTCTCCGGGATGACGAATTCCAGGTGCTGCAGTGACGGATGCACGCTGTGACGCGGTTCAGCGTTAACAGCCTGAAACGCGGGATTGTCGGCATAGGGGGCCAGCGGGCCGGATAGTCGCTCCAGGAACTCGGCAAGTCGGTCTGCCGGGTCCAGGCGTGCTTCCTCCAAGGTTTGCAGATACTGTTTCGCAGCTCCCTTCATCTCTTCATAGCGCAGGCTGACCTGTGGGTTTGGTATGCCCATGATCCCCTGGGCGATTGCCTCGACGGACATGTTGGCCAAATCGGCCGTGGGCTGGCCATCCAGCACGATGAGTTCCTCGCCGGAGCGCAAGGACTGGATGAGGAATGGCGAATGGGTGGTGCAGATGAACTGGATGTTCGGAAAGGTGCGGCGCAGATCATCGATGATCCGACGCTGCCATCGGGGATGAAGATGCAGATCGAGTTCATCGATCAGGACGACCCCGGGCGTTGCAGTCAATACCGCATTGCCCAAATGGGGATTGAGTTTGGCGGCTTTCTGCGCGATATCGCCCACCATGGCCAGCATGGACCGTTGACCATCGCTGAGATTGTAGAACGGCTGGGCATGCTCCGGCATCTTCACGATGACATCCCCGGAAGAGGCGTCGAAATAAAGATCGGTGGCGCCCTCGACACAGCCGACAATGGCCGCCTTGACTGCGGAAAAAACCGGGGAGGTGCGATTCTGATAGGCGATCCAGGATTGCCGTACGATCCAGCGCGTCAGTTGACTGACGGACAGGCGCGGATCGACACTATTCCAATAGCCGGCGAAGCGTGACGACTCGTCCTTGGCGGCGACCTCGATCGGGTTCGACACCTTGAAGGAGTCCCGGGGTTCTTGCCAAAGCCGACCGGTTCCGTAGTATGAAATCAGTGGCAGGAGGATGTTTTCCCCCCTGCGGACCGCCGCATCGGCCTGGGATGCCAGCTCTTTGATGTTGCTGGCGGAAACGTAGGTCGTTCTACCCTCTTTTCCCTTCAAAGACCGGGTCCATCGAATCCGTTCGCCAGACACCTCTCCACTGGCGCTCACCTCGCAAGGATAAACGGTTTCCCATCGCGTTCCGGGGTGTTTTCGTCCCTCTGTATCGACGGTTTCGTGTTCGAAATGTTCAAGAAAGACTTCATCGGCGCGGATATGGCGGCTGTCGGTTCCCCGCACACCGAGAAACCAACTGCCGACCGCGACCGCGAGCGCATCCAGCGCACTGGTCTTGCCGGTCCCGTTGACCCCGACGATCAGATTGAACTGGCGATGAAAGGAAAATTCCCTGGATTTGAACCCCTTGAAGTTCTTGACGGTCAGCTGGTCGATGCGCATGTCACTTCCCTTCCTGCTTCGAGCCTGTCGTATGCCGGGCTGCGGTCCACGCAGCTGGGTCCCGCGCAGCCGTTGACCTCCACGGTGAGGTGGGCGATGGATGGCAGTTCGGCGAGCAGATTCTTGTAGTGTTCCGGCGGCCGGGGGCTGTGGGTGACCAGGGACAGGATCACCGCGTGATGGGTGCCGCCGACCCGCCACAGATGCAGGTCGGCGACGCGGTTGTCGGCATCCGCCTCGATCCGTTCCCGGATAGTGCGCGCCAGCGCGGTGTCGGGCACGCGATCCAGCAGCACCGCCCCGGTTTGGCGCAACAGACCCGCGCCCCAATGGCCGATGACCAGCGCCCCGACGATGCCCAGCAGCGGATCCAGCCAGGTCCAGCCCAGGATCTTGCCCGCCAGGAGCGCCCCGATGGCCAGCAGGGAGGTCAGGGCGTCGGCCAGCACATGGAGATAGGCGGCCTGGTGGTTGGGGTCGTGAGGGGCGTCTGCGCCAAACCCGTCATGGTGGTGATGGCCTGCCGGATGGTGGTGATGTCCATCCGCGTGGTGATGATGGCCATCCGCGTGGTGGTGATGCTCATCCCCATCGTCCCGCAGCAGAACGGCGCTCAGCAGGTTGACCAGCAGTCCCAGAACCGCCACCGGCAACGCCGCATCGAACTGGATGGCCCGGGGCACGAACAGCCGTTCCACCGACTCCAGCCCCATGAGCGCGGCCACCACCACCAGGGCGACGGCGCTGGCGAAGCCCCCCAGAAAGGCCACCTTGCCGGTGCCGAAGCTGAACCGGGCATCATCGGCATGGCTGCGGGTGAAGCGGCTGACGAACAGGGCCATGCTCAAGGCGGCCACATGGGTTCCCATGTGCCAGCCGTCGGCGAGCAGCGCCATGGATCCGAAGCCGTAGCCCGCGGCGATCTCCACCGCCATGGTGACGGCGGTGAGCAGGATCACCTGGCGCAACCGGCGTTCGCCGCTTTGGGACTCCGCGTGGAAGGCGTGGGTGTGGTGCCAGCGTTCCAGAGTATGAATATGCATGGGAAGGCTCCTCGGTTGCCGGTCAGCGCACGGGCCTGACGCCGCCTCTGCGGCCCAGGCCAAAGCCGATGCGGTAGACATCGGGGATGTTGATGCGTCCGTCGTGCAGCGACTGGAAGATGCCGATCTGGATCAGGGCCTCCCGGAATTCCTTGGGGTCGCTGCCGGTCAGGTTGCCGGGCAGGGGACGGCCGGGGTTGGAATCGTCGTCGTCCGGCCGTGTCACCCAGCCCAGGATGTCGAGACTGGACCATTTTTCGGCCAGCCGGCCGAATTCACAGGGGACCACTTCGCCACGCAACCTTTCCATCACCTTCTCGACCCAGGGATAATCCTCGGCCATTTCCGCCACCCTGATTTGCGAGGCTTTTTGCACACCGCGTTTGATTCCGTCGAAATGGAGCGCCAGGCGGTTGTCCTCGGGGGTGTTCTCGGCGGCGCCCAGCACGGCGGCCAGGAAGCTGCGCGGGCTGGTCTGGGCATGGGCATCGGCCAGATGGTTGGGCAGCCAGGAATAGGTCTTGCCCCGGCGCTGGTTGTGTCCCATCCAGCGGCCGGCCATGGCGATGAAGACCTTTTCCTGCAAATCCTCGTCCTGATTCATGGCCGGGGGAGCCAGCCAGGCCCCGCCATCCTCCGCCTGTTGCCAACGCTGTTGGAAGAGGGAGTGGCACTCATTGCGGAATGTCTCCCCCTCCGCCTGGTTGCCCAGGTATTGCCACAGCAGACCGTAGAGTTCACGGCGGGGCCAGGTCAGCTCGACCTTGTTGTTGTAGAGCTTGGAGGCATCCGGAAAAGCCAGGACCTGGGAGTCGAGCATGTCCTGCCGCACGAACACCTTCAATCCAAACGCCGAATAGTTGCGGAATTCCAGGGCCAGGGCGAGCAGGGCCCGCAGGATGGCCTGCAAGCCTTTATCACCCTGCCACTGGCGGGAGGTGGTGTCCATGGCATCGAACATCAGCAGCCGGAACTCGCCGGCCGTCCGCAGAGTCTGGTTGGCGCTCCGTAGTTCGGATTCGAAAGGTTCCACGTTGTCCCGGGTCCATGCCGCCCGCTGGGACCATGAGGAGAGGGTTCCCAGGGCGCTTTGCGATTCAAACAGATGGAACCCGATGATGGTGCGCCAGATCTCTTCCGGAGAAAAGGTATTCAGCAAATCGCGGAACAAGGCTGGCGTGGGAAAATCGTCCTGTCCTGTGCGTTCCCCGAAGCAGGCCCTGGCCACCACCCGGCCGTGTACTCTGCCGGCAGTCGCCGCCGCCTGCACCGCCCGGTTCAGGTTGTTGAACAGCGCCTGCCACCAGAACGTCTTGCCCGCTCCCCGCATCCCCACCACCAGGGGGGCCTTGGGGTCCAAGGCCCGCAGATGGGAGGAAGGCAGGTAGAGATGGCTGTTTTGGAGTTGGGGATGGCCAAAATAACCTTCGACCGAGCCGGGCAGTGATCGGCAGAGGGTCCGCAAGGCTTTCGGGGTGAACTCCGACATGGCGTTTCATCCCTCCGCTGGGGCCAGGAGGTTTTCGACCCACTGGTTGAGAGGTTTCAGGGGGTCCAGCAGGGCGGCGTCCTCGGGTTCCAGGTTGGGGTGAATGCCCGCCTGCAACTGGGGGAGCCAGGGAATCGGCAGCGGGTGGTGCGGGGCATCCTCGGCGCCGATGTCGAAATTGAAGGCTTGGCCATCCCCGTTGCTGTCGGTTTCATAGAGGGTGTTCGACCACAGCGTGTGGGCGTTTTCCCGGAATTTCGCCAGATAGGCTGGGGAGTCGACGGCAGGAACCATGCTGGCGACCATCTTGAACCGCTCCCGCAAGGCCGCCAGACGGCGATGGGATCGCAGGTGAGTGAACAGCGCGCCGAAGCCGGCCCAGGTCTGGGGTGAATCCTGGGCGAACAGCAATCCCTCGGCATCCAGGTGGGTCAAGGCCACGGCGGCGATATCGTGCAGGCCGGCCCGGCTGTCGATCAGGGTGATGTCGGGAGCGTTTGCGGCTTCCAGGTCGGTCAGCAGGCGGTGCAGCCGGGCGGCGAAGGATCGCTGGGGGGTGCGGCCTTCCGAAAGGTAGGCCCTGGACAGCTTGACCAGATAGTTGTCGGGATTGTTCCCGGCCGCCGGGGCGACGCGGACCATCCCGCCCCGCTGGCCGGACAACGGGCTGGGGGCGGTCATATCCTGGACCAAACGCTCAGGCTGGTTGTCCGCCGCATCCTCCGCCAGCCAGTCGATGAGGCCGAATGATGGGATTCTGTCCATGGGCAGGAGCATCCCGCCCACGCCAGGGGATTCCAGGTCGAGATCCACCACCAGCACCCGTTTCCCCAGCCGGGCCGCCAGATACCAGGCCACCCCGGCCAGGGCGGTGGAGCGGCCCACCCCGCCCTTCACCCCGTAGAACACCACCCGGTGCGGATGCTCCATGGCATTATCCGTTCCCGGGGTGCGAAGCCAGTCGGCTCCCATGATGGCGTGGTCCAAATGGCGGATGATGGGGGCAGTGGGATCGTCGGGATCGGAGAGTTCCAGAATGTCCGGGCTGTCGAACAGGGTATCGGCCGCGAACAGGTCCTTTCGGGTGAAGATCGGCCCGGGATCTCCTCCGCCATAGGCCCCCAACCGGGCCTGGAATTCCTGACTCAGCGTTCCAATGTCGCACTGCGGCAAATTTTTTTTCTCCGCCAGGATTCGAAACTGCCCTCGCAGGTTGCGGATCAGCACCGTCCGCGATCCCAGTTGCGCCAGATGCCGCCGCATGAAGGAGAAGGCCGCGGCGGTGGCCGTATCGAAATCGACCCGTTCGGTCATGATCGGCTTGCCTCCTTCAGGTCCTTTCCATTACGAGGAAATCGAGCAACTCGAAACAGGACATGACTCCCCCCTTGTGGGCTTTCAGCCCGTTTCCAGTCACGACATCGACACAGTAGCGCTGACTGATATCGAAATCATGAAAGGGATTGTGCGCCGGAATCGTGGCGAACTGCCCCGCGCGATTCTGCTGGAACACGCTGTACAGGCCCCACAATCGATTGATGTGAACCGCGTGGCCTGTGGGGGCTCCGGCCTTTTTTTCGTCAGGTTGCACGCCTTGCAGCAACAGCGCCATTTTCAGGGCGCATTCGGCGGCCAACCCCAGGAGTTGGTCGGCGTTGTCGATACGACCTGCTCTTTCCAGGAGTTCGGCATCCTGCCAGTTGCGACAAGCAGCCCGTGCAAAGTCGGCTGAGCAGGGAGAGGACGGTGCCATGGCCGCAAGAGATTTTTCGGATGGATGATCTGTGTGTCTTGTTTCGAGCGAGAATCCATTTCCAGCATGGATCCTACAGCGTCCCGGCCCGATCGGCAAGCCCGGCTTGGCGGCCCGATGGCGGGCTCAATGATGGCCGCTCCGGGGCGGGGACATGGCCTTTTCCAGCCAGCCCCAGACCCGCATCGTGGTGGGCCACGATGGACTGGTTGCAGAGCGTCTGCGAACGCACCATCGTCCTGGAACAGGGCCGGGGGCTGGACGACCGGACCACCGGTCCCCGATCCCCGGCGCCCTGCCCGCTGTGCGGGAGGTGAGCCGGTCCCCGGCCCCCCGGATTCGACGGTTTGATGGGAAGGGGAAACGATCAATTTATAACTTTAATATTATATTTTTTTATTAATATCATTTTTTTCTGGCATCAATCATGTTTTTCGGGTATAATGTTGACCCGAACCGCCGGGACAGACCGGGAGACGAAACCTGCATCGTAGATCGACCGTTCGGAACCGGTTGCAATCAGAGACACTATTTGGTAAGAGGGAGGACTCACCATGGGCGTTCGAAGTCTGCGGGATCTGCATGCCAGGAAGGGATGATAGGGCAATGTTGCATGTCTACGGTTGATCGTAGTCTGTTCGGATTGGCTGTTGGTCGGGAGCTTGGCGTTTTAAAAAAGACGCCAAGCTCCTGCGGCAAGACTCATACTGCTCCGACCGATGTCCCGCGTCAATTATTCTGGCCGGTCGGCGTCAATTATTCTGGCCGGTTGGGAAGCACCATTTTTGTCTCTCCTCTGGGGTTGGTTGGAAGCACTTTCTTGCGGCCCCTGCCTTTGCTT
>PEAP01000201.1 GCA_002753665.1 Magnetococcales bacterium DC0425bin3
CACAGGCGCTCAAAGATCTATTCCGGGGCAAATGGCCGGATTTCATGACAATGCCCTGACCAATCCCTGGCCCGCTATGGCGGTTGGCCCGCAGGGGGTGGTGAATAGTTACAAGCCGGGAACCATCATCCCCACCTTGGAAGAAGACGCCGTCATCACGGCGGCGGCGCTGTCCGACCCGGATGCCACGCCCTGCACCGATGCGGAATGGGAAGCAGTCAAGCCAACGCTCAAGCGCGGCAGGCCGCTGGCAGCCGTGGCCAAGGAACGGATTACCATCCGCCTGTCGCCGGAGGTTGTGCAGACTTTCCGCGCCTCGGGCAAAGGCTGGCAAACTCGTGTCGATACCGCCCTGAAGGACTGGCTCAAGACTCATTCCCCAGCGTAGGAAAATCGCTACCACCCCGACCTGTCCAAGCCCGCGCAGCCGGTGTTCCTCAGAAACTTTGATGGATGGGGGAGGCCTCCCTCCACCCTTCACCGTGAAAGCCGCGTCAGCGGCTTTCACGGTGAATAACCGCAGCCGCCCACCGGACAGCCGGCGCAGACCGGCCGGGCCCGGCAATGGGCCTTGGCCTGGGCGACGATCAGGGCGTGGAACTCCCCCAGCACCGCCGCGTCGGCGGGCAGGTCCGCCTCCACCAGGCGCTGGATCTCCCCGTAGGACGCCTTGGCCCCCACCCAGCCCAGACGGGAGAACAAACGCCGGGTGTAGGCGTCCACCACGAAACAGGGTCGCCTGGCCTCGTAGCAGAGAATGGAATCGGCGGTCTCCGGGCCGATGCCCCACACCCCCAGCAGGGCCTGGCGCAGGGGGGCGGTATCCAGTTGGAACAGGCGCCCGGGATCGTCGTCGAACTCCTGGAGAAACGCCCCCAGCGCCCGCAGGCGCCGGGTCTTGAGGCGGAAATGCCCGGCCGGGCGGATCAGCTCCCACAGGGTCGCCTCCGGGGTGTCCCGCAGGGCGGCGGCGCTGAGGCGGCCGGCCTCCTTCAGGCGGATCACCGCTTGGTGGGCGCCGGTCCAGGCGGTGTTCTGCACCAGGATGGCCCCCACCATCATTTCGAAGCTGTCGTCGGCCGGCCACCAGTGGCGCGGACCATGGGCCGCCAGCAGCTCCAGAAACAGCTTGCGGGGGGCGGGACCCATGACCCGTCAGTCGGAACGCGGCGGCCGCGCCGCCTTGGCGGCGGGGCGGACGCGCCGGGGAGGCTTGAAGCCGGCCTGATGCCGCAGTTGCAGCAATTCCTCCTGGGTCAGGGGGCGCCAGGCTCCCGGTTGCAGACTCCCCAGTTCCACGCTGCCGAAGCTGACCCGGATCAGCCGCGCCACCTCCATGCCCAGGGTTTCGAAAATCCGCCGCACCATGCGGTTGCGGCCCTCCCGCAGGGTGATGGTGAGCCAACTGTTGGCGCCGGTCACCCGGTCCAGCACCACCTCCAGGGGACCGGTGGGACCATCGTCCAGCTCCACCCCGGCGGTCAGGCGCCCGGCCAGCTCCGGGGAAATCCGCCCCCGCACCCGCACCCGATAGCTGCGGGGCACCTCCTGCCGGGGATGCATGAGGCGATGGGCCAGCAGGCCGTCGCTGGTCAGCAGCAGCACCCCCTCGGACATGAAATCCAGCCGCCCCACCAGGATCAACCGCGGCAGGTCGGGGGGCAGGGCCTCGAAGATGGTCGGCCGGCCCTGGGGATCGCTGCGGGTGCAGATCAGGCCCGGCGGCTTGTGGAACACCAGGGTGATGCGGAGGGTCTCCGGACGGTCCACCGGCACGCCGTCCACCGCCACCCGGTCGTCGGGCAGCACCCGTTGGCCCTGGCAGGTCACCACCACGTCGTTGATGGCCACCCGGCCGGCCTCGATCCAGCCCTCCCCCTCCCGCCGGGAACAGAGTCCGGCGCTGGCCAGCCACTTCTGGAGTCGCACCCCGTCAGCCATGGAAACGGCCCGGATCCAGCGGCAGACCGAGGGTCTCCAGCACGGTTTTCATGGTGGTCTCCGCCCGCTGCCGGGCCCGGATGGCGCCGGCGGCCAGGATCCGCTCCAGGGCGGCGCGGTCGGCGCTCAACTCCCGAAAGCGGGCCTGGACCGGCTCCAGGTTGGCGATCACCGCCTCGGCGGTCTCCACCTTGAGTTTGCCGTACTGATGATGGCTGAAATGCCCCAGGGCGGCCTCCCGGCCGCGGCCGGTGGCGGCACACCACAGGTCCAGCAGATTGGTCACCCCGGGCTGCTGCTCCTCGTCGAAGCGGATCTCGGCCCGGCTGTCGGTGACCGCCTTCTTGAATTTTTTCAGGATGTCCCTGGGATCGTCCAGGATCATGACCCGGGCCAGCTCGGCCTCGGCGGTCTTGGACATCTTCTTGGTGGGATCCTGCAGATCCTTGACCCGGGCGCCCTCGGCGGCGATCAACGGCTCGGGCACCTGGAACACCGGGCCGTAGAGGTTGTTGACGCGCAGGGCGATGTCCCGGGTCAGCTCCAGATGCTGCTTCTGGTCCTCCCCCACCGGCACCTTGTGGGTGCCGTAGAGCAGGATGTCGGCGGCCATCAGCACCGGATAGGTGAACAGGCCGGCGTTGATGTTGTGCTTGTGGCGCAGGGATTTGTCCTTGAACTGGGTCATGCGCTCCAGCTCGCCGATCTGGGTGAAGGTGGACAGCAGCCAAGCCAGCTCGCCATGGGCCGGCACATGGCTCTGGACGAACACGATGCTGCGGTCGGGATCGATGCCGCAGGCCAAGTACAGGGCGGCCAGGTCCAGGATCCACTGCCGCAACTGTTTGGGATCCTGGCGCACGGTGAGGGCATGCAGGTCCACGATGCAGAACAGGCAATCGTAGTCCTGCTGCATGGCCACCCAGTTGCGCAAGGCGCCGTAATAGTTGCCGATGGTCAACTGCCCGGTGGGCTGGGCGCCGGAAAGGACGATGGGCCGGGCGGTATGAGCCTGGGTCACGGGACGATCCTCCTGAAAGGGACGAGATGCGGCATGGCGGTTCCAGTCCGGGGGCCTTCAGGTGACGAGGCCGGCCAGGGTCATGTAGAAATCGAAGAACAGGCTCACCGCCGGCTGGACCACCCGCCCCAGCAGGCCGGAAAAGGCCAGAATCATGATCAGCGGCAGTCCGAAACGCTCCAGCCCGGCCCAGTGGCGGTCCAGGGGCGGGGGCAGCAGGGCCACGGCCACCCGGCCGCCATCCAGGGGCGGGACGGGAAACATGTTGAACACCGCCAGCACCACGTTGGCCACGATGCCGGCCTGCAGCATCTGGAACAGCGGTTCGGCGAAAAAGGCCGGCAGCAGCCCCACCAGACGCAGCCCCAGGGCGCAGACCAGGGCCAGGAACAGGTTCATCAGCGGCCCGGCGGTGGCCACCCAGAACATGGCGAACTTGTACGACCCCCGTAAGTTGCGGGG
>PEAP01000042.1 GCA_002753665.1 Magnetococcales bacterium DC0425bin3
GGCGGGGGGGCGCCTGGGGTGGGGCGGCGGGGGGGGGGGGGGGGGGGGGGGGGGGGGGGGGGGGGCGGGCGGGGCAGAAAGTCGGGATCCACCGCGTCCAGATAGGCCACCCCCGTGATGCGCGCTCCGCTGCGGGAGGCGTTGAGAAACGTCACATGCGGATGGCGTCGCACCAGGGTCTCCAGATCCAGCAGATAGCTGCAATAACTGTGCAGGGTGGCCACCGGCCGGCCATGGCCGTTGTCCAGGGTCGGATCTCCCGGGCCGGGATGATGGCGGCGCCGGGCCGGATGGCCCGGCGGGTGACTGTAGTCATCGGGAAAGGCGAAATCCGCCCCCGCCAGGATCACCCGCCCGGCCCCCAGGCGGACGGCCAGGTCCGTTGCCGGATGAATCACGCTGCCGGCGGCCAGGAGATAGCCCTTGGTTTCACCCAGGCCCAGGGACTCGTAGAGCGGGCTGGTGGAAAAGGCCACCAGGGTGGGGCCGGGCCAGGCGTCCAGGACCTCCGGATCGACACTGGGAAAATAGACCAGGGGCACCGCGGCCAGGTCCGGATCCTGGTCGGGAAAGAGGGTGCGCACGATGGGCCGGTGTTCCAGGGAGATGACCAGATCGGGGGTGATACCGGCCTGACGCAGGGGCAGGAGGGCGGCGTCGGTGGCCAGCAGGTAGAAAGCGTCGCGTCGTTGCGCCAGGGCCGGCAGGGTTTCGGTCAGGGAGGGGCCGGCCCCGGCCACGACGACGGTGCGGCCCCGCTGACTGCCAAACAGGCGGCCCACGCCCGGATCCGCCGCCACCCGCTCCCGATTGCCGGCCAGGCGCTCCGGCAGCAGCGGGTGATTCAGGAAGCGGCGGTTGAGATCGCCGGTGCGCAGCTCCTGGCGCACCAGATGGGCCAGCCGGGCCGCGGTGGTGCCCATGGCCAGCCGGATCGGGACCGGACACGCGGCCAGAGGGCGGCGCAGGCTGGAGCAATCGGTCCAGGGCAGCAGCTCCACCCGGGGATCGTCGAGCCAGTCGGTATGATCCAGAGGGTGGAGGAGGGCCACGAACAGGCCCTGGTCCAGGATGACCACCTGGAGCCGCCGCAGGGCGGGCCGTTCCAGCAGCACCCGGGGCAGATGGCCGGTGCCGACGCCGTAGACCCAGAGTTCCGGGGCCTGTTCCGGCGCCATGGCGGCCTGCAGCCGGGCCTCGGCCAGGGGATCCCGGATCCCGGCCAGGCGCAGGCCTTCGACCACGAACAGGCCGGGTTCCGGCCGGCTGATGCGCCGGGGCGGCACGGCTGCCAGCCAGCTCCAGACCCGGGGCCAGCGGCGCCGCAACACCGCGGTGTTGGCCGGCAGATGGGAAGTGGTGGGGAGATCGTCCATGACGGTGCGGTGGTCCGGTTGAATTACCGTGAAAGCCGCTGACGCGGCTTTCACGGTACGAGGGTGGAGGGAGGCTTCCCCCATCCATGAAAGTTACCGTGAAAGTCGCGTCGCGTCTTCCACAGGCACAGTGAAAATCCGGCCCAGGGGCCGGCAGGGTTATCCCCGGAGGCCAGCATACCCGGTGAAGGCCATCGGAATCGAGGTAAGAGTGGTATGGGAGGACTCGATGGCCGCTTGCGGGGGGTATGGGATTATCGTATTTTTTTCTTTGGGGGCAGGCGAGCTGTTTGATCTTTATTGTTTCGATTGTTGCCGTGAAAGTCGCGGAGCGACTTTCATTGGTGGAGGGTGGAGGCAGGAGCGCGCTTGCCATGAGGATACCTGTGTTTGCGAGAGTTATCCGAAACCCCACACAAGGCGACAGGAAATTTTTGCGGAGAAACTGGTACAGTATCTCAGGCAGCGTGGCCTGGAACCAAGAACATTGGGTGTAACCGACTATGATATGGATGCTCCTCTCAAAGCGATCCGACGGTTGATGTTGGAGTCGAACGGGATGTTGACGATTGCGTTTCGTATAACTTATATTGTTGAAGGGAAGGTCAGATCCAATACGGACATTGAGCATCAGGCTGAATCATCCCTGTCGAACGTCTGGTTGACCAGCCCCTATTGTCAGATCGAACCAGCCATGGCCTATCAATTGGGACTCCCGATTCTGATTCTGCGGGAGAGGGGCGTGGTGGCCGAGGGGCTTCTGGAAAAAGGGGTGACAGGGAGTTATATGCCGAAATTTTCCTTGGAAGATGAAAACATGGCTTTGTTTCAATCTCACGAATGGAATGATGTGATCGGCAAGTGGGAAGGATATGTCCGGGCTGTGGTGGATACGAAAGGCAATCCCCCTAAACTGTATTGACCGCCACAAAGCGGAGGGGTGCGCCGTCGTCTTCTGGATGTCCGGCATCGGCGGAGGGTGGAGGGAGGCCTCCCCCATCCATCAAGGTTGGTCATGATGGAATGTATATTGCATTTAACTGTCGAGGCCGAACCGTTCCCTTCTTTCGTGAGCCTTCATCCCCAGAATGGTCCCGAAAGCTTGCGGTATGGTTCGCGGATCAGGGATGGATAATATACTGTAAATTCAATTAATTCATATGGTTCATTCCCTGTTGGAACCGGTCGGATTCAAACATTCGGCGAGACCAAAAATAAATCTTGCCAATGGTATCGGCTTGGTCTAATAGGGGTGTCATGCAGGTGGGGGCGCTAGAAACGGCGATCGGCGCGCGACGGCTCCCGCCTTGTTTTGTCTTCGGTGGCCACGACAATGAAAAACAGTTCCACCACAGGCGCAACCCGCCTGTCCGGCCTCGGCGGTGGCCTCCCTCACCAGGGATTCGCCATTTCTCCCGACCGGCGTCCATCCACAGCCGACTCTCCTCCCAGGGATGAAGACGAGGAGCCCCCCGGCAGTACTGCAGGGATCGAAATCCGTCCCTCCACCCAAGGAATGCGGCGCTCGCGCCGCGCCAACTTTCCCATCAGCGCAGCGGCCCGGGAATTCCTGGGACGCCATTTTCCCGAACATTCCCTGGCCGACTGGTGCGACTGGCATTGGCAGCTGCGCCACCGGTTCCGGCGGAGTGCCGACCTGAACGATATCTTCCAGTTGTCGAGCGACGAACGCGCCGCCCTGACCCTCCTGGAATCCGACAAGCCCCCCATGGGGATCACCCCTCATTACGCCGCGCTCATGGATCCGTCGAATCCCCACGATCCCCTGCGCCGCACCCACATCCCGGTACCTCCGGAGCTGGAAACCGCTCCGGAAGAGATTCCGGATCCCCTGGGGGAACAACATCGCACCGTGGCCCCAGGACTGGTGCATCGCTATCCCGACCGGGTGTTGTTCCTCGCCACCGGGCATTGCGCCACCTATTGCCGGTATTGCACCCGCTCGCGGATCGTGGGCCGTGCCTCCGACGAGGTGGCCAACACCCGTGCCCGCTGGGATGTGGCCCTGGATTACATCGCCGCCCACCCGGTCATCCGGGACGTGCTGATCTCGGGCGGCGACCCCCTGACCCTGGAGGATGAACCCCTGGGCTATCTGCTGGAGCGCCTGGGCCGGATTCCCCACCTGGACATGGTGCGCATCGGCACCAAGGTGCCCATGGTGTTGCCCATGCGCATCACCCGCGCCCTGGTCAAGCAGCTCAAGCGGTTTCGCCCCCTGTGGATGAGCATCCACTGCACCCATCCGACGGAACTGGGCCCCGAAAGCACCGAAGCCCTGTCCCGCCTGGCCGACGCCGGGGTGCCCCTGGGCAGCCAGACCGTCCTGCTGCGCGGCGTGAACGACACCCCCGATACCCTCAAGCGGCTCATGCACGGGCTGCTGAAACGCCGGGTGCGGCCCTATTATCTCTATCAGTGCGATCTCATTCCCGGCTCGGCCCATTTCCGCACCCCGGTGCGGGTGGGGCTGGACCTGATCGGCACCCTGCGCGGGTTCACCACCGGTTATGGGGTGCCCAACTATGTGGTGGACGCTCCAGACAACGGAGGCAAGATTCCCCTCCTCCCCGGTCCGCCGCCCCAGTGGGATCAGGATACTCTGCTGCTGCACAACTACGAGGGGCGCATCTGCCAGTATCCCGATACCGCAGCCGCGAAGGATGGGGGAAGCCTCCCTCCACCCTCCTCCAGCGCAAGTCGCGTCGCGACTTCCACGGTAAAGCCCGGATTGTCGCCAGAGGTCGGGGAGGCCCGCTGATGCGCCTCGGCCTGGTGTACGACTTGCGGGACGACTACCTGGCCCAGGGGTGTACCCTGGAACAGGTGGCCGAACTGGACACCCTGGAGACCATCCAGATGCTGGATGAAGCCCTCACTCGCCTCGGTCACCAGGTGGACCGGGTGGGCCACGGCCGGGCCCTGGCGGTCCGGCTGGTGGCGGGGGAGCGCTGGGATGCGGTGTTCTCCATCGCCGAGGGCCTTCGGGGGCGTTCCCGGGAGGCCCAGGTTCCAGCCCTGCTGGAACTGTTCGATCAACCCTATTTCTTCTCCGACCCCCTGACCATGGCCACCACCCTGGACAAGGCGGTGGCCAAACGGCTGGTGCGGGCGGCCGGCATTCCCACCGCGCCCTTCGCGGTGGTCGGGGGGCCGTTCCAGGGGACCGACCCGATGCCGGGGGAGGAGGAGGGCGCCCTCGTCCCCCCCCTGTTCATCAAACCCGCCTGGGAGGGCACCGGCAAAGGCTGCGACCGGGCCTCCCGGGTCGAATCCCTGGACCAGCTCCGCCCCCGGGCGGAGGCGCTGGCCCGCACGTTCGACCAGCCGGTGTTGGTGGAATCCTATCTGCCGGGCCGGGAGTTCACCGTGGGCGTGGTGGGCAACGGCCCCGGCGCCCGGGTGGTGGGCATCATGGAGGTGCTGCTCCATGGCCAAGCCAGCCAGGATGGGGTGTATTCCTTCAGCAACAAGGAACATTTCGAGACCCGGGTCCGGTACCACAAGGTCGAGGACGACACCGCGGTCACGACCTGCCGGTTGGCCCTGCAGGCCTATCATGTCCTGGAATGTCGGGACATGGCCCGCCTGGATTTCCGCTGTGATGCCGAGGGGACCCCGTGCTTCCTGGAGGTCAACCCCCTGCCGGGCATGAATTCCATCCATTCGGACCTGCCCATCCTGGCCGGACTGGCGGGTCTGTCCTACGACACCCTCCTGCGGGAGATCGTGGAGGCCGGCTGGGCGCGACTGCAATCCCGCCAGGGCGTTCTGCAAGGCCAATCCTCCGGAACCGTGGCATGACAGCGCCGTATGTCCCGGTCCTCCATGATGCCTGGGGGACCGCGGCCTCGGAAGAGGACACCCTGGTCCAGGCCCGCTTCGTCGCGGCCACCCTGGAAGACTGCGGCTTCCGTACCACGATCGTGGCCCTCGGTCCCCAGCCAGAGCAGAGCTTGCGGTCCCTGGTCGCCACCCGTCCCCGGGTGGTGTTCAACCTGGTCGAAAGCCTGCAGGGCTCGGGCCGGAAGGCCCATTGGGTGGCGCGGGCAATGGAACGGCTGGATCTGCCGTTCACCGGTGCCCCGGCCATCGCCATGGCCCAGACCAACTCCAAGCTGACCTGCAAGCGGATTCTGCACCAGCAGGGCCTGCCGACCCCGGCCTGGTCCACCGGCGTTTGGCCGGTGGACCAGGCCAACGACCTGGTCCTGGTCAAGTCGGTCTGGGAACATGGATCCTGGGGCATGGACGAAAATGCCCTGGTGCCGGCCGGTCGGGCGGCGGCGGAAATTCGCCGCCGGCAGGAGCGCTTCGGCGGACGTTTTTTCGCCGAGGCCTACATCGCCGGCCGGGAGTTCAATCTGGCCTTCCTGGAGACCGACCAGGGGGTGCAGGCGTTTCCGCCGGCGGAAATGGTGTTCGTGGATTATCCCGACGGCAAGCCCCACATGCTGGGCTACGACGACAAGTGGGACGACAGCAGTTTCGGCAGCCGGCATACCCAGCGTCGGTTCGACTTTCCCGGGCATGACCAACCCCTGCTGGAGCGGATGACCGGGTTGGGGCGTCAGGTCTGGGCGGTGTTCGACCTGAAGGGGTACGTTCGGGTGGATTTCCGGGTGGATGGAGATGGGGAGCCCTGGATCATCGATATCAACGTCAACCCCTGTCTCGCCCCCGACGCCGGTTTCATGGCGGCCGCTGTCCGCCAGGGCTATACCGCCGGCCCGTTGCTGGAGCGGATTCTGCGATCGGCCCGTCCGTCTTCTCCTGACGTTGATGGATGGGGATGAAGGTTTTGACCATGAGCATTGACCCCAAGCGTCGCTCCAATCCCCCGGTCCCCCCGGCCGCTTCGGCCCTGACCTGGCGCACCGAGATGACCGTGGCGGACCTGGAAGGCATCCGCGTCCTGACCCGGGAAGCGGGCAATTTCACCACGGAAGAGGTGGACTTGGCGGTGGAGCTGGTGGATGCTCGCCTGCAATTCGGGGCAGCGTCGGGCTATCAGTTTCTGCTGGCGGAGCAGTCCGATCAGGTCCTGGCGGGGTACGCCTGTTTTGGTCCCATCTCCGCCACCCAGCAGCGCTACGACCTTTACTGGATCGCGGTGGCCCCCGCCTGGCAGCGCCGGCGGCTGGGCTCCGACCTCCTGCACCGGGTGGAGCAGACCATGTGGGACCAGGGCGCCCAGCGGATCTATATCGAAACCTCCACCCTGGACAGCTACAGCCCCGCCCGGGAGTTTTACGTCCGCTCCGGCTATATCGATCCCATCGTGGTGCCGGATTTCTACCGGGATGGCGACGGCAAGCTGATCATGGTCAAGATCCGTCCCCTCCGAACCACGTCCGGGTGTTGAGACAGAAACGCACCAGGAGCAGCATGACCGGCACCTCGATCAACACCCCCACCACCGTGGCCAGGGCGGCGCCGGAGGACAGGCCGAACAGCATGGTGGCGGTGGCGATGGCCACCTCGAAATGGTTGGAGGCGCCGATCATGGCGGATGGGGCGGCATCCCGGTAGCTCAGGCCCAGCAGCCGCGCCAGCCCATAGCCCAGGGCGAAGATCAGCAGGGTTTGCAGCAGCAGGGGGATGGCGATCCAGAGGATGGTCAGGGGCTGGGCCACGATCATGGCGCCCTTGAACGAAAACAACAGCACCAGGGTGAGCAGCAGGGCCGCAATGGTGATGGGCGTCAGCAGATGCAGGAACCGCTCCCGGAACCAGACTTCCCCCCGGACCCGGAGGATCCAGCGCCGCGATCCGATGCCCGCCGCCAGGGGCAGGGCGACATAGACGCCGATGGACAACAGCAACGCCTGCCAGGGCATGGGCAGGCGTCCCACCCCCAGCAGGTAACCACCCAGCAGTCCGTACAGCACCAGCATGGTCAATGAATTGATGGCCACCATGACCAGGGTGAGTCCCTCGTTGCCCCGGGCCAGGGCGCCCCAGACCAGCACCATGGCCGTGCAGGGGGCGATTCCCAGCAGGATGCAACCGGCCAGATAGCTGCGCCACAGGGGAATCTCCAGCATCCTGACTCCCTCCTGCATCACAACCGTGCCCGCCCCATGCCGGGCGCCCACCGGCAGATCCAGCCCAAAGGGCAGCTTGACCAGATCGGTGGCCTCGGGGCCGATGATCCCCAGAAATAGCACGCCGAGAAACAGCAGGGCGATGCCGTACATGGTGAAGGGCTTGATGCCCCAGTTGATCACCAGGGTCAGCAGCACCGGCCGGCCACAGCGGCCGGCCTGGACCACCTCGGCGAAGTCGATCTTGACCATGATGGGATACATCATGAAAAACAGACAGATGGCGATGGGAATGGAGATGATGGGGGCGCCATCGACGTTCAAGGTCATGCCATCCATGGTCCGTGCGAAATCGGGCGCGACTTTGCCCAGGAGAATTCCGCCCAGGATGCACAGTCCCACCCACAGGGTCAGATAGCGTTCGAAGAAGCCCATGCCCGCCTTGGTCGCGCCCATGGTCAGCTCCGACCAATATCGTTCACCCGGGTTTGCAGGCTCAGGCGGTCCAGGGAAGCAAAGGGCAAATTGACGAAGATGCTGATGCGGCGGTGCAGCATGCGGAAGGTTTCGAGGAAGGCAGCGGCCTTTTCCACGTCGGATCCGGTCACGGCCGCCGGATCCGACACCCCCCAGTTGGCGGTGACCGGATGCCCCGGCCACACCGGGCAGACCTCCTGGGCAGCCTGATCGCAGACGGTGAACACGAAATCGATGGCGGGTGCCCCGGGGCCGCTGAATTCCTCCCAGCTCTTGGAACGGAAACCATCCGTGGCAATGCCGGCGGTCTCCAGGGTCTTGAGGGCATGGGGGTTGACCCGGCCGGTGGGATGGCTGCCGGCGCTGAACGCCCGGAAGCGGCCATGCCCCAGATGACCGAGGATTCCTTCGGCCAGGATGCTGCGAGCCGAGTTGCCGGTGCAAAGAAACAGCACACCAAAAATTTTGTTCGTCATGGCGGACAATCCCCCAGAGGGTGAGGTGATTCCGGTCAACGTCGTTCCATCGGCCGGCCCCGCGGCGCCCATGGCGCAACGGCCGGGCCGGCCGGTCATGGTCCGCAACCGTTCCAGATCGTCCCGGAACGGATCCAACCCGTGGCTGCCCGCCACCATGGCCCGGAGGACCTCCCGGACCCAGTCCGGCAGAGTCGGATTGATGCGGTAGTGAACCCACAACCCTTCCCGATGGTCCAGCACCATCCGGGATTGCCGCAGCAGGGCCAGATGGCGGGAAATCTTGGGTTGGGATTCGCCCAGGGCGTAGCCCAGCTCGCAGACACACAGCGACCGCTCCAACTCCAGCAAGACCAGGCAGCGCAACCGGGTTTCGTCCGCCAGGGACTTGAACAGGGTCGCGGGTTGCAGGAACGACATTTCCGGATGCATGGCCATAATATACCTCAAACCATATATATGGTCAATATTATATATGGATCCCCATATCAATCAGGACACAAAGCCATCGACCCCGTGCTGCGGCGTGACGGCACAGGGTCGGTCCAATACGAGGAGGGAATCATTCCGATTTTTTTTCGGGAGCCACGGTCGCCGGTTTCGAATCAGTTACCGGTTTCGAATCGATCGCCGGTTTCGAATCAGTTACCGGTTTCGAATCGATCGCCGGTTTCGAATCAGTTACCGGTTTGGGATTGGCGGCGGGGGTGTCGTCGAAGCCGGGGATGGGTTTGGCGTTGACCGGCGGTTGGGCTGCCGTGTCCACTGTCCCGGATTTTGGGGGCAGAGGGATTTCGGCGCCCGTCGGGGTGGCCGGGGATTGGGGATCGCCGGTGGGGGCTGGGACCTGTTGGGGGGTGGTGGCGATTTTTTGCTGCATCACCGAATCGGAACCGCCGGTGTCCCGGGTGGTGAAGAAGGCCAGGGTCAGGCTGGTGACCATGAAGACGGTGGCCAGGACAGCGGTGAGCTTGCCGAGGAAACTGCCGGAGCCCCGGGCGCCGAACAGGGATTGGGAACTGCCGCCAAAGGCGGCGCCCATGTCCGCGCCGCTGCCTTTTTGAACCAGCACCACGAAGATCAGGGCCAGGGCGGCCATAATGTGGATCACGGTGAGGATCAGGGTCATGCGGAACTCCGGGGCGGCCGGGGGTTGAGGGTCGATGGATGAACAGGGGTCCGGCGGCGGCCCCGGGCCGGGGGCCGCCGCGGAGGGTCTTCCGGTCAGGCTGCGCCGTCGATGATCCCCAGGAAATCCTGGGCCTTGAGGGCGGCGCCGCCGATCAGGCCGCCGTCAACGTCTTCCAGGGCGATCAGTTCCTTGGCGTTGCTGGGTTTCATGGAGCCGCCGTAGAGGATGCGGATGCGGGAGGCGGTGTCGGCGCCGAGCTTCTCGGAGAGATGGCCGCGGATGAAGGCATGGACTTCCTGGGCCTGCTGGGGGGATGCGACCTTGCCGGTGCCGATGGCCCAGACTGGTTCGTAGGCGATCACCAGGTTGTTGCGCTTGCCGCTCTCTTCCGGCAGGTGGGGCATCACGGCGTCCAGCTGGGCGCGGACCACGGCAATGGTGCGGCCGGCTTCGCGCTCTTCCAGGAGTTCACCCACGCAGACGATGGGCACCAGGCCGTCCCGGTAGGCCGAGGCGGTCTTCTTGCCGACGATTTCGTTGGTTTCGCCGTAGAACTGACGGCGCTCGGAGTGGCCGAGGATCACATAGTGGCAACCGACATTGCGCAGCATGATGCCGCACACTTCGCCGGTCCGGGCGCCGGGCTCCTCGATGGCCATGTTCTGGGCGCCCAGTTTGATATTGTAGCCCTTGGCGCTGAGCTGTTTGTTGACCGTTTGGATGGCGGTGAACGGGGGGCAGACCAGGACTTCGCACGACGTCTGGCGGCCTTCGCGTTGGGAGAGCCCGGAGCCGATTCCATCGACCAGCTCGAGGGCGGTCTCGACCAGCCCGTTCATTTTCCAGTTTCCGGCAATCAAGGGACGGCGTCGCATGGGCATGACCTCACAAGGAAGTGACGTTCCTGTCTAACTTTGATGGATGGGGGAGGCCTCCCTCCACCTTCCACCGATGAAAGCCGCTTCCCGGCTTCCACGGTAGAACATGGAGTTGGGATCAACGGCAAAGGCGGATTATCACCATCCTTGTCCGGTCTGTCAACGGACAGCCTGCATCATGACGGCGTGGAGGGTCCCTTGCCGGGTGCCCCGGGCAGGGCTTTGATCTTGGCCAGTTGCTCCAGGGTGCCCAGCAGGATGAGTTGAAAGTCGCCCTGGAGGCGGGTATCGGGGGCGGGATTGATGAGGAAACTCTCCTGGCCGCCCTTGCGGGGATCGGCCAGGCGGATGCCGATCAGGTTGACGCCATAGTGGGTGCGCAGGGCCAGGCCGCCGATGGTCTGGTCGGTGAAGATCCTGGGGCAGGGGATGTCGATGATGGCCACGTCATGCCCCAACGGGATGCTCTCGGCCAGGTCTGGTTGCAGCAGCCGTTTGGCCAGGCGCAGGGCCATGTCCCGGGGGGGAAAGATCACCTCGCTGGCGCCGAAGGCCTGGATGGCCTCGGCCTGCTGTTCGTTGTCCACCTGGGCCAGAATCTGGGTGATGCCGTGTTTGCGCAGGGCATGGGTCACCAGCACGGTGCCATCGAAGTGGTTGCGCAGGGCGACGATGGCAATGTCCACGTCGAAGGCCCCCACTGCCGCCATGGCCTCGACGTTGATGGCATCACAACACACCGCCTTGGAGGCATCCTCCCGGATGGCATTGACCCGCTCCTCGTCCCGATCCACCGCCAGCACATAGCCCCCGCCCCGGTACAAGGCCCGGGCCACCCGGCTGCCGAAGGTGCCCAGTCCCACCACAAGAAAGGTATCCGGCATGGAGGGTGTTCCTTTCATCCGATATTGACGTTTTCTTCCGCAAAGGCATAACGAATCTGGGGGGCGTTGCCCACCACGGCCAGGGCGATGAGCAGCGGTCCCACCCGCCCCACGAACATGAGGACGGAGATCACCAGCTTGCCCGCCGTGGACAGGGTGGGGGTGAGGCCGGTGGACAGTCCCACCGTGCCCAGGGCCGAGACCGTCTCGAACAGATAGGCGAGAAAGCGGTTGTCCTCCGCCTGGTTGAACGGCTGCTGCCCCGTTTCGGTGAGCTGGAGGAGCAGCAGGCCGCAGAGGATGGCCAGCACATAACCGGTGACCACGAACAGGGATTTGGTGACGGTTTCGTCCGGGATGGAGCGCTCCAGCCATTCCACCCGGGGGCGGTTGCGCGCCCGGGAGGTCAGCAGGGCGATGCACACGGTGAAGGTGGTGGTTTTCATCCCCCCGGCAGTGGAGCCGGGGGATCCGCCGATGGCCATGAGCAGGATGACCAAAAACAGGGTGGTTCCGGTCAGTTGGGCCGTATCCGCGGTGTTGAACCCGGCGGTGCGGCTGGTCACCGAGAGGAACAGGCTGGCCAGGGTGACGGAGCCGGGGTCGCGGCCCATGGCGGCCCCACCGCCTTCCACCAGGGCGATGAGAACGGCGCCGACCAGGATGAGCCAGGCGCTGGTGCGCAGCACCACCCGGGAATGCAGGGAGAGCTGACTGCGCCGTCGGGCGAGCCGTTCCTTGAGCCACAACCCCATATCGGCCACCACCAGAAACCCCAAGCCTCCGCCGACGATCAAGACCATGATCACGCCATTGACCAGCAGATCGTTGCGGACCCCCATCAGGCTGTCGGCATGGAGGGCGAAGCCGGCGTTGCAGAAGGCGGAGATGGCGTGGAACACGGCGAGCCAGACCGCCTCGGCGCCGGCATGGGTCCGGGCATAATGGATGAACAACAACCCCGCCCCGGCCAGTTCCACCAGAAAGGTGAACCATAGAATGGTCACCAGCAGCCGGCTGGGAGCCACCGCGTTCACGGAGCCGTGGGAGATTTCCAGCAGGTGACGGTGCTGCAGGCTCATCCCTTTGCGCCGGCCCTGGAAGCGGGTGATGAAGAACGTGGACAGGGTGAGAAACCCCAGTCCCCCCACCTGGATCAGGACCAGGATCACCCCCTGGCCGAAGAGGGAAAAAACCGTTCCCGTATCCCGCACGGTCAGGCCGGTGACGCAGACGGCGGAGGTTGCGGTGAACAGGGCGTCGATCCAGGAGACCGGGTCAGCCCCGCCGACCCGGCTGATCGGCAACATCAGGAGAACGGCCCCGGTCAGAATGGTGGCCGCGAACGATAGAACCAGCAGACGCGAAAAGGTGAGTTCGTTGACCGGTGCGGACATGGGACCCGAAGGCGGAAGGCCGGTGTACAAGGACCACAACCATCCACTATAGGCGATCCCACATCAGACATCAAGAAAACCTCAAGACGCGGCTGGGAGTTCCTGCTGGACAGGAAGCCATGGCCTTCATCCAATGAAATCTGCTCAAGGAATTCCAGCCGCAACACGATCAGGAGTGAGGAGCCTGTCGCAGCAGGCGGGATGCACAGCAAGGATCAGCACCGGGTGATCATAGGGACATGACCACGTCCAACCTCACGTTCATTTCCATCGATGCCGCGATCCGGGTTTTGGAATCCGGCGTTACCCATCCCTGTTACGCGGCGGCCGAGGAGTACCTGGCCCGGCGGCTGGAGCCCCTGGAGGACGATCCGGCGACACGACGGGCGGCGGTCGCCCTGTCCGAGGACGAGGAATTGCTGCTGCTGGACCAGTTGGAGGCCGAAGCCCAGGTGGCCGCCAACCTGACGTTGCGCATCGCCGACGCCGTGTTCGACGGGCTGGTGCGGTTTTCCCGGGTGGTGCCGCCGGCCATGCTGGAAGGCAAGGGACTCTGAGCGCGCGCCGGGTGGCGCCGCCGCTCAGCCGCCGTAGGGCAGGTGGTGCCCCATGAAATAGACGATCAGCCCCGTCACCCCCACATAGGTCCAGACGGCGAAGGTCTTGCGGGCCAGGGGTCGGTGGGCGTCCCAGTCCGAGCGGAAGGCGTGGCGCAGGGTGAGAAAGATCATCGGCAACAGGGTCACCGCCATGAACACATGGCTGATGAGAATGCCGAAGAACAGGGACCGCAGCCAGCCGGCGCCCGGGTAGGGGCGCATGCCGATGAAGAGGTGAAACAGCAGGTAGGCCGCCAGGAACAGGGCCGAGAAGACGATGGCCGACAGCATGGCCTTGCGGTGCCCGACCCGGTCCTGGTCACGGATCCGCAGAAACCCGATGAAGATCGCTCCCAGGGCCAGGCTGACCATGACCGCCTGGAAGTGGGGCAGGAATTCCAACCAGCCGCTATCCGCCATGGTGTGCGTCCTTTGTGTCGTCTTGCGCCAATGATTTGTTCCGCAGCATCGTCCACGGATTGATGTCGGTGCCCATGAGGATGAACGCCGCGCCGGCCATCATGGGGATCATCTGGATCAGGTGAAAGGTCACGGCCAGGGCCAATGCTTCTTCCTTGGCCACCCCGAACCAGCCCAGGGCCAGCACCACCGCCGCCTCGTAGACCCCCAAGGCCCCCGGGGAGGAGGGCAGGGCGGCGCCCATGGAGGTGATGGCGAACACCGCCACCGCCTGCCCCGTGGCGAGGCCCAACCCCCCTACCCCGTTGAACATGATATAGAACATGGCGCAATAACCGATCCAGACCAGGGCGGTATGAATGCCCAGCAGCACCAGGAAACGCACCTGGAGCCGGTCCCGCAGATGGTCCAGCACGTCCCGGGCGAAGGCGCGGCCGGCCTCGAACGGGATCAAGCGCAGCAGATGGCGCGCCAGGTTGGGCAGGTGATAATCCAGCAGCAGAAAAGCCCAGAATCCACCCACCACCGACAGAATGGGCACCAACAACAGGGCTTTCTCCAGAGCCAGGGCGGTGATGACCCCGATGGTCAGCAGGGCGTTGAGGTCGAAGAACCGCTCCCAGAACACCATGCCCATGCCCCGGCTGATGGGGATGGCGGATTTTTGTTTGTAGTAACTGATCTTGAACAGCTCACCCAGCTTGGCCGGGAAGATGTTGTTCATGCCCATGCCGAGCAGGAAGCCGGCATAGGCGGTTTTGAAGGGGAGCTGACGATCGGAAAGGAACACCAGCCGCAGGGCCGGGGGGAGGAAGGCCATCGGCACCAGGGCGCCGATCAGCCCCAGCAACCAGGGGTTGTAAGTGCGAAAGGCGGCCCACAGCCCGTTGAGGTCCAGGTCGTTGAACAGAAAGGCTACGCAGCCACCCACCAGGGCGACGCGCAGCAGGAGAGAGAACGCTTTGTTGGCCATGGACCCGATCGCCGATGGTGCATTGGAATGCTGGAATTGTGAGGGTGGCGAGCGGTCAAGTCAATTGTCCAAGAGCCTGTCGCATGAAAGCGGCAGGCTCCGCGGCGCAGGGATCACCTCAGAAGTGTGCCTGAATGGTGCGAAAACAGTCGAAACTCAGCGGCAAACGCAACTCGGCCATGCCTCGGCGGCTAAAAATCCGCTTTTTAAGCGGAAACGCGATTCATGGTTCCAAAACGAAGCCCGTTTGTCTACATTCGGAGCCGAATTTAGGAGTCATCTGGGGAATGTCGGCCAAGATGTTTCATGGGGGCGGCAATGCATATGTCTGAAAGTGTGGCGGCGCAGTTGGAGCGCAATCGGCTTGAGTTGCTCGACCTGTCCACTCGCAATCTACTACTCAACACGCCCCGGCATTCCAAGCGCGCCAAGACCGTCGATGTGGTGGACGAGACATCGTCCGAAATCTTCCGCCTCATGGTGCGGGAATCCAAGTCATTCACCTTCCTCGCGGGCAAGAAAGACCCGTCCGAGGACCAGGATCTGGCCGAAGACGCCGATCCCGACTTCGCCCCGCTACCCCAACCCGAAGACGACGAGGTGGATGAGCGCGGCATCGCCAAGCGCCACTCCGATACCCGGCTTCAGACCATCCTGACCAGCGAGGCTCTGCAAAAGCGCCTGCTCACCCTCTATTACGATTCGCGGGCCTGTTTCGAGGAACAGGGCGTTAACAGTCTCTATCTGGCGCTCGGCATGTTGAAGTGGTTCGAGGACGACAAGTCCGAGACTGAGCGCTGGGCGCCGCTGGTGCTGCTGCCGGTGGGGATCGAGCGCCAAAGCGCCGGCCAGCGTTTCAAGCTGCGCGCGTTGCCCGAGGATCCGTCGCCCAACATCTCGCTGGAGGCCAAGCTGCGGTCCGAGTTCGGTTTGAAGCTGCCCGAATTCCCCGAGTCCGACGAACTGGATATCTCCGCTTATCTCGCCCTGGTGAGGGATGCCGTGGTCGGACAAGCCCGCTGGGAGGTCTATGCCGACGACATGGTGTTGGGCTTTTTCTCGTTCTCCAAGTTCCTGATGTACCGGGATCTTGATGCCGCCAACTGGCCTGAAGGCAAACGTCTCGACCTCAACGCCACCCTTGTTGGTCTGTTGCGCGACGGGTTCGAGCCCGAGGAAGGGCTGATCGGCGAGGACGAGAAGATCGATCCTCACGTCCCGCCCTCGGCCCAAATCCATGTCATGAATGCCGACAGCTCTCAGACCCTGGCCATCGAAGAGGTGCGGCGGGGCCGCAATCTGGTGATCCAGGGGCCGCCCGGCACCGGCAAGTCCCAAACCATCGCCAATCTGATCGCCGGCGCGGTCGCCGGGGGCCGCAAGGTACTGTTCGTCGCCGAGAAGATGGCGGCGCTGGACGTGGTGAAGCGTCGCCTCGACGTCATCGGCCTGGGCGCAATCTGCCTGGAATTGCACAGCAACAAAGCCAACAAGCGCGCCGTGCTGGACGAGTTGCGCCGCACCAAGGAATTAGGGCGTCCCCTGACCGACGGCGCCGAGGCCGGGGTGATCGACCGGCTGACCATCTTGCGCAACCGGCTCAACACCCATGCCGAGCTGATGCATCTGCGTCACCAGCCCTCGACACTGACGCTCTATGCCATGATCGGCCATCTGGTGCGGCTGCGTGGCGACAATGTACCTCTGCCCGATTTCAAGCTGACCTCGCCCGAGCACTGGACGCCGGAAGACAAGCGGTCGCGGAAACGGTTGTTGGTCGAACTGGCTGAGCGGGTCGCCGAGGTCGGCCGTCCCGCCGATCATCCCTGGCGCGGCGTGATGGCGCCTTCCATTCTGCCCATGGACCTGGAGCGGCTGATGCCGCGCCTGGGCGCATTGGCCCTACGGCTGGAGGCGGCAGGGGCCGCCCGCGATCGTCTGGTGGCCCTGCTGGGGATCGACCCTGCCGATACCATCGAGGCGGCCGGGCAGGCGGTCACCATCGCCGACGCCATCGTCCAGGCGCCCGACATGGATCGCCAGGCGGTCGCCGTTCCCTGTTGGGGCGAGCGGGTTGATGACATCGCCGAACTGGTGGAGCAAGGCGCCATCCACGCCCAGGCTCGCCTTAATCTTGACGGCACCCTGGCCGAAATCGCCTGGAGCGCCGAGGTTGGCCTCGCCCGCCAGCATATGGCCGCTTACGGCTCGTCCTGGCTGCGCTTTCTCAATGGCGATTACCGGCGGGCGGTGGCCACAATGCGGTCGCTGCTGGCCCGCGAGATGCCCAAGGCTTTGCCTGAACGCATCGCTCTGCTTGATACCCTGATGGACGGGCAAAAGGCGGCCAGGATCCTGGAGCGGGAGGCCGAACTGGGCCGCAGCGCCTTCGGCAGCCATTGGCGAAACGAAAAATCCGATTGGGAGCGGGCCCGGAGTAAAGTGGAATGGGTCAAGGAGGTGGCGGGACGGGGCCTGCCGGCCGACTTCCGCACCATCGTCGCCCGCGTCTCAGATACCGGTCAGTTGGCGATGGCGGCGTCCGAGTTGCGCCAAGCCCTGTCCGGCTTGTCCGACGAGGTGACGGGAGTGTTCTCGGCCCTTTCGCTCGACGTCCCGGTGGCGTTTGGCGTACCCACGGTGCGCGACCTTGCCATGGCGGCGCTGGTGGCGCGCCTGAGGCTATGGCAGCACCACGGCGAGGATCTGTCGCGCTGGATCACCTATCGTCTTCGGGCCGACGAGGCGCGAGTGGCCGGCATCGGGCCGTTGGTGGAGCGTCTGCACGATGGCCGCATGGCAGGCGAAGTTATCCCCGCTTTCGAGCACGCCTATTACGAGGCGGTATTCCGGGCCATGGTGGCCGCTCATCCCGACATCGCCCGCTTCGACGGCGACGCCCACGGCAAGCTGGTGGAGGATTTCCGCCAGACCGACAAGGCGCGTATCAAACTGGCGCTGCTCGAGGTTTTCCAGGCCCACCATCGCGGCCTTCCCCAGGGCAATGCTGGAATCGGACAATTGGGCGTGCTGAACGGCGAGTTCGCCAAGAAAAAGAACCACATGGCCATCCGCAAACTGATGGAAAAGGCCGCGCCCGCCATCCAGGCCATCAAGCCGGTGTTCATGATGAGCCCGCTCTCGGTGGCGCAGTACCTTCCACCGGGTCTGGTAGACTTTGACCTACTGCTGATCGACGAGGCATCCCAGGTCATGCCCGTGGATGCCTTGGGGGCCATGGCCCGCGCCCGGCAGGTGGTTGTGGTGGGCGATACCCGCCAGTTGCCACCGACCAATTTCTTCGCTCGTGTCGCCGGCGACAGCCGCACCGACGAGGATGAGGAGGAGGAAGGCAGCACGAACTCTACCATCAAGGCGGCGGATGCCGAAAGTATCCTGGAACTGTGTCTGGCCAAGGGCATGCCACCCCGCATGCTGCGCTGGCACTACCGCTCCAAGCACCAGTCGCTGATCGCCGTGTCCAACCGCGAGTTCTACGACAACAAGCTCTACATCGTGCCCAGCCCTTACACCGCTGAGGCCGGCATGGGGCTTTCCTTCCGCCATCTGCCTGAGGCGGTCTACGACGCGGGCAACACCCGCACCAACGCCATCGAGGCCAAGGCGGTGGCCGAGGCTATCATCCGCCATGCCAAGGCGACGCCCCATCTTTCGCTGGGGGTTGGCACCTTCTCGAAGGCCCAGAGCCAAGCCATCCTGGATGATATTGAACATCTGCGCCGCCTCCATCCCGAAACCGAGGACTTCTTCAACGCCGGTGGCGCCGAGCCGTTCTTCGTCAAGAACCTGGAAAACATCCAGGGCGACGAACGCGACGTCATCTTCATCTCGGTGGGCTATGGCCGCACCAAAACCGGCCATATCCGCATGGGCTTCGGCCCGGTGAGCCGAGATGGTGGCGAGCGCCGTCTGAACGTGCTGATCAGCCGCGCCAAGCGCCGGTGCGAGGTGTTCTCCGGCATCACCGACGAGGATATTGATCCGGCTCGCGCCAAAGGCCGGGGCGCCGCCGCCCTGAGGGCTTTCCTCCACTTCTGCCGCACTGGCAAGCTGCACATGCCGGTGATCACCGACCGCGAGATGGATTCCATATTCGAGGAGCAGGTGGCCAAGGCCATCGCCGCCCATGGCTGGCAGGTGGAGCCCCAGGTGGGGTCGGCTGGCTTCTTCATTGATCTCGGCATCGCCGATGCCGAGCGACCGGGGCGCTTTATCCTTGGCATCGAATGCGACGGTGCCACATATCACTCATCGCGCTCCGCCCGCGACCGCGACCGATTGCGCCAGTCAGTACTGGAGGACCATGGCTGGATCATCCACCGCATCTGGAGTACCGATTGGTTCAGCCGACCAGATGCCGAATTACGCAAGGTGCTGGCCGCCATTGAGGTGGCGCGAGCCAAACTGGACGAGCGTGGCGAACGGGAGATAGAGCGTGAACGCGCCGTCCCCATCGAACTGGTCACCTGGGAACGTGACGAGCCGCAGGCCCCCGGCTTGTCCGAAGATGCGGTGACCGCCCTTCCTTACCGCGAGGCCGTCTTTCCGGTTCCCGACCGCCAGGAATTGCTTGAGGTTCCCGTCTCCACCCTGGCGACCCTGGCCGAACAGGTGGTGGCCGTGGAGGGACCGGTGCATGGTGACGAGATCGCCAATCGTCTGCGCGGCCTGTGGGGATTGCAAAAGACCGGCTCACGCATCAAGGCGGCGGTGGAAAGCGGATTGAAGCGGGCAGTGTTCAATGGCCGCCTAACGGTGGACGCCGGCTTCTACGTCCTCCCCGGCGCCGAGGTCAGCGTGCGGGACCGCGCCGACGTCCAGGCTCCAGGCCTGCGCAAGCCCGACATGCTGCCGCCCTCCGAGATACGCCTCGCCGTGATGGACATCGTCCAAGCTAATTTTGGCGCCACCCGTGACGAGGCCGCCATCGGCGTTGCCCGCCTGTTCGGCTTCAAGGCGACCAGTGCACAGCTCAAAGCCGTCATCGATCTGGAAATTAACTACCTGATTGGCAACAGGAATATTGGAGAGAAAGAAGGGTCCTTGACCCCTTGTCTCTAATCTCTGCTGCATAGGAGCATCGACCATCACCTGCCATGTAGGGTTGGCAGATGAACAAGATTGCCAGGGCTAGGGAACCGCAAGCTGTGCTTGCGGTTCCCGACGTTGCAAAAGCCATGGATGGCTTTTGCAACGCTCTGCTAAAGGGCAGCGCCATCGGCCAATTCCTGCAGATACTGTCCGTAGCCGGAGGAGCCCATGGTCTTGGCCAACCGGCGCAGTTGGGCGCTGTCGATCCAGCCCTGTCGCCAGGCCACTTCCTCGATGCAGCCGATGCGCAGGCTCTGGCGGCGTTCGATGGCGGCGATGAAGTTGGCCGCCTCCAGCAGGGACTGTTCGGTGCCGGCATCCAGCCAGGCGTAGCCCCGGGGCAGCCGTTCCACCCGCAGGGCGCCCCGGGCCAGGTAGGTGTTGTTGACATCGGTGATTTCGAGTTCGCCCCGGGCCGAGGGCCGGACGGAACGGGCGATGTCCACCACCTGGGAATCGTAGAAATACAGGCCGGTGACCGCCAGGTTGCTCCGGGGATTGGCGGGTTTTTCCACCAGGCTGACCGGTCGGCCGGCCGGGTCCAGCTCCACCACCCCGTAGCGGGCCGGGTCCTTGACGCCGTAGGCGAACACGGTGGCGCCGTCGTTGCGGCCGGCCTGGGCCTGCAGACGCCCGGACAGACCATGGCCGAAGAAGATGTTATCCCCCAGAATCAGGGCGACCGGGTCGCCATCGATGAAGGGCGCCCCGATGAGGAACGCCTCCGCCAGCCCCCGGGGCGCTGCCTGCTCGGCATAGTCGAGACGCATGCCCAGATTGCCGCCATCCCCCAACAATTGGCGGAACCGGGGCAGGTCGGCCGGGGTCGAAATGATCAGAACATGTCGGATTCCTGCCAGCATCAGAACGGAGAATCCATAATAGATCATCGGTTTGTCGAAAACCGGCAGCAGTTGCTTGCAGGCCGGCAAGGTGGCCGGATACAGCCTGGAGCCGCTGCCGCCAGCCAGAATGATGCCTTTCTTCATGGAATTGGTCTCCGCGCCGTTGACGCCGGAGTTCGGCGCCGATCAAGGGAAATGACGGGACGGCATGCAAAAAACATGCAATAATGCTGAAGTGATCTGGAGGCCGGGGACGGGCGGCGGTGCCGCGGGGGCAGGCATTTTTGACCACTGGGCGCTTTCCCGGCAACGGGCTGTTTGATACCCTGGAACAGAACAGCAGTCGCCTTCGGCAGACTGCGGGGACCCGGGGGGCGAGGGAATCGGGGCAAGGGAATCATCGAAGCGAGGGGATGGCATGGCAAGCGCGGATGCACAGTTCAACAACAGGCTGTTGGAGATCATCCTCGCCGACAGTGCGGAAGGCGTGGTGGTGGTCGACTGGCGCGGCAATGTGCGGCAGGTGAACCAGGCCCTCTGCTTTCAGCTCGGCCATCATCGACAGGAACTGATCGGCAGGAACGTGCGCCGGTTCATCGATCGGACCGCCAATCCGGAAGACATCCTGGATCGGATGGTGGATGGCCTCTGGTTCGGCGGGTTCTGGCAGGGCGTGCTGGGCCTGCTGCGCAAGGACGGTCAGGGGGTGACGCTGCGAGTGCGGTGCAACGCGGTGCTGCCGGAGCAGGGACGGGTGCGCTTCTACAGCGGTCAATTGACCCGGAGTCTGCCCGTCGACAGCCACGACGACCCGGAGTCCCACCCCAGTTCCGGACTGGATCCCCTCACCGGCCTGGCTAACCTGGTGCTGTTCGAGGACCGTCTGCAACAGGCCGTCACCCAGGCCCGCCGCAAGGGGGTCAGCGTCGGGATCATGTTTCTGGATCTGGACCGCTTCAAGCTGATCAACGATTCCCTCGGGCACTCCATGGGGGACCGCATGCTGATCGAGGTGGCCAAACGCCTTTCGAAATGCCTGCGGACATCCGACTCGGTGGCCCGGGTGGGCGCCGACGAGTTTGCCCTGCTGCTCACCGACATGGACGATGGCGCCGGGCCGGTACGCAACGCCGGCGTGGTGGCCCGCAAGGTCTACGAAATCCTCCATCTGCCCCTGGAACTCCAGGGGCAGGAGGTGGAGGTCTCCGCGGCCATGGGCATCACCCTCTTTCCCCAGGATGGCGATTCGGTCGGCGAGATCATGAAACATGCCGCCACCGCCCTGGCCCATGCCAAGAAGAAGGGGCGCAACAGCTACCAGTTCTTTTCCGCCGAAATGACCGAAACCGCCCGGCGCCGCTTCGACCTGGAAAACCGCCTGCGGGGCGCCATCGAGCGGGACGAAATGTTGCTCTACTACCAGCCCCAGGTGGACCTGGCCAACGGGCGGGTGATCGGCGCCGAGGCCCTGGTCCGCTGGAAACCCAAGGGAGAGAAACTGATCTCACCGGCGGATTTCATCCCGGTGGCCGAGGAATCCGGGCTCATCGTGCCCATCGGCGAATGGGTCCTGGAAACCGCCATCCGCCAACTGGCCGCCTGGCGGGACATGGGCCTGCCCCCGATACGCGTGGGCGTCAACCTGTCCGCGGTGCAGTTCAAACGTCAGGATCTGGCCGGTCTGGTGGAACGCCTGATCAAGAAATACCAGGTGGATCCCACCCATCTGGATCTGGAAATCACCGAAAGCGCCATCATGGAGGACGTGAAGCGGGCGGTGGAAATCCTCAACCGCATCAACGATCTTGGAGTCAAGCTCTCCATCGACGACTTCGGCACCGGCTACAGCTCCCTGAGCCAATTGCGCCAGTTCCCCTTCAAGACCCTCAAGATCGACCGCTCCTTCGTGCGGGACATCCATCAGAACAGCGGGGACGCCGCCATCGTCAGCGCCATCATCGCCATGGCCCACAGCCTGAACCAGACCGTGGTGGTGGAGGGCCTGGAGACCCCGGACCAGCTCACCATTCTGCGGAACCTGCGCTGCAATGAAATGCAGGGTTTTCTCTTCAGCGCCGCAGTGCCGGCGGACCAGCTGACCACCATGCTGCGGGAGGGCAAGACCCTGGAGGGGTGACCGCCCGTTCCAAACCAGTTCCGCAGGGTATTTTGTAACCACAAGTAACTGATTGTCAACCGTTTGCCTGCCGGTTTGCCTGGGCCGGGTTTTTGTGGTACCAACCCGACTCCAGGACAATCAGAGGAAAGGTGGCAGGCATGAACAACAACGGCATACCTGAGCAGTATGCCAGAAAATTGACCAAGGAGGAGGTCAATCAGCTCCCATTGCGCCGCTGGAAGGGTCCCATCCACCTGGTGCCGGGGGACATCCCCGGCGCGGAGGCCGCGGCCCGGTTGCGGGAGGAGCGGATTCTGGGCTTCGACACCGAAACCCGTCCGGCCTTTCGCAAGGGCGTGTCCTATCGACCCTCCCTGGTGCAGTTGGCCGGCTCCGGGCAGGTGTTCCTGTTCCAGCTCGCCCGGATGGACTCCCTGGAGCCCCTGGCCGGCCTGCTGGGGGACGGCACGATCCTCAAGGTGGGGGTGGGTCTGGATCATGACGTGCGCCAGCTCCAGGAGGTGTTTCCCTTCGAGCCGGGGGGGTTTCTGGATCTGGGGGTCGTGGCCGAGAACGCCGGCATGGAAAGCCGGGGGCTGCGCAGCATGGCGGCGGCCCTGTTCGGCTTTCGCATTTCCAAGCGCGCCCAATGTTCTAACTGGGAAGAAGGCGACCTGCAGCCCTATCAGGTTCACTACGCCGCCACGGACGCCTGGGTGAGCCGGGAAATCTATCTGACCATGGCCAACCTGGGGATCGTGGACGGCAGCCCAGGATCCGCGACGCAACGGCGCGGGCGGCGGGTCACCCTGGACGGGACGGCGCCGCCGGGTCCATGACCGCCGGCGGCCCGCTTCCACGCCAACCCGTGCTGCCGCGCTACGCCATGGATCCTGTCGCCCAACGGCCATGGATGGCCCTTCGGCGACCAGATCCAACTTTAGATGGATGGGGGAGGCCTCCCTCCACCTTCCGTCGGTAACTGGAAAGGACGGATCTCGTGACCGGGTCTTTCATCCGCCGGCTGGCCGTCCTGCTGCCGGCCCTGCTGTTGCTGTCGGCTCCCTGGGGGGGGGAGGCGGTGGAGTATGGCCAGAAGCCGGAACTGGTCATCGAAAGCGGCCGGCATTCCGCCATGATCCGTCGCATGGCCATCGATCCCAGGGGCCGTTTTCTGGCCTCGGTGTCCGACGACAAAACCCTGCGCCTCTGGTCCCTGCCCCAGGGCACACCCCTGCACATCCTGCGCGTGCCCATTGCCTCCGGCGCCGAGGGGCGCCTCTATGGCGTGGCGGTGGCTCCGGACGGCGCCACGGTGGCCGCCGGGGGGGCGACCGGCCTGGAGATGACCGGCCAGGCGGTGATCCATCTGTTCGATCCCATCGATGGCCAGATCAAGGGGCGCATTCCCGGACTGCCCCGGGCGATCAATCATCTGGAGTATTCCGGGGATGGTCACCTGCTGGCCGTCGGGCTGGCGGACTCGGGCGGTCTCTGGGTGTTCCAGATGCCCTCCGGGCGAATGATTTTCAAGGATACGGATTACCAGGGCGCCATCAACTGGATCGATTTCAGCCCCCAGGGGGGGCTGGCCGTTGCGGGGGCCGATGGCTCCATCCGGCTGTACGATTCCCGTTTGCAACGCCAGGCCAAGGCACGGGTCTTCCGGGACGACGTGCCCTTCGGCATCGCCTTTTCCCCCGATGGCCAACGGTTGGCCGTGGGGGGCTGGGAGCGTCCCGGGGTGGCGGTGTTCGATCCCAAGTCCCTGCGGCTGATGTACAGTGCCGATATCTCTGGCGGGACCGGGTCATTCCAGGTGGTGGCCTGGTCCACCGACGGCGCCCAGCTGTTGGCTGGGGGATTTTTTCGCAAACAGGTCCGCCGGGTGGTGCGCCGCTGGTCCAACGGCGGACGGGGCGGCTTTGTGGACATCCCGGTGGCCGAGGAGGCGATCATGGCGATTCTGCCCCTGGCCGACGGCGGGTTGGCCTTCGCCGCGGCCGATCCCACCCTGGGGGTGCTGAACAGCCAGGGGTTCGTCCGATTCCACCATGGCCGGCCCCAGGTGATGTTCCAGGGGATCGAGCGGCGTCTGCTGGCCTCCCAGGACGGCCGCACGGTGGCATTCCCCATGGCCCCGGGACAGGCCGCCACCCGGGCCTTTTCCCTGGAACGCCTGCGGATGGAACCGGTGGAACCCCTGGCCCAGGGATTGATCGATCCGGTCATGGAGCAGCAGCGGGGCGGGATTGCCCTGCAGGCGGTGGCGGGGAAGATCCATGTCAACAACCGGCCGGTGGAGCTGGCCGACGGGGAACAGGCCCAGACCTGGGCCACCGATGCGTCCGGCCAGATTCTGGCCCTGGGCACCAGCCGTCGGCTGCGGGTCCAGGCCGCCACCGGCCGGCAGTATTGGGAAAAATACCTGCCGGGGGCGGTTTGGGGCCTGCATGTCACCGGCAACCATCGCTGGGTCATCGCCGCCCTGGGGGACGGCACCATCCGCTGGTTCGGTCTGTTCACCGGCAGGGAGCAGTTGAGCCTGTTCCCCCATGCCGATGGCCAGCGCTGGGTGGCCTGGACTCCGGCCAATCTGTTCGTCACCGCTCCGGGGGCCGAAGACATGGTGGGCTGGCATGTCAATCGCGGCGCCGGCCTGGCGCCCCTGTGGCAGAGCATCACGTCCTGGGGCGCCGCCTTCAGGCGACCGGATCTGATCCGGGCGGTTCTGTCGGGGGGGTAGAACGTTCCAGTTGCGCCGCCAAGGCCATCAGTCCCTGATAATCCACCTTGCCCGATCCCAGACGGGGCATGGCGGCAACAGAGTGCAGGTAACGGGGAATGGCCAGCTCCCCGAGCCCCAGCTTTCGGGCGCCGGCCAGCAGCTCCTCCGACCGGGGGGCGGGATGCT
>PEAP01000202.1 GCA_002753665.1 Magnetococcales bacterium DC0425bin3
TCGTCGGCCTCCTTGCCTGGTCATGCTTCCTTGGTTTCCAACCCGGAATCATGCACCATCAGGAGGCCGATGTCACACCTCGCTGAAACTCAAAAGAAAATTCTTATCTAAGTGCCATTAGATCTGGTAGGCTTGTCCGGAAATGGTGGGCTTTCAACCACGGAACCAGTCATGAACGACGCGGAATTTCAGCTGCTGGACCATGCCATCACCCTGACCGACACCCAGTACCTGCGACCGCGGTTCGCCGGCAGCTACCTGCTGGAGGGCCGCCAGGGGGCGGCGTTCATCGAAACCGGCACCACGCCGGGGATCCCCCGGCTGCTGGCCACCCTGCAGGCCCGGGGCATTGCCCCGGACACGGTGCGTTATGTGGTGGTGACCCATGTCCACCTGGACCATGCCGGGGGGGGGGGGGCCTGGCGGGGGGCGCTCCCGGCGGTGGGCGGGGGCGGGCCGGGGGGGGGGGGGGGGGGGGGGGGGGGGCCTTGCTGGAGCATCTGCCGGCGGCACGGCTGGTGGTGCATCCCCGGGGCGCGCCCCATCTGGAGAATCCCGAGCGGCTGACGGCCAGTTCCCGGCTGGTGTATGGCGAGGATAATTTCAACCAGCTGTTCGAGCGCCTGGTGCCGGTGCCGGCGGAGCGGATCTGGTCACCGGCCGACGGGGAGAGCCTGTCGTTGGGGGATCGCACCCTCACGTTCTTCCACACCGAAGGCCATGCCCGGCATCACCTGTGCATCCACGATGACCGCAGCGACGGCCTGTTCACCGGCGACAGCTTCGGCCTGCGCTATCCCGAGTTCGACCATCCCGACACCCCCCTGCTCTATCCGGCCACCACGCCCACCCAGTTCGATCCGGACGCGGCCCATGCCACCGTGGACCGTCTGGCGGCCATGGGGCCGCGGACCCTGTATCTCACCCATTACGCCCCGCTGGCCTTCGCCCCGCGCCTGGCCGATGGTCTGCATGCCCTGCTGGACGCCTTCGTGGCCCTGGCCCGGGACCGGGGCGCGCCGGGGCCCGACCGCCATGCCATCCTGAGCCGCGGGGTGGAAGAGATTCTCCTGGCCCGCTGGACCGCCTGCGGCGGCCGGGCCGACATCACCACCCGCGGCCTGCTCGCCGCCGACGTGGACACCAATGCCCAGGGCCTGGCCCACTGGGTGGACCGGGAACGCAGGCGGCGGCCGAACTGAGGTGCGGTCATGGGAGGGGCGTTGGTGGACGTGGACCCCTCAGGTTCGACTGGGGGAGTGGCCATTCTCCATGTCCAATCGCAGGCAGATTTCGCTCAGGGCGGTCATCCACAGCATCCAGCCCTTGGTGCGGCCGATGGCCAGTTCTTCCTGGATCATCTTCCAGGGGCGGCGTTCGGCGCGCAGCCAGACCAGCCGGGCCTGATCCGGGGGCAGCCAGCGCAGCCATTCCAGGCAGCGGTCCATGGCCTCGATCTGTCTGGAGTCGGGCGGGGGGGAGTCGCGGCGGGGCCGGGGCAGGCCGGCTTCCAGATCCCGCGCCAGCCGGGGCCAGAACGACTTCGGGGTCCGGGGTCCCACCGGCGGCAGGCGCATGAGGGTGGCGGCGGCGTTTTCCATGGCCTGGGCCACCCGTTTGGGGTTCCAGCGGGACCGGCGGCGCCGCGGCCGTCCCCGGGACATCCCGCCCGTCATGGCACGCCTCCCTCCCCGGCCGTCAATCCCAACTCCCGGGCTTCCCCCACCACGGCGCGCAGCTCCTCCAGCAGCCGATTGAAATGGGTGATCAGGCCTTTCAGGCAGGCCTCCGGGACATGATTGATGGCGAGGTATTCCCGCCCCTTGGCGGTGAGGCGGATGGAGCGCCGCTTCTGGGGCAACCGGCTGAGCAGCCCGTCCTTTTCCAGCATGCGGACCCGATAGAGGACCACGCTTTCCCCGTTGAGCCCCAGGCCATCGCCGATTTCCCGCAGGGAAGGCCCCTTGCGGTGACGTTGGCTCAACTCCTTGATGACTCTCAGCGTCTCGTATTTCGTTTTCTCTTTCATGATCGCCCCTGTCGTCTCTGGCGCGTGACCGCAACCCCCTGTTGCGGTTTCCGGGGGACACTATAAGATCGGTGACCGGGAGATTGCAAGCATTTTTTACAACATTGGCCTTTTTTTATGATTTATATAAGTTAATTGTTTCATTTTATTAGCTTTGGATGTTTCAATCCAAAGATCCGCTTACAACATCCGCCCCTTCCCGGCCGACGACGGTTTTTCGGCACCGCCATGAAATTCTTGAACGTCCTCCCGAGAATCCGGTAAAGTGGATGCTGGTCCGCTGTTGGTGGCGGTGGGTGGGATGGTCGGCGACGCATCGCCGACCGCCAGTTCTTGACCGGATGACCCATGATCCTGCCCACGCCACGCTCTGGCCAGGACGGTTGCAATCCGGCTGACGGGGGCGGCCGCGTTGGTCGGCGTACACTTTCGCCGCAGAATCTACCACATTTTGCGACAGGCTCAGAGGAGAAACAAACATGAACGACCAGGGACGCATCACGCTCGACCCCGCCAAGAGAGGGGGACGACCCTGTATCCGGGGCATGCGCATTTCAGTCTATGACGTGCTGGAGATGCTGGCTTCCGGAATGAGCGAAACGGATATACTGAAAGACTTCCCGGAGCTTGTGGTCGAGGATATCCGCGCCTGTCTGGCCTATGCCGCCGAGCGGGAACACAAAGGCCTGATTGTGTCGGCAGCATGAAACTGTTTCTGGATCAGAACCTGTCCCGCCGCATGTTGCCCATGCTTCAGGAGCGGTTTCCCGGGAGCAGCCAGGCGGGCCCTGGTGCAGATGGACCAGGCCACGGACAGGGAAATCTGGAATTACGCCAAAACATATAACTTTATCATCGTGACCCGAGATGTGGACTTTCAGGAGATTAGTATTGTTCTCGGAGCGCCCTCGCCAGTGATTTGTCTGCGCCAGCCCAACCCCTCCTGGAAGGCGGCGGGCCGACGGCTTCTGGGTCTGGAGCCAACCATTCTGGAAGCCTTGGAAAAGGGTGATATTGCCTTCATCGAAGTGCCATGAACAACTGTGCTGGCTGGCCAAGAAGGGCCAATGGAAACCCCGTGAAGGAATGGCTGTGGGACTAATGGCGCTTAGATAGTCAAAAAACAGTAACCGTTCACCGCAAAGCTGAAAACCGCTCATGAAATGTAAACGTCCATTGAAGCAAGCCCGACTGATGACTTGACAGCCTGGAAACTATAATGGATCCCAAAAACCGGACAGTGTGTTAAGCTCTGAACCACACCAAAACATGAGGAGTGGAAATGGGCAATGTTCGCAAGCAGTATACGGGGGCATTCAAGGCCAAGGTGGCGCTGGCGGCGATGC
>PEAP01000203.1 GCA_002753665.1 Magnetococcales bacterium DC0425bin3
CACCCGGTCCAGGACCTCCCGCAGGGGAAAATCCCGGGAGAGGAGAACCAGCTTGTTGGCTTCGATCTTGGAAAAATCGAGGATGTCGTTCACGATGCCCAGCAGGGCGTTGGAGGAACTGCCGACCTGGGCGAGATAGTCCCGGGCCTTGGCGGACAGTTCGGTGCGCAGGGCCAGGTCGGTCAGCCCGATGATGGCGTTGAGGGGCGTGCGGATCTCGTGGCTCATGTTGGCCAGGAATTCGCTTTTCGCCTTGTTGGCCCGTTCCGCCCGGTCCCGGGCGCTCTCCATTTCGGTGGTACGCAGGCGGATCTGCTGTTCCAGCAGCTCGCGATGTTTCTTCAGCTCCAGATGGTTGATCACCCGCTGGCGGACGATGTCGCCGTTGAAGGGTTTGCTGATGAAGTCGCAGGCGCCCAGCGTCAGCCCCCGGGTTTCGTCGGCCACCTCCTTCTTGGCGGTGACGAAGATGATCGGGATGTGCCGGGTGCGATCGTCCTCCTTGAGGATCCGGCAGACTTCGTAGCCGTTCATTTCCGGCATCATGATGTCCAGCAGCAGGATGTCCGGCGGGGCATCGGACCAGGCCAGGTCCAGGGCATCCTTGCCGGTCAGGGCCACGGTGCGCCGGAAGTCTTTCAGCACCGCCACCAGGATGTCCACATTGGTCGGCTGATCATCGACAATCAGTACCGTCGCCCGCCCATCCTCCCGCCGGGCCGGAACCCGGGCGATCAGGTCGATGGCCAGGGGAGTGGCCAGCCGGCGCAGGATCGTCACGGCCTCCTCGAAGTGGAACGCCGCGAAGTGGCGGGCCAGCTCCCGGACCAGGATGCCGGCGGGGGTCGGCCCCAGCAGGGCGAGGAGCTGGTCCAGCGGGTCCTTGATCTCGATGCAATGGGCCAGCGCCCGCTCGAACAGGGCCTGGAGCAGGGGCGCCAGATGCCGGGCATCGACCTGGATCCGGGGGAGAGGCTCGGTATCCTCGACGCGGGCGGCCGGCTGGACCGCCAGGCCCAGCTGGGCCAATCCATCCAGCAGGACCGCGAACCGGTTGGCGAACAGGGTCGAGGCCGCCCGCCGTTCCGCGGGGTCGGCCGCCCCGTGCAGGTGGGTTTCCAGTTCCCCGGCGGCCTCGAAGACCGCCACCGCCCCCAGGTTGCCCGCGTTGCCCTTGATGGCATGCACCATCCGGGCACAGGCCGGCCAGTCGCCGGCGGCCACCAGGCCGAGGACCGTTGCCGTCGCGGTGCGATACTGTTCGAGGAAGCGGGTCAGCAGCCGGTGGTAGAACGGCCGGTTGTTGCCCACCCGCTCCAGCCCCGAGCGGACATCCAACCCGGTCACCCGGGGCAGCGGATCGTCGTCCCGGGCGAAGACGCTGACGCCGACCGTGGGCTCGGCCAGGGAGATCCAGCGCGACAGCATTCCATAGAGCTGTTCGGTGCGCACCGGCTTGGCCAGGACATCGTCCATGCCCGACTCGAAGCAGGCATCCCGATAGTCCAGACGGGTGTGGGCGGTCAGGGCGATGATGGGCAGGGTGCCCAGGGGCCGGTCGCGCCGGATCAGGCGGGTGGCCTGGTAGCCGTCCATGAGGGGCATTTCGATGTCCATCAGCACGGCGTCGTAGGCATAGCTCTGGGTCATGGCCACGGCCTCCCGGCCGTTTTCGGCCACATCCACCACCACCCCCACCCGGGCCAGGAGTTCCCGCAGCACCAGCTGGTTGGTGCGGCTGTCCTCGACCAGCAGGACCCGGGCGCCCCCGACCCGCAGGCCGGTGCGGTCCTCGGGGCCCAGGATTTCCCGGGTGCGGCGGTCGATGCCGTGGAACGGCTCCTCCGCCATCCCCGAAAGGACCTGGAACAGATGCCGCCGGGTGACGGGCTTGTCCAGGATGCCATCCACCCCGGCCTTCTCGCCCTCGATGCGCACCTCCTCGACCCCGAAGGGAACCATCAGGATGATCCTGGGGACCGGGCCGGGGGCGGCGTGGGCGTCCAGAGTGGCCAGGATCTCCATGGTGGTGGCGATGCCGCTCTGGTCCGGCAGCAGCCAGTCCAGGAGGACCAGGTGGCAGGGGTCCGCGCTGGACTGGCATTGTTTCAGGCTGGCCACCGCCTTGCGGCCCGAATCGACCCCCAGGGTCCGGAACCCCATCTCCGTCAGGGTGGTGGTCAGATGGTCCAGGGCGACGGGATTGTCGTCGACCACCAGCACCCGTCGGCCCAGCAATTCCCGGGGCAATTCCGGCAATTGCCGCCGGTTGCGGCCCTGGACTCCCAGCAGGACATCGAACGCGAAGGTGCTGCCCAGACCCGGCCGGCTGTCGGCCGTGATCGTGCCGCCCATCAACCGGACCAGGCGGCTGCAGATCGACAGCCCCAGCCCGGTGCCTCCGTACTTGCGGGTGGCGGAGCCATCGGCCTGCACGAAGGGATGAAACAGGTCCTGGATCAGGCTGGGATCGATGCCGATGCCGGTGTCCTGGACGGCAAAACGCACCCGGAGGGTGCCGGACCCGGCCGGCTCCGGTTTGGCCGCCACGGTGATGGAGCCGCCTTCAGTGAACTTGACCGCGTTGCGGATCAGGTTGATCAGGATCTGCTCCAGCCGCAGCTCGTCGCCCAGCAGGATCAGGTCGAATCCCGGGGGGATATGGAAGACCAGTTCGATGCCCTTGTCGGCCACCTGCCTGCTGAACAGATTGGCCAGCCGGTCCAGGAGCTGGCCCAGGTCGAACGGGACCGGTTTGATCTCCAGGAAACCCGATTCGATCTTGGAGAAATCGAGGATATCGTTGATGAGCCCCATCAGGGAGCGGGACGCCTCGACGATCTTTTCCAGATAATCCACCGCCCGGGGCGGCAGGTCGGTCTTCAGGGCCAGATCGGTGAAGCCCAGCACCGCGTTCATCGGGGTGCGGATTTCGTGGCTCATGTTGGCGATGAAGTCGCTCTTGGTGCGGTTGGCGGCCTCGGCGACCTGCAGGGTTTCCTCCAGGGACTTGCGCAGCTTCTTCTGGCTGGTGATGTCGTGGGCGAACAGGAAGAAGAAGGTCCGGCCCCGGTTGAGCCCGGCGGTCAGGGCCACCTCCAGTTCCACCAGTTTGCCATCGGCCCGCAGCCCGGTGAACTCGAAGCGCTGGCCGACCTCCCGGCCCGTGGACAGGCTGCCGACATCGGTCTTCAGCAGGGTGCGGAGCTGCTCCCGATCCGTTGCGGACTCCAGGAGGTCCAGGACGGTTCGTCCGGCCATGGCCGCCCTGGGATGGCCGAAGAGGGTTTCCGCCGCGGCGTTGAGGTCCAGGATCCGGCCCTGGGCATCGGTGGTGATGATGGCGTCCAGGGCGTTTTCCAGCAGGTCA
>PEAP01000204.1 GCA_002753665.1 Magnetococcales bacterium DC0425bin3
TCTGCTTGCGGTTCCCGACGTTGAAAAAGCCATGGATGGCTTTTTCAACGCTCTGGTAGACCCCTCCTGGCCCGGAGAGGCGAGAACGCCTCTCCGGGCCAGGCATTCTCGGACTCTCCCGCAACAGGTTCCCCATGGCCACGATCCTGGTGGTGGATGATGACAGCCAAGCCGTGGAGCAGGTGGTCCCCCTGCTGGAACAGGTCGGCCACCAGGCCGATTTTCTGCTGGAGGCCCCCTACCTGTTCCAGCGGCTGGCGGCCGACCGGCCCGATCTGATCCTGCTGGATGTCAACATGCCCGAGGTGGATGGTCTCACCCTGCTGGGCCGGCTGATGGCGGCGGACGAATTTCGTGATATCCCCGTCATCATGGTCACCGCCGAACGGGACGAGCAGCTCATCGCCCGCTGCTTCGACGCCGGCGCGGTGGATTTTCTGGGCAAGCCCGTGCGGGCGGTCGAATTGCAGTCGCGGATCAAGATCGCCCTGGCCACCCGGGCCCATATCCTCGAAATCTCCCGCCAGCGCGACATTCTGGAGCGGGCGCGGATGTTCAACGAAACCGTGGTCAACGCCATGGAGGATGTCATCGTCCTGCTGGATGGCGCGGACCTGACCATTCTGGAGACCAACCAGGCCCTGCTGGACCGGCTGGCCGCGCCCCGGGACGGGGTGGTGGGACACCGCTGCCACGATTGGCTGGCCGGACGGCCCACCCTCTGCCCCCGATGTGCCGACGCGGACCCGCCCCGGTGCCTGCCCGCCACCGCCCTCCAGCAGCAGACCAACCAGGTGGAGGAGCGCATGGAGTTCCCGGAGGATGGGCGGCGCACCTTCACCAAGATCATGACCGTCCCCATCGCACGGCCCCCGGGGACGACCGGTCAGGTGCTGTTCGTCTCCCGGGATGTCACCGCCCGCCGGGAGGCGGAGGAGCGGCTCAAGCATCTGGCCTTCCACGATTCCCTCACCGGGCTGCCCAACCGTCAGCTGTTCCGGGACCGGCTGGAGCAGGCCCTGGCCCAGGCCCGACGGCGGCGGCAATTGGTGGCGGTGATCGGTTTCGACCTGGACCGGTTCAAGCAGATCAACGACACCCTCGGCCATGCGATGGGCGACCTGCTGTTGCAGCAGGTGGGACGGCGCCTGCAGGCCTGCGTGCGGGAGAGCGACACCGTCGCCCGGCTGGGCGGAGACGAGTTCACCGCCATCCTCACCAATCTCACCGACCTCAGCCCGGTGGAGCGGATTTCCACCAAGATGCTGAAATCCCTGGCCCGCAAACACCAGTTGGAGGAGCATCGGCTGACCGTGACCTGCTCCATGGGCATCAGCCTGTTTCCCATCGACGGCGAGGACCAGGACAGCCTGACCCGGGCCGCGGACCGGGCGCTCTACCGGGCCAAATCCCAGGGCCGCAACAACATCCAGTTCGCCGCCAGCCCCCAGCAGCGCACCCATCTGCAGTCGCTCATCGGGACAACGGACCCGCTGGGCGACCCCTCCTCCCCCCTGGCCGGGAATTGAAAAAGCCATTGCTTTCGGCAGGGCATCCCTCCCGCCGGCGCCCCATCGATCAATGGGCTGCTGGCGGTCAAAAATGAAAGTAGATGAACTCGCTGGCCCGGTTGAGGTTCAACATGCTCCAGGCCAGCAGGGCCGCGGTGCCCAGGGCCCAGGGCCAGGTGGGCGCCCAATGCCAGGCCCGGGCCGAATCCGGAACCGGAATGGCGGTGGCCGGATAGCCCCGGCTGGCCAGACCGGGCTGGAAGCGGGCCAGGATCCGATAATTGTTGGGCAGCCACAGCACCGCGGCCAACAGCAGAGGCACGCCGTAGAGCAGATGGTCCACCTTCACCCCCCCCGGTCCGCCGGCCATGAGCCCCAGCCAGGCGGTGGGGCCGGGCAGGACGGTCTGGAGGTCGACCAGCAGCCAGACGGGCACGGCAATGCCGTTCAGGCCGACCACCCCTTTGAACAGGGCGACCATGGCCTGGTGATTGTCGGCCCGGAAAGCGATCCAGCCCAGGGTGACCAGTCCGAAGGTGAGCAGCCAGGCCGGCGCCGGCGCCAGGGGACGCTTCAGGCGCCGCCAGGCATGGTTGAGGGTGATGGCCACGGCATGGATCGCCCCGAACAGGATGAAATTCCACCCAGCCCCATGCCAGAAACCGGCGGCCAGGATGGTGATCATCACCGGCATGGCCACCGCCACCAGGAAGTACCGCCACCCCTTGAGACCACCGAAGATGGCCTTGCGCATGGCGTGCAGCCCCAGGGGGCCATAGACGTAATCCATGATCAGCCGGGAAAAGGTGACATGCCAGCGGCTCCAGAATTCGATGATGGAGCGGGCCTGGTAGGGGGAGGCGAAGTTGATGGGCAGGCGGATGCCGAACAGGTGGGCCAGCCCCACCGCCATGTCGGAATAGCCGGAAAAATCGAAGTAGAGCTGCATGCTGTAGCAGAGCAGCGCGCCCCAGGATTCCAGCAGATGGGGCTGGTAATCGCCGGTGGCCGCGGCCGCGAACACCGGGGTGACGCTTTGGGCCATGGTGTCGGCGATCAGCACCTTCTTGGCCAGACCGATGGCGAATAGGGACAGCCCCACCGCCAGGTTGAACCAGAATTGCGCTCCGGGGGAACGCTCGAACTGGGGCATCATCTCCTTGTGGTGGACGATGGGCCCGGCGATCAGCTGGGGAAAAAAGGCGACGAACAGGACATGGGAGAGAAAGCCATGGCCCGTGCGGGGCCGCTCCACATAGGTATCCACCAGCAGGGTGATCTGCTGGAAAATGTAGAAGGAGATGCCGATGGGCAGCAGGATCTCCGGGAGCCGCCAACCGGTATCGAGGACGGCGTTGATATTGTCGAGGAAAAAGTTGGCGTACTTGTAATACCCCAGCAATCCCAGGTTGGCCGCCAGCCCCACCCAGAACCAGGCCCGACGCGCCCCCCCGTGGGTGGCCAACAGACGCTGCTCCACCAGATAGTTGCTGCCCATGGAGAAGAGGATCAGCACGATATACCATGGGTCGGAGTAGCCGTAGAAAAGGACGGACAGGACCGCCAGCCACAGGAACGCCGCCCGCTGTCCCCCCCGCCGCCAGAGGAGGTAGTACCCGGTCAGGGTGAGGGGCAGAAACAGCAGCAGGAAGGGCAGGGAGTTGAAGAGCATGCCTGGACCAGAAGGGGGAAAGTGGAAGGCTCTGACGAGGCGCGGTCCTGGCGGGGGGATGTCCGCCAGGACCGCGGCGGCCCGTTACCAGTGCAACAGCTTGAAGAAGAACAGCTTGCCGATTTCTTCCCAGACCAAGGCCATGGAGGCGGAATCCAGCCGCCAGGATTTGTTGGCGCTGG